>JBDHFS010000078.1:0-11510 GCA_039590285.1 Gemmatimonadota bacterium
ACCAACAACGTCGACCACTGCGCGCGCCTCTGTCACTCGCCGTCGGTGGCGGGACTGGTGCAGAGCTTCGGCAGCGGGGCGATGACGAGTTCGTCGAAGGACCTCGGCGACGCGCGCTGTACCCTCGCCATCGGGACCAACACGACCGCCGCGCATCCCATCGTCGGGCTGCAGGTCATGCGGTCGATCCGCGCGGGCGGCAAGCTGATCGTCGTCAACCCCCGTGAGATCGAACTCGCCCGCTACGCCGATCTGTACGTCCAGAACCGCGCGGGAAGCGACGTCGCGCTGCTCATGGGCATGATGCGCGTCATCGTGGACGAGGGTCTACACGACCCGGAGTTCATCGAAGCACGGTGTGAGAACTTCGAGGCGTTCCGGGACTCGCTCGCGCAATACGACGAGGCGACGGTCGAGGAGAAGACCGGCGTGCCCTTCGTGCAGATCGCCGAGGCGGCGCGCATGTACGCGCAGAACTCGCCGGCGGCCATTCTCTACGCCATGGGAATCACCCAGCACACGCACGGAACGGACAACGTGCTGGCCACAAGCAACCTCGCCCTGCTGACCGGCAACGTCGGCCTGCCCTCGGGCGGCGTGAATCCGCTGCGGGGCCAGAGCAACGTGCAGGGAGCGTGCGACATGGGGGCGCTCCCCAACGTCTACCCCGGCTACCAGAAGGTGGATCTTCCTGAGGTGAAGGCGAAGTTCGAGACGGCATGGGGCGTCGAGCTCGACGATGCTCCGGGCCTCACCCACCTGGAGATCCTGCGCGGTGTCACGGCCGGGCCGATCCGGGCGATCTACCTGGTCGGAGAGAACCCAGCATTGAGCGAAGCGGACGCGACGCGCGCGCGCGAAGCGATGGAGAAGGTGGACTTCCTGGTCGTGCAGGACATCTTCCTGACGGAGTCGGCGGAGTATGCGGACGTGGTCCTGCCCGCGGCGAGTTTCGCCGAGAAGGACGGGACGTTCACGAACACGGAGCGTCGCGTGCAGCGGGTGCGGAAGGTGATTCCGCCGGTGGGCGATTCCCGGGACGACGCGTGGATCACCTGCGCGATCGCCCGGCGGATGGGGGTCGGCGGATTCGACTTCGAGAGTGCGGAAGAGGTGATGGGCGAGATCGCCTCACTCACGCCGAGCTACGGCGGGATCACGCACGACCGGATCGAGCAGGTCGGCCTCCAGTGGCCCTGCCCGGACGCCTCGCATCCGGGAACGCGGTATCTCCACGCCGAGACGTTCCCCCGCCCGAGCGGACGCGGTCGTTTCTTCCCCCTTCAGTACCGCCCGCCCGACGAGGAACCCGACGCCGAGTACCCGCTCGTGCTCACGACCGAGCGGAGCCTCTACCACTATCACACGGCTACGATGACCCGCCGCGTGCCGGGACTCGAGACGCTACGCGCCGAGGAGCTGGTGGAGATCCACCCGCGCGATGCGGTGGCGCTCGCCATTGCCAGCGGCGACCGGGTCCGGGTGACGTCGAGGCGGGGCGAGGTGGAGGCGCGCGCCCTGGTGACAGAGGTTTCGCCGCCGGGCACCATCAGTATGACGTTTCACTTCCACGAGGCGCCGACGAACGTACTCACCAACGCCGCCTACGATCCGGTGGCGAAGATCCCCGAGACCAAGGTCTGCGCCGTGCGCGTGGAGCGGGCCTAGCCCGCCCCCTCTTCCCGCAAGCGCTTCACGGCCGGACAGTCCGCAGGCCGCATCGGAGTCCCTTCCCGGATCGACTCGAGGAGCGCGTCACAGTGCGAGGCTTCCTCCGCGGAGCCGGGCCTGCACATGATCCCCTCGGCGCCGTGAACCAGGGCCTCGTAGCAAGCATCGCACCCCTCTTCGGAACGCGGAGCGAAGAAGACGACCCGGTGGTCCCCGACCGGGAGACGCTCCGTGAACAGGAACTGGAGTCCCCCCGCCTCGAAATCGGCGATGATGACATCGGGGTCGGCGTCGTAGATCCAGTACGCGTCCTTGTCCGGATCGGTGGAGACGCCGATGACCTGGATCGCCGGATCCTCCCGGAGCTTGTGGGCGATGGCGTGGCCCAGATTCCGTTCGGGAACCAGGACGAAGGTGCGGACGAGGTCATGCTGATCGACGGTCATGCGAACCTCCTATCGAATTTTCGTCCCAGTCGCGGAAGTCCGCAAGGTTCTGCCCTCGGTCCGCATGGCGTATGTGCCTCATCCCGCCCGCCGCCGTGCGAGCCAGTGAGCGAACTCCCGTCCGTGCCGGTTGCTATAACCGGATCGGGGTAGCCGTTACAACGAGTTACGGAAAGCTGTTATCCGTTCTGTTGCCCAGCATTTTGGAAAAGCGAAGCGCCGTGAACGGGGAGCGGAGCCGGGCCATTCACCTACTGCGGCAGCGACACGTCGAACGCTATGGCGGCAAGCTGCTCGGGCGACTTTCCGATGTCCTCCAGGAACGGCAGCCAGCGCGGGTCGTCGTGGATGTTGGCGAACATGATATCGACAGGGATATCCGCCAGGCCCGGATCGTTGTACTCCACCGCCTTGTCCAGCCACTCGAAGGCCCGATCAGCCTCGCCCCGGAACGTCAGCACGTAAGCGATGTTGTAAGCCGCTTCCTGTTCGTGCTTTTCGATCAGGTCCGCCAGCGCGGCATCGGATTCGGCCGCCTGTCCGAGCGCGTGGTAGGCCATCACCAAACCGATCAGGCGGTAGCCTTCGTCCGCCTCCTCGGCTAAGGCAGCCAGCGCCGCCTCCGGCTCGTCCTTGAGAAGGAGCGCCACTCCGATGATGTAGTGCCCGCCGATACTCCCGGGGCTCAGTGTCAGCGCGGTGCGGAACGACGTGATGGCCTCATCCAAGCGGCCGGCCAACAGGTAGAAGTAGCCAAGCCAATTATGGTCGTTGGAATTCACCGGGTCGCGGGCAACCACGTAGTCCTGGAGCGCGATGGCCTCGTCCGGGCGGCCGAGGTCCATGGCCAGGAGTGCGGCGTCGGTGATGATGTCGGGGTTGGTCGGCGCCAGCGCCAGCGCACGCTCAAGATGCCGCGCCGCGGCCGGCAGGTCGCCGTCGTAATCCATCTCGATCCGGCCGAGCTGGGTGTAGGCTTCTGCAAACTCCGGGTCGATCGCCACCGCCCGGTTCGCCGCCTCGCGGGCCAGCCGGTAGCCCTCGTCTATCGGCCGCTGTAGAGACCCCGCCTGGCCGATGTAGTTGTTGGCCAGCCCCGCCCACGCCGCTGCGTAGTCGGGATCGATCTCCAGGGCCTGCTGGTACAGCGCGATGGATTGCTCGAAACCCTCGGCCGTGCTCTGGCGGCCCAACTGCCGCGCCTGCAGGTACAGCGCATAGGCCTCGGGATGGGTCTCCTCGACCGTCGGCGCTGCGCCCAGAAGCGTGACCTTGAGTTGCGCCACTACATCCGCGGCGATCTCGTCCTGGATCTTGAAGATGTCATCCAGCGAGCGGTCCCAGGTCTCCGACCACACGTGATACCCATCATCGGCCCTGATCAGCTGCGCGGTGATGCGCACCTCGCTCCCAGCCTTCCGCACCGAGCCTTCCAGCACGTGGGCCACGTTAAGAAGCCGGGCGATCTCCGGAATCGCCAGATCCTGATCCTTGAAGGAGAACGACGAGGTTCGTGCCGCCACCTTCAGCTCGGGGATCTTCGACAGCAGGTTCAGCAGCTCCTCGGAGATGCCGTCGGAGAAGTACTGCTGGTCGTTGTCAGGTGACATGTCCGCGAACGGCAGCACCGCGATCGATGCTGACGCGGGACCCACCGCCGGATCTGCAGCCGGCGCGGGAGCCGACTCCCTCCCCACATACCACACGCCAGCCAGCAGCGCCGTCACGCCTACGAGTGCGAGCACGCCCGAGGACCAATGCTTCGAGGCCGGGGCCGCGATGATCTCCGTCAGCTCGCCGGGAGCGGCCTCCGCGGTGCGCCGCAATCCATCCGGCGTCATCTCCAGCGCCCATGCGAGCACGATCGCCACCGGGAAGCCGAGCAGCAGGAAAAGAGCAATGAGCCTGTAGGTCCACTCGGGAAGCAATAGCGCGGGGACGACGAGGTCTACGATCTGGAGCAGCACGAACCCCACGATGCCGTACACCGCTACCACGCGGAACACGCGGCGGCGCTTGAGTTCCGCGAAGAACCGCTGGTAGCCCTGGCTGTCTGTCATGCAGGCAAGATCGCGGGTGCGGAGCACCGTGGGAAGAGCCGACTCCGCGCCGCAGCACGAAGCGCCCGACTCCTGCCCGGCTGCAGCTGTTCGCTCGTCCCGACCTTTCCGTCGCGATCCTCGTGCGCGGCAGCAGATTGACGACCGGGCCACGGAGTACGTATACCTCGTCGCACAATCTGTGCTTTCCCAAGTACCAGGTGGAGGATCCATGAACCGCAGCATTCCAGGCGCGCTACTGCTCGCAACCCTCGCCGCCTGCAGCAGACCCGCACCGGTCCCAGACGCCGCCGCCGAAGTTCTCGCGATCGCGGACGAGTACGTGGCCGAGTACTACGAGCAGTTCCCGCACGAGGCCTACGAGACGGGCTACGCGGCTCCCCTCGACCGGATGGGAGACCTCGGTCCGGAAGCAATGGCCGCGTGGAGGGCCCGCGAGGACGGGTGGCTGGACCGACTGGAGGCCATCGACCCCGCAGAACTTGTGGGCACGGAGGCCTTCATACCCTACCAGTTCTCCAAGGAGCGCCTCGAGGCTTCGATCGCCGCGCGTATATGCGAGACCCACCTGTGGAACGTAGCCCCGAACTCGAGGGGCTGGCAGAACTTCATCAGCGGCGTATTCGCCAAGCAGCCGGTGGGCACGCAGGAAGCTCGGGCTGCGACGATCGCTCGCGCGCGAGACGTGGCCCGGTTCATCGACACCGAGATCGAGAACCTGCGCCTCGGGACCCGGGAGGGCTTCACGGCTCCCCGGTCCAACGTCCTTCGGGTGATCTCGCAGATCGAAGGCCATCTGTCCGTGTCAGCCGAGCAGTCCCCCATATTCGAACCGGCGCTCAGGGACGGCGATCCCGCGGTCGCCACCGCACTGGCCGCGGTCATTGCCGACGAGATCGTTCCGGCCATCGAACGCTACCGCGACTTCCTCAACGACGAGTACCTGGCCACGGCGCGGGAGGCGATCGGCGTGACCGCGACTCCTGGCGGCCGCGAGTGCTACCTGGCTTCCGTGCGGTACCACGCGACGCTGCCACTCACCCCCGAGGAGATTCACGAGACGGGCCTAAGGGAGATCGAGCGGATCCACTCCGAGATGCAGGACATCGGACGTCGCAGCTTCGGCACCGAGGACGTGCAGCAACTGCTCGCGCTCGTGAAAGCCGACCCCGCGAACGCTTTCGAGACGAGGGACGAGATCATCGCCTTCGCAGACGACGCCGTGGATCGTGCCAAAACGGCGATGCCCGACTGGTTCGGTTTCATTCCGGAGGCAAAGGTGGAGCTCAAACCGTACCCGGAGTTCATGCAACGGACGGGGGGCGGCTTCTACTCCGCGGGTGCCGCGGACGGCAGTACGCCCGGCACCTACGAATTCGGAATCTATGACCCGAGCGATCTGAACCGCGGCGGCGGCTTCGAGGCCACGACCTTCCACGAAACATACCCGGGACACCACATGCAGGTGTACGTGGCGATCGAAGGCGCTGGGGTACACCCGGTGCTCAAGTACTTCTTCACCTCGGGCCTGGGCGAAGGCTGGGCTCTGTACAGCGAGCGGCTCGCGGACGAGGCGGGTCTCTACACGGCCGACATCGATCGACTGGGGATGCTGTCGAACGAGGCGTTCCGCGCGGCGCGTCTGGTCGTGGATCCGGGCATGCACGTGCTCGGCTGGACCCGGCAGCGGGCCGAAGACTACATGCTGGCCAACACCGCCGAGTCGCGCAGCGGTGTGGAATCCGAGATCAGCCGCTACATCGCCTGGCCCGGGCAGGCGACGTCGTATCTCACCGGCAGCCTGCTGATCCAGGAGTTGCGGCGGAGGGCGGAGGAAGCTCTCGGAGACGGATTCGACATCCGGCGCTTCCACGACCTGGTGATCGAGGACGGCACGATCACGCTCACCATGCTCGAGGCGAAGATCAACGCCTGGATCGAGGGGGGAGGCGGCTAGGGAGTGTCATTGAAGCGCGCTCAAGCGCACGTCTGCTGAGCGGGCAGGAGGGCGTGTTGGCGGAACCGCCGAGCATCCTCACCTGTGACTACCCAGCCGAAGCTGTCTGATCCAGCCCCTCAATATGCCAAGTCTGGACGTACTCCACGTCGAATTCGTCCTTCATGATGCCGAACATCCGGTCGCCGAAGAGGAGGCCCAACGGCATTTCGAGGGGGGCCTCGACGACACCCAGGTACCGCCCCTGATCGTCGAAGACGTCAAAGCCTGTGCCCGGTCGCGGCCGCCGGTTGAAGTTGAGCGCTTCTTTCTCTTCCGGGCTCATGTCGCTTATCGGGCGTATTCTCCGAAGCCACAGCGTACCCTCAGGGCCGCACATGAACCGGCGGTAATACGGGTACATGTCTTCGAAATGAATCGCGTTCTTGATCTGTTGGACCCGCTCGGGCGTTCGATCGCCCTGCTTGAGTATCTCTTCGAGCCGCTTCATTAGAGTAGCTTGCTCGCTGGCCGTGAACGGCTCACGGTCGCGGTTGAGGCGAACGATGCGCACCGGCTCTCCATCGGGTCGTCGCCATGTGAGCTCGTACCGATCCGTGCGTCCGGTGATGAGTCCACCTTCCCACCGCAAGTCGAAATCGGGCGTAGGAGCGTAGTAGTAGAGTTCTGGCGAATCCCCGGCGAACCGGAAACTGCGGGCCATCGGTACACGCCCGATCGTGTCTCCCAGCGTTCCATCCAGGTGACGGATGATGATCACGTCCATCGTATCGGCAAGCGGTTCGTCGGGCAGCTGCAGGGGCGTAAAGACACTGGCGATCAGTCCGGAGGGTGACGTATCCCATCCGTCGAGCATCCACCCCCCCTCGGGCCGCGTGCTGAAACTCGAGAGCCAGGTGCCGTCCGGGGCGATCCTGTGGACCTGCAAGTTCCGGCTGTCGCCGATGAGCAGCGTGTCGCCGTAGCCCCTCAGGGTCTGGATCCACCCCTGCCCTATCTCGCGCGGTCCGGCGCCCTGCTCGCCGATTGAGTACAGGTGTTCACCCGTAGCGGAATAGAAGCGAATTTTCGAGGCCATTCCATCGGCCACCACGATCCGTCCGTCGGACAGAGGCACGAAGCCCGTGACGCGTCCGAACTGGTATTCAGGTGGACCATCTCGCATCCCGATTCGGAGATCTTCAACCAGGCGCCATTCCTCACCCGGCCTCCACAGGGGCTCGCCGAAGTTCTCGACGATCTCGATTCCAGCGCTGTCTCGAACGCTGCCGTCCCACTGGGCGGCGGACTGGGTGTCTGAGACACAGGCAGAGCTCGATATGACAAGCGCGACGAGAGGGGGGACGAACGGAGTGCGCATGGACACCTCCTGAGCGCTCGACCACACTGGCCGAAGGGAGGCAGGGAGCTCTCTCGTGCGGTCGTTGGGGATCGCCTCGTATCGGCAGGATAGCATCGCCTTCTCTGGTGTCAATCCCGCTGCGACGAACGTCTGAATCTCAATCCCCGAGGCGGGCTCGCCCATTTGACTGACCGGCCGGAGGGCTGACTGCCATTTTTGAAAATGGGGCTGGCCGGTGTCAGCCCCAGTGACCACGTCACTGATTCTTGTGTTTGGGGTAGGAGAAGGTATGGAGAGGAGAAGCCGGAGGTCTCGCGCATGAGGAAGCCCCGACCGCGAACGGTCGCAGCCGTTCTTGCCCTTGGTGCTATCGGCGCAGTGTTGGTGTATGTCGTATACCGTCCCTGGGCGGTGAACTGGGGCGCAACCGACGAAGAGATCGCTCGCGCCATGCCCGGGGACGGCCTCCTCTCCGATCCGACGTTCAACGCGACCCGCGCTGTCACGGTCAACGCTTCACCAGCAGAGATCTGGCCGTGGATCGTTCAGATGGGCTACAAGAGAGCGGGTTTTTACAGCTACGACCGGCTGGACAATGACGGGGTCCCGAGCGCGGGCCACCTGATCCCGGAGTATCAGCAGCTCGAGATCGGAGATTCGTTACCGCTGGCCGAACATGCTTTCGTGAGGGTCACGGTCCTGGAGCCCGATAGTTCGATGCTGTGGGAGTACCAGGGTGACGACACGACGACGGTTTTCACCTGGGCATGGGGTCTCTATCCACAAGCCGATCAGCAGACACGGCTCGTCTCGAGACTGCGGTGGCAAGCGCCGGGCCTTCGCTCGCGGCTGGTGCTCGACCCGTTCGAGATCGTGATGATGCGGAAGTGCTTGCTCGGCATTAAGCGAAGAGCGGAGACAGCCACCCCCTAAGAGAGGTGTCCGAGAGAATCTGTCCAGATGCACGAAAGTCCGCCATTTGAAGGGCTTTCTGCTAATCGGGGCGGCGAGATTCGGTGTCGAGGCGAAGCCGAGACCTTCGAGCAGGCAAAGCCTGCGAGACTACTCGCGACCTCCTGCTGTCGAGCCGAAGGCGGCGTGTGTTGCGGTGGCAGGCACCCTCCGGCGATCCCCCGGGGAGGAAGTGAGTAGCGCCGTGGTTCGCAGGTGATCCCGGGCGCGTCAGGCTGCGCTCGGGTTCGCGTCCAGGGGCTCGGTGCGGACTCCCGGATTCTACTGCGTATCGCGCTGGTCTCGGTAGCGCGCCATGATCGAATCCACGGAGGCGTCATCCAGCCCGACGCGCTCCAGCAGCGCGCCGAAGCGGGGGTCTTCGCGCAGCGGGTCGAGGGCCGGGCCGGTCCTCAGGGCCCACCCCTCCGTATTCGCCGCGACCGCCTCGTCGAGCAGCTCGAAAGCTAGGTCGTGGTCTCCGAGTGCAGCGTGCGCCTCGGCCATGCTTCGGAGCTCCAGCGGCCAAGCTGGATCGCCCCTGAGTCTCTCCATGTCCGAGAGAATCGCGCGCGCCTCGTCGGCTCTGCCGGCCACCGCGTGCGTCACGGCGATGCCGACCGGGCTGAATGGATCAGCGGGGGTGTCCTCGTTCTCCCGCTCCCACGCCACGATCGCTTCGTCGTACCGGCCGCGGGCCGTCTCCACCCAGGCGAGAGTTCTCCAGTTCCAGGGATCTCCGGGTCTCAACTCGATCAAACGGTAAAGTTCGTTTGCGGCTACTTCGTACTCGCCTCTGAGGTAGTGGATGTACGGAAGTGCGGCTCCGACGATCACATCCGCCTCCGCGGCCCGGCCGGCAGACACGAGGGCCTCGTCGAGCTGGCCGAGCCCCACGAGTGACAAGACCTTCGCAAAGTGCCCCGAACCGAGGTCGGGCATGAGTTCGATCGTCCGATCCGCCTGCAGCAGAGATTCGAGATATCGTCGGTTACCGCGGAGCGCTCCTGCCAGCGCGGCGTTGATCGTGCCGGACAGCGGGTCCAACTCGTGTGCGCGGCGTATCTCGTCGAGGGCCTCCTCGGGCCGGCCCGTCGTCCAGAGCAGCACGCCGTACCAGTGGTGCGCGGTCGCGTAGCTCGGGTTCAGCGCTATCGCACGCTGATACCTGCTCTCCGCCACCTCGAGCCGGATCGGGTTCGCCCTGTAGTAGAGGGCGGCGCTGTTGAAAACCCATTCGTTAGTCCCCGCGTGGGCGTAGGCGAGCGCCGTGTGCGCCTCCGCCAGATTCTCGTCCAGGTCGAGCGCCCGCTCGGCGGCGACGCGGGCCAGCGGCAGCGCCTCGTCCCGCGGCATGTGGTTGTAGTTCGCGAGCAGCGAGTAGCTGTCCGCGATACCCGCATGCGCCATGGAGTACTTTGAGTCGCGCTCAATCGCCTGCCGGAAGTACTCGATCGCCGTCTCGATTCCGTCTCGCGTCCGCCTGTTCCAGAAGTAGCGGCCCCGCGTGTAGAGATTGTACGCCTCCAGGTCTTCCGTCGGCTGCGCCTCGATGCGGGCTTCTACCTCTGGCGTGAGGGTGGCCTGGAGCGCCGCCGCCACCTGCTTCACCAGATCGCTCCGGATCGCGAACAGGTTCGCGGTCGTCAGCTCTTTGTCGTACGTCTCGCCCCACAGGTGTTCGTCCGTCTCCGCGTCGATCAGCTGCACGTTGATCCGTACCCGACCGCCGACCCGGTCCACGCTCCCCTCCAGCACGGTCTCCACCCCAAGCTCGGCGCCGATCTCGGGCATCGGCTTCGGGTTGTCCCGGTAGGACATGACGGAGGTCCGCGAGATCACCTTGAGCGAACCGATCTTCGACAGCTGGGTCAACAGGTCGTCGTGCATCCCGTCGGAGAAGATTACGGCCTCTTCGTCTGCTCCGGCCGCCCGCGTGGTGAACGGGAGCACGGCGATCGAGCGGATCCGTTCAGCAGCCTCGACCGAGGCGAGATCCAACTCGCCGCCTGGACTTCTCTGTCGTCCGATCCACCAGCCGCCACCGAACAAGAGTACCACGCCCACGAGGGCCAGCAGACCCGCAGGCCACCGCTGAAGCGCCGGCGCCGACACGATCTCCTCGATATCGCTTTCTGAAGCGTCCTCGGTGCGCACCAGGCCCTTCGGCGTTTGCTCGAAGGCCCACACGCGAGGACCACGGCAATGGGAAGGCCGAGCATCGATAACACGAGGACGAGCCGGACTGTCCATGCAGGAAGGTCAAGGAGCGGGAAGGCAAGGTCGGCGACCTGGAGCACCACGAAGGCAGTCGCCCCGTAGACGGCCATCACCCGAAACACCTTGCGGCGCTTCATCTCGGCGAACAGGCGCGGCAGGTGCGACGGCGATTTGGCCATGCGGGAAAGATCGGTTGACGAGGGCAGCGTTAGCAACCTGGGCGGCTGGCGAGGCCGCTTGAGTGCTGGTCAGGCGGGCAGGCTGGAATCTAGCGGCAGATCGACGAGCAGTGTCAGCTCTGCGGTTCCCTTGCTGGAAGTCGTAGAGCTGTCGCGCCAAGTAGCTCGGCGAGCGGCCGGCAATCCAGCGCCGTGATCGTTCCATCGCCTGTCACGTAAATACGGATAGAATCCTCGGCCGACGTGATCTCCCGACCGGTGCTGTGCGGCCCGTCGGCGAGCCGCGCCCCTCAGTGCGTGTCCCGCTCCAGCCGGTCCAGGAGCTCGCTCAGCCGCTCGATCGTCTGGCGCAGCTCCCGGCGGATCGAGTCCACGAGTGCCGGGGTCACCTCGACCTCCGGCCCGGGCGCACCCTCCGCTTCCGTCTCGGCCGCCAGCGGCTCGGGCACGGCCTCCTCGGCGACCGGCGCGACCGCGGGCCGCTCTCCGATCAATGCATCGACCGACGCGTCGAGCGTCCCGTGCATGGTCACCTGCCCGACATCGGCCAGAATGATGCGGCGGAGCTCCGGGAACTCGAGCGTCTCCGGCTTCAGGAAGACCGGCTCGGCGTACAGGATGGCGTCCCCCATGGGGATCACCAGGAGGATCCCTCGCGCCACCTCCGAGCCCACCTGGCCCCAC
>JBDHFS010000079.1:0-16432 GCA_039590285.1 Gemmatimonadota bacterium
CATTCTGAGTGCTACCATTCCACGTATAAGGTGCGTTCGTTCGCGCAGAGAGGCTTCCGCGTCGACAACAATACTGTCGATCTCGCGTAAGAGGTCCTGCGCTCGCTTTGCAGACTCATAGAACGCTGCATAGGTGGCCAAGCTCAAGACAGCGTTGACCCGAGCGTTTGTCTCAATGCCAGGATTCGAGTGGGCTGTTTGACGCAGTTCTTCTGCGAGCTTCGCGACACGTCGCGCAGTTGTGGGGTCGTTCTGACGTGTGGCAACCTTGAGTGTCCAGAAGAGGGCTTCAGCCCGGCCCAAGAGCTGTGAACTCGGGTCAGATATCAAGTCGAAGTCGTTCGACACATCTTCAATTGTAGCCCGAGCTGCATCCCAATCTGAAAGTTCTGCTTGCGCTTCGACGAGTTTCAACTTCACGTCCACCCGACGCTCGGGCGGCATTTCGCGATCCAACCGGAGTATCTCGTTGAAGTGTTCTTTCGCGCTCGCCAGTTGGGCGGATTCCAGTTCGGCTTCAGCAAGGATATGCAGTGCGGTGAGCCGTTCCTCCGTTCCGTGCGAGCTCATAACCGCCAGGTCAGCCATGGCTGCCGCTTCCATCTGTCCGCCGGACTCCTTTGCTTCCCGAGCGGCTAGAAGCGAGAACTCGTATGTGTGCTCACGGTCCTCCCCGAGGTGAAAGTGCCGTGCGAGCGTTGCCGCGTTGGCGTTGGACCCTGACCTCAGGCGGCTTGCTGCCGTCAGATGAAGCGCGGCACGCTGAAGGGCCGTCATCTCTGCGTATACGTACTCCCGGACGATGTCGTTCACGAATTCCAACCTGCCCTCTCCGTCCTGCAGTAGACCGCGCCCATATAGATCCCCGCTTGTCTTAGCGGCCTCCGGCAGACTGAATCCGGCGACGGCTGCCACCGTCCCCGGTGTCGCGTGTCGCTCCAGAACGGCCGTTGCCTGAAGAAGCGCGAGTGCCCCGCGAGGGAGACCTTTGAGCCGGATAGCCAGAACCTTGCTGAGGCGCGTGTCGGTGAGCGGGTCCCACCGGGATGCCTCGGCAGCCCACTCTGTCGAGCCGACTGCCGCCCGGAACACCTCGAGAGCGTAGAACGGATTCCCCCCTGCCAGACGCTGAGCGAGCTCCAGAGCGGCTTTGTGGCCTGGATCCGGTGCGGCGCGACCCAGGATCTCTCCGATCTGCTCTGGAGAGAGTGGAACCAACCGCAGCTCCGTTGTGAGATCCGAGCTGGTGGGTGAGCTGGCGGGCAGCGTCTCGGGCAGCTCCGCATCACGCTGAACTCGAATCGTGGCGACCAGGAGAAACGGATAACCCTCCAGTCGCCGTGTCATGTAGTGCATCAGGGAGGTGGAAGTCGCGTCCATCCACTGTACGTCCTCGATGACCCAGATTACGGGCTGTTCCTCCAGGGCCAGACGCAGAAGTCCGGTCACCTCCTCATAGAGGCGTCTCCGCCATGCGGCCGGATCGATCCTTTCGTCGTGCTGTTGTGTCAGGTGCTCGAACTCGGGGAGCAGGTGCCCCAGGCGTGTAAATCCTTCGAGGTCAACACCTGAGCGTCGTGACACTTCGGTGGCGACGGGCCGGATTCCGTCGATCACGGGGCCGTATGGAACGTCCGCCTCGGCCGGATAGCAGCGACTTTCGAGGAGTTGTGAAGCTTCGAGTCCTATGGAGCGCGTGAATTCCCTGAGCAACCGCGTCTTCCCGATACCCGCCTCTCCGCTTATGAGAATCGCGGTCGCTGTCCGGTCGCGCATCTCTCTGACGGCCGCACGCAGGGTCTCCAGCTCATCTTCTCTCCCGAGGAACGGGGTCTGTAGCTCCCCCAGGTTGTCTTCCCACGGTTCGGGAGCGGGAGTGGAGCGGATCCGGCGGACTAGAAGTCGCGTCTCCTCCGACAGACCGTTTGGCAACTCGGCGCTCATCGGCTTGACGACATCCTCGAAATGCCGGATCGCGGATGCGGCATCGCCGTGGAGCCAGAGGCCGCGCATCAGTGCACGGTGGGCTTCTTCATCCAGTGTAGACAACTTCAAGAGGCGGAGTGCCGCGACGCACATTTCGCCCCACTTTCCGCTCTCATCGCACCCCCGCACGTGCCGGCGGAGAGCCAGCTCGGCCAACCTGCTCAAACGGAGGCGCTCCGCCTCGAGCCACTGCTCGAAATCATCGGTGCCGGAGCGAACCAGGTTGTCCGCAAAGGGGCCACGATACAGATCGACGGCCAGGGCAAGGTCCCCGGCCTTTAGAGCATGCTCGAATTCGGTCGCGTCGAATCGAATGGTGGCCGGGTTCAGGCGGATCGCGTCGCCTGAAGCGCTCTGCACCGTGCCGGGGAGGTTCCGGCGCAGGTCGTAGACCGCCTGACTCAACGAGTGCCTCGCTCTCTCCATCGGGGTGTCCCAAAGGAGACGAGCGAGGTTGTCTCTCGTATAGAGCCGCCTGCCGGCCGAGGCCAGGTAGATGAGCAGCGCGTTGTGCTTCTTTGAGCGGAGCCTGACCGGATCACCGGCAGAGTCCCGGATCTGTATGCCCCCGAGGCTCTGGATGTGGAACACCTGGCGCCTCCCGACCTGGCTCACCTACCACTCTCTAGTACAATCCAAAGGGATACTAAGTCTTCACGGGACTATCATCGAATTATCATCACCTCGATCTCTCTGCCCGGTCGCTTGCTCGCGATCGCAAACGTGATATCATCGGTCGCCGGCCCTGTGGCTCGTCGGTGAGGGAGTATCGCCGGGGGTTGGCGGACGTGGGGCGCTTCACACAGCAACCGCGGAGAAATCTAACGACAATGTCACGACAAGCTGCCAGCGTCGTCTGGCGCGTCCGGCGAAAGATCCCGGGAATCCTCGTCCTGTCGCTGATTACGGCCGTTGCGGGCGGGTGCGAGCAGGTTGCCGAGTCGGAGGTCGATGGTGCTGCCGCCGAGGAGGCCGTCGAAATCTGGACGCATCCGGACACGGTGGGGATCGAGATCCGAGCGCCGATCGAAATGAAGTCTTCATCCCGATCGGTTGTCTGGGGTCTCGACCAAATCGCCCGGGCTGTGATGCGATTCGAACCGTCGGCAGGCGACTTCGGCGTGTTCGGACTTGGGGAGCTGCCACCCGTCGAGGTGCGAAACCCCGCGCGGATGGCTGTGACTGAGAACTCAGGGATCTTCGTGTACGACGCGACCACGCGCATGGTCGACCTGTACACACCCGGCGGCCAGTTCTTGAGAGGTTTCGACCCGGGATATCCGGTCTCCATTCTGGAAGCTTCGAGCAGGCCCATGGTACTGACGCTTGGAACGACAACGGGCGAGGGTGACGAGGCCCGACTTACGGTGATTCAGACCGATTATCGAGGCCAGGATCCCGACACACTCCTGAGCCGGGACAAGGGACCTGAGCCGCTCCGCCAAGTGGTTGCCGTTGGCGGTCGACTCGCGGCGGCACCATCTCTCGGAGGCTTGTGGCTATTCTCAGCGGATGTACCTGACACGGTCTTCGAGGTGACAGCCGCCGAGGTGGCCCGGAGGCTGGTGCTGCCGGAATCCGATTCCCGGCGGGTAGGCTTGCTCGCGGACATCCAGCAACAGGTGCTGTGGGTCGTCGCGCAGCGTCCACGGGGAGGCCTCTACTACGAGGCTTTTGACGTGTCGAGCTCCGGAGATGAAGGCATCATCGCTGGAGTGGATGCCTATCTTGGAACTCGCACGACCCCACTCGGATTTACGGCCAGTATCGCATACGATGGGGTGATTCAGGGTTGGCTGGCTACGCAACGTGGAGTCCAGACGCCGCAGGCGTACGACATGCGGATGGACGCTCTGCGAATGCATGCGGATTCGGCGCGCGCTGTCCGGGACCACCATCGTCAACAGCTTGAGCTCGAATGGGAGATGGCCCGGCAGGAGCAGGAGAGGATGAGCGAAGAGGTGCAGCCGGCGGAACCTTGAATGCGGTTGTGATTCGCCTCATATCGAAAGGGCCGGCTTCCGGAGGGGAGGCCGGCCGTTACTCGTCGTGCCACGATTTGTCAGCCCCCGTCAGATACCGCGCTCGGCCACCTCATCGTACAGGCGGGCAATCGTCTCGATCCCCTTATGGTAGGTCGCGATGTCCATCCACTCGTTTGGGGCGTGCGCGTTTCCACCCGGCGGCGCGAAGCCGAGCAGAAGGACCGGTCCCTTGAGGACTTCCTCGAACAATGGAATGATGGGGATCGAACCGCCCTCGCCTATATAGACCGGGCGCCGGCCAAAGGCCGCCTCGAGGGCCTGCGCGGCAGCCTCGAACAGCGGACTGTCGGGGTCCCCGGCCCACGGCCAGCCGCCGTGCGACGGGACAACGCGTACGGTCACTCCATCGGGTGCCAGCGATTCGACGTACTTCGTGAAGAGCTCTGCGATCTCGTCAGGGTCCTGATCGGCCACCAGCCGCATGGAGATCTTGGCGTTCGCCTTGGCCGGCAGCACGGTCTTGGCGCCGTCGCCGGTGAATCCGGAGATCATCCCGTTTACATCGAGCGCGGGCCTATACCACAGGCGCTCCAGCGTATGGTAGCCAACCTCGCCGCCAAGGGCGGGGGCACCCGTTTCCTCGAGAAACTCCTCGTCCGTATACGGAAGGGCGCGTACTTCCTCGCGTACTTTCTCCGAAATCGGTCGGACATTGTCGTAAAATCCCGGGACGGTGACCCGGCCGTCGTCGTCCTTCAGCTTCGAGATGATCTGGGCGAGGGCAAACGCCGGGTTCACCACGGCTCCGCCGTAGCTCCCCGAGTGCAGATCACCGGCGGGCCCTTCGACGAACACCTCCAGGTAGGCGATACCGCGGAGTCCGGTGCCTATCGAGGGTATGTCGATCCCCAGCATTCCGGTGTCGCTGACGATGACCGCATCACAGGCCAACCTGTCCGCCGCCGAACGGAGGAAGCTCTCCAGGTTGACGCTTCCGATCTCTTCCTCTCCTTCGATGCACAGCTTCACGTTCACGGGCAGCCCGAACCCACCGTGGAGCCGGGTCTCGAGAGCCTTGATGTGCATCAGGACCTGGCCCTTGTCGTCGTTCGTGCCGCGCGCGTAGAGGCGACCGTCCCGGTAGGCCGGCTCGAACGGGGGTGAGTCCCACAGCTCCTCGGGATCCACGGGCTGCACGTCATAGTGCCCGTACACGAGAAGAGTTGGCGCATCGGGGTCGACGATCTTGTCGGCCACCACGAAGGGATTCCCCTCGGCGGGCTACATCGTCGGCGTATCGCTTCTCAGTGCTCACGCTCGGGATACGGAGGAACTCGACGAGCTCCCGTTCGAACCGTTCACCGTGCGAGTTTACATATGCGCTCAGATCTGCACTCACGTTTCTGCTCCGGTTAGTTGTTCGTTCCAGAAATGGCCGCACCTCTCCAGGGCCATGCTCAGGGCGGCGGACAGGAGGCCATGATCCACGCTCCCCGACCGTCGCACTGCTTCTTCTACTGCCTCTCCGACCGTCGTATCGATGGAATCGAAGACCACCTGTGGCTGAAGTGGCATGTCGCTCCGACTCTGACAGGCGAACGCGTGGGCCGTGCCGCAGCTGGCAATGATGTCAGCCACGACGGAGAAGCGACGATCGGCCTCCTGCTCCACGCTCGTATCGCCCATCACGTCTGCCGCGAACGGATGATTCGCCCCCGCGACGATCGACCGGACACCGGCCCGTTCGATGCGGTCGAGCACATCGCGGTCGAGGGTACCGGAGGCTGCTGCCGCAACCAACATGTCAGCAGGCGTGTCGAAGAAGCTCTCCGCCGTTGCGCGCGCCGCATCGGCGTCTGCCGGCTGAGGGAGAGCGTTGCCTCTTCGGCGGCGCAGCATGTCTTCCACTGTATCCGGTGACAGTCCGCGCGTGTCAGCTATGCCGCCGTTCGCGTCAACGATCCCCACGATTCGAAATCCGGCCCGCGCCATATACAGCGCCGCGGCCCCGCCTACCGAGCCGAAGCCCTGGAGCAGAACCCGGGTCTCCTCGGGCGAGCGATCCTGATGCTCGAGGAGTCGAAGCGCCGCCGCCGATACGCTGTAGCCGGTGACCATCGTGAACACGCGGACTTCCTTGCCCGACAGCCCGTACTCCGCGGGCACCGGCTGGTCGAGTCCGATGTGCATCAGCTGCGAGCGCCTGCCGAGAGCCTCGCCGTCGAGGTCGAAGTGCCCACGCAGGACGCCGATCTGTGGGTGGACGACCCCGATATCCCGGCACAGCGGGATCACCTCCCGAAACTCGCTCACGTTCAGATCGCCCGCCGTGCCGTACCGGGCCAGGAGCTCCGGGCGGATGGCGTGAAACCACCGCGTCAGCACTTCGGTCTTCCTGGGGTCAGCCGGATCGAAGTCGATTCCCGACTTGGCCCCTCCGATCGGGGGGCCGGCGAACGCGAACTTGAGCTCCATCGCTTTCGCCAGGAATGTCACTTCATTGAGCGTGAGCCCGGCGCGCATCCGGGTGCCACCGCCGGCGGCTCCGCCGCGGAGGCTGTTGATGACGAGCCAACCCCGAGCATTGCTTTGCGGATCGTTCCACTCGAAAACGATCTCGGGCTCCGCCCGGAAGTATTCCTCGTACCTCTGCCACACTTCACCGTCGCGCGGAAAGCTGCCTGCCATCATCGGCCGGGGCTCCACGAGAGGTGGCTCAGCCGTCTACCGCCTCCCATTCGTTGTTGGATCGATCGAGGTCCGGATAGTAGCCGTCGGCATCGATCGTGACCTTGCGAAGGTCGCCGGATGTGGGGACCGTACCGGTCGTAGTGCGCGTGCCGGCCCACACGGACGCGGGCCAGACGACCGTTTCCGACGAGCCGTCGGCGTACTCCAGCGCCAGCTCGACCGGCATGACGCCGCTCGACAGGTTCGACACCGTGATCTCGGCCGACCCGGCGCCCGGAACCACCTCGTCGAGGCCCTGATCCAGGGTGTCGGTGCCGTGGAACCACGGCTGCCAGAACCAGTCCAGGTCGGTGCCCGCGGCGTCCGACATCATGGCGAAAAAATCCCATGGCATCGGGTGCTTGAATGCCCAGGTGGCTGCGTAATCCCTGTATGCGGCGTCGAACCTATCCGGGCCCATCATGTGCCGCAGGGTGTGGAG
Organism: Gemmatimonadota bacterium; assembly: GCA_039590285.1. Taxonomy (GTDB): domain Bacteria; phylum Gemmatimonadota; class Gemmatimonadetes; order Palauibacterales; family Palauibacteraceae; genus Benthicola. Next base: position 7,144 of record JBDHFS010000079.1, read on the forward strand.
CAGCATGCCCGGCTTGCTGTACGCTCCTACCTGTGAGCCGAACATGTGCTCGGCGTGGTCCATGTGGTGCATGATCGACTCCTGCCACTCCATCTGCACAACCATGTGGTACATCTCCTCGTCGCCCGGACGCGTGACCGGAGTATCGTAGTAGTCGGCCATCGCGAGGGAGGTGTTGTAGACCGTCAACCCCTCGTCCATCCAGGCGTACGACATTTCCTTGTTGCCGATGATCATCGGCATCCAGAAGTGGCTGAGCTCGTGAGCCACCGTTTCGTGCAGGCTTTGACCCGAAGCCGTATGCGTGATGAACGTGATCATCGGGTACTCCATTCCGCTGACCTCGGGAGGACCCATGGCGGCGGTGGCCTGCGGATACGGGTACGGAAGGACGTAGTCCGAGAAGAACTCGATCGAGTGCTTCGCGAACAGCGTCCCTTCCGACCAGTGCTCGCGCGCGGGATCGAACACGTTCTGGATCAGCGCCCTGTCCTGCTCATGGCCGGTTTCGGCGCCCGTGGCGTGCCAGACGTACGTGCCCCCGGCGGCGAATGCGAAGTCTCGCACCGTCTCGGCCTCGAAGCTCCATATGTGCCAGCCGTCGTCCGACGGAATCGTGGCCTGCCCGGCCTCGCGGTCGGCGACGCTGACGATCTCGACCACGGTGTCCAGCGCCGCGGCCGAGGCCAGAAGCCGCACCGCCTCCGGATGGAGGACTTCATCGGGATTGGTCAGCATCCCCGAGCCGACGACGATCCACCCCTCGGGCACGGTCACGTCCACCCTGAAGTCGCCGAAGCTGTTGTAGAATTCGCCCTCGCCCAGATACGGCGATTGATCCTGCCCGAATACGTCGTCGAACACGGCGACCTGCGGATACCACTGCGCAAGGTTGAACACTTCGTGGTCCAGGTGGCCCATCCGGAAGCCACCGCCCCCGGAGACCGTGAAGGACCACTCGACCTGGAGTTCGAGCGTGCCCCCGGCCGTGAGCGGCTCCGGCAGGAAGATCGCTGCCAGTGTTCCATTGACCTGGTAGCCGGGATTCTCGGGGCGCTGCGGCGGTCCGAACATCCGGCGCGGCGGGAGCGCCTCGAGATCCACGCCCCCGACCGCCAGCCGGTCGAGCGTCATCCCTCCGTTGAGCGTCACGCTCCGGCCTCGCGGTGAACCTTCGGCGAAGACATTCTGATACAACCGAAGGACGAGGGCCGCACGATCGTAGGGCGTGTCATTACGCACTGTGATCGTCTCGCTGCCGGTGAGCAGCGCGGTCTCCGGATCCAACCGGACGTCGATGTCGTAATCGACCCATTGCTGCCAGTACCTCGGGCCGGGGCGACCGTCGACCCCTCGGGTGCCCATCTGGATCGCTGCCTGGTACCCCCTGGGGGGCTGCACGGGTTGAAAAACGGGATAGTCGACGACGAGGCCCTCGCCGTCGGCCGGGTTCATGTCCTGGGCGTGAGCCGCGGGCGCCGAGAGCGCCACCGCGGCCACTGCCGCCGGAGCTATCATCCACCACCCCATCACTCTCCTCCGCGTCATCCTCTACCTCCATGTTGGCCCTTGTTTGGCGCTGCCCCGTCCTGAGCCGACGCCTGTTCCCGGCATTGGCCGGGAGCGCAACCTACACGCGTGTCTCGAAGTCCGTCCAGTTAAGGAGCGGGAGCAGCTGATGCCTGCCCTCATGCCTCCAGTCGACAGGCGGCCAGGCCACCGTGCCCAGTGGTGCGACTCTGCTGATCCCGAGCCGCGCGGCACCCTCCGCGAGGCTGAGCGACCCATCGACTCCCCCGTAACCGAGAGACTGAATCTGGCCCGCCAACGGCTGCAGTACCGCGAACAGCTCTGGGAGATCCGACACCGCATGTACCCGAACGACCCTCGGTAGAGCCTCGGTCTTGATATCCGGGCTCTCGCTGGCGAGAACGGTCCACGTGAGGGCATCGCCCGGAGCCTCGACCACGGAATCGGCTCCGCCGTAGCCACCGAACTCGACGTCGGCACGCGCGGACCGGATCGCCACGGCTTCTTCATCCGTCGGCTCGGGAGGCGGATGGTTCCGCGTCTCGACGTCCAGCGCTCGCGCAAAGCCGTGGGCGAACGCTCTGGCGGAAGCGCCCACGACATAGACCAGGCGGGGTGAAACGCACCCCTGCTGATCGTATGCGCAGACGTCGGCCGCGAGGGAAGCCGGCACGCTCGCGTCCGCATCAGGCAGGATCACACCTACACCCGTCTTCGGACCATATACGACGAGGTCCGCCCCGGCAGGCACCGACCGACGCACCGATTCGACAGCGTCACGGCCTCCGTACACGACGAACCTGCCGGCCCACCGGCTCCACTCGCGCCACGCCGCGGGAAACTCTCCTCCCGGCCACCACGTCGCGGCGATCGTCCGCCCAAGCAACGGGTCCTCGGCGGCCAGGAGTCGCGCGAACGCGGACACGAGGCCTGGCTCCGACCCGGCCACCTTGCACAGAACTCCAGAGCGGGCCACCAGGGCCCTGACCGTCGCGGTGACCGCGACTCCCGGAACGTTGCCTGCCAGCACCTGAAGGACGATTGGAGGACCCGCGGCGCGCCGGAGCCGGCGGCCGGGCCCCGTCCAGCGCTGATCTTCCGCAAATCCATCGAGCACTTCCGCTCCCCCGACCTCCGTCTCGACCAGTTCGGTGAGCGCCGGCTCCGTCCACGCGCGAGCCATCCCATCCAGGGTCTCGCGGGCGAGCCCATCGTTCCATCCCAGCTCCGTGCGGAGCAGCTCACGTGTCGCCACGCCTGCCGGACCGTCACCCGTCATGCGTTCCGCGGCGCCGGCCACAGCGCGAATCACATCCGCCGTGGTGCGGCCGTCACGGGCTTCCAGCGCGGCCTTCCTCACCGCCGCCGCCAGCGCCTCGGCTTCCGCCCCGTCCAGCACCGGCGCACGGAAGGCGGCTCCGGCGGCGGTCGTGCCCTCCCACCACTCCCCCGGCTCCCCGAGATCGGGAAGATGCCACGGCTCAAGCATGGGCCTGGGCTTCCAGCATCCGGGCGGTGGCGAGCGAGCATCCCCGTGGGGGCGCCCCGGGGGTTCGACCGAGCCACTCGATTCCTTCATCCAGGAGGCGCCCACGGTCTTCCGTCAGCACCGCGCATACGCTGCCGAGGTTGGCGAGATCGAAGTGACACAGGATACCGGTCTCTCCCCGCGGGACTTCCGCCAACGTGACCGGGTCCAGGACCTGCGTTCGAAGCCATGGTGGTCCGAGTAGAGGGGACGGTGGATGTCCGTATCCATATCGTTGCGACAGCAGCTCCGTCATTCCGAATTCGTTCACTATCCCCCGAGGCGGAATGCTTAGTCTCTCCGCGATGCAGCCCATGACAGCGCCCCGGTCCAGGTCGGGGCGACCTTTGACTCCTCCCGTGTCCACCAGCTTGGAGCCCGGCGGCAGCCGCCCGAGCCCCATTCCGTTCTCCAGCCTCTCCAGCCACTCCGCAAACGCCAGGGTGGTCCCCAGCACGCATGCCGGAACATCCGTGTAGCTCAGATGCTCGATCAGCGTCTCCAGCCGTCCCCAGTCGATGCCGTCTCGGGTCGCGACGCTCTCGGACGCGCTCCCGCCGAAAGCAAGGCGGACGTCGTCCAGCATCCAGCCCAGCGACGAATCCGGCGAGTAGGTAAAGGTAGGAAGTAAAGTGACCAGGTTATGCGATTTCTGCGGCGTCAGCACGAATGTGCGGAATCCTGCTCTTGTCGCCGCACCATACAGTCCAGGCTCTCTCACGAGGTGGCGGCCACGGCTTCCGGGACCGCCGGTCGTTCCGCTGGTGCGAAAAGTGAGTTGCGCGTCGGTCGGCCCGCCCACGATCAGGTCTACCGCTCGGAAGGCGGCACTCGGTACCGGGGGAACGTCTCGCCATCCCTCGACCTCAGGGGGGGCTACATGTCTGGCGTCGCAGTACTTCCGATACGGCAGGTTACCCTCGTACTGAATTCGAAAAGCACGGCAGGCCAGCCGATCCAGGGTTACATCGCTCCATTCGGCGGATCCGCGACCCCACCGATCGAACAGGTCGATCAGCTCCGTGGCCATGGAAGAGAAGGAAACGGCGGACGCTTCGGTCCCGGGTGTGCTCATGTGCGGAATCTGAACGGTGGGTGCGGGTGCGACAAGCCGGGGCGGAGCCGCATGCTCATCTCAGGGACACAGCCTGTCGGTTGGAGCAGATCCTGGCGGCGCGGGCGCGCCGCCGGACTTCAGTTCGTCTCCAGCCGCCCCGCGTGCTCTGTACCCCTTCGCACCCACGTGACTTCCAGGTGCCCGTCGGGACCAGCTTCTCCAATCGCACGCCGCAACGAAGAGACGTCTCCCAGCCTGTGACCGTTCACTTCGATCACCACGTCACCTTCCCGCAACCCCAGCCGGGAAGCCGGCGTGTCACCGATGACGCGAAGGACCAGGAGCCCGTCGTCGGCTCCGTCGAAGTACTCGGCCAGGTCCCCCTGGAGCTCCCGGAACTCGGCGCCGGCAACCCGAAGGTCGGTAAGCAGCAGGGTCCGCAGCTGGCTCGGTACCGCGCGCGGCCCTACGTAATAGGCCCATCCGCCGTTCGGATCCACGCGCGTGGTGATCGAGAAGGAAAAACCGATCGAGTCTCCCTCCGTCATCGTCTGGACGCGGCCGTATTGACGCACGAGCGAATCGAGATGCACACGGGCCGAGCGAAGCGAGGAGTTTCTCACCTTCGCCAGGCGCTTCGCCAATTCCTCGTTTTCCCACACGAATCGGGACATTTCGGGTAGGTTCTCGAGCTGACCCAGCGTGATGGCCACGCGTCTCGTCCCATCCGCCTCCACGAACTCCCGCTCCTGGACCTTGAGCGGCTCCGCCCGCATTTCCTGCTCCCGGATTCGCTCCAGTATCACGTGCGCTGTCTCCGGGTCGCCGACCTCGACCTTGAAGCTTCCCTCGGAGTCCTCGTGGAAGAACACGAACTCGTTGCCATGAGCGCGTATCGAGTCCAAACGGACCTCCACCTCGTCCAGCCGACTCCGCATGGCAGGGATCCGTACGATTCGGACTCTTTCGTTAACGTCAGACAGCTCAGCCGATTCAGTAAGGGGTCCGAAGAAGCTCGTCCTGACATCGACGTACGGCTCGTCGGCTCTCAACTCGGGCGTTACCCGAACCCTGGTCTCCTCACCGCCTCTCGCAACATCGAGATCGACGGGCACGCCCGCCTCCAGAGTCAGCAGGGCAGCTCGACCTTCCACGGTCGTGACCGCGATGCCGTTCACCGTCAGCAGGCGGTCGTGCGCCTGGATTCCGGCCCGGTCAGCCGGCCCACCCACGACGACGGACGTGACCACCGGGGCACGGTCACAGCGATTCGCCATGACTTCGTTGACCGAGCAGCGCTCCTGAAGGAGAACTCCGATCCGTGCCTTCTCCGCGGGAGTCCAGTCGGCGTCGGCTTCCTGCGCCGCCAGGCTGCGCGCACTGCACCCTGTCGCGATCATGATCGCGATCCCAAGGCTCATCCGCGTCACTCGGGGCGTCAGTTTCATTCGGAACGTCTCCATCCGCTCTGTTCTATACCTCTCCCTGGCCGCCCTGGGCGGCTCAGACGTCTCAGTATTCCGCCGCGGTCATCCGCAGCGTCTGCACCAGCTGCCCCGCCACCTTCTCGCGCTCGTCCACGAGCTGGAACAGGAAATTGTTCAGGACGGGGTCCGCCGGCGCTTCCCGGAGCGCCTCGCTCGAGGCCTCGATCATCGCGTCGAGGTGAGTGATGCGCTCGGCCATACCCTCCGGATCGGCGCGCAGGCTGTTCGCTCCCAGATCCAGATCTCGTAGAGCCTCGAGATCGGCCACGGTACGCAGGTATGCGTCCGTCGGCTCGACATCCAGCATGCCATTCTGCGTCCCGGTCCGATCGTCCGAGCCCGCATTATCGGCCGCGCGCGGTATGCCCGGAGCGGCAGCGTCGTCCGTCGCGATGCTCTGTCCCACCATGAGGCCCGCCGCGAACAGAGCGACGACGGCCGCCGCCTGGAGAGGCCAGCTGGAGGCCTTCCTCCACACCGGCGCCAGCAGGCCCCGTCCGAGCGGCTCGAAACCGAGCTCTGCCTGGACTCGGCTCCACTCGTCAGGCGGTGGATCCAGGTCCGGAAGGCCCGACAAGGCCATCCGCATGCGGCTCATCTGCTCGTACTCGTGCGCGCAATCCTCGCATTCAGCGAGGTGGTCGAGCCCTCCGGGTACCCCCTCGGGGTCGTCCAGCAGAGCCGAGATCGAGTTCCTGTTCAAGTGTTCAGGCATGATTACCGGCTTCGTTCCTCGCCCGGGCCGGCGCCAGCAGATCTCGCATGCGCGCTCGGGCCTTGTGCAACTGCGACTTGGACGTGCCAACCGCGATTCCCATCCGGCTGGCGATCTCCTCGTGCGTGAGTCCTTCCACATCGTGTAGGACCAGCACCTGCCGATACCCGGCTGAAAGTCGATCCAGCGCTTGACCCAGCAGCCGCTGGTTGAGCACCGTCTCGTCGGTCGCGGGCGGTGGCGAGTTGATCTCCGCCGTCGACTCTACGTCGGGCCGCTTGCTCTGCCGTCGCAACCGATTCAGGGCGGCGTTGACAGCCAGGCGGTGCATCCACGTACCGAACGATGACTCGCCCCGGAACAGGTGGAGCTTCTGGAAAGCCCTCACCCAGGCATCCTGAGACACGTCCTCGGCCAGGTGGTCGTCGCCGACCATCCTGCGAACCACGGAGTACACCCGTCCGCAGTGCGCCGAATAGAGAGCTGCCATGGCGCGACGATCGCCCGCTCGGGCCGCCGCGATCAGCCTAGCGTCAGACATTCGCCTCGTTTCTCTTGATCGCCGATGTTTTGACGGATGGGGGATTCGTATGGTTGTCCGCTCGCGCATCCACATCTACGCCCCAGCTACACTCGCGGCGCTCGCGGAATCCCTCCGTCCGCTGCGCGAACTCCGGGGGGTCCGCGCATCCACATCTACGCCCCAGCTACACTCGCGGCGCTCGAGAAATCCCTCCGTCCGCTGCGCGAACTCCGGGGGGTCGAATGCCTGCTACGCTCTCAGGCTTCTCCCTCGAGCCGGCGCAGCAGCCACGGAGTCGCCCAGTAGGCGACCGCAGCCACGAGCAGGCCGACCGCAGCGTCGATCCCGTAGTGAAACCGTCCGTACACCGTCCCGAGCGTAAGAGACACCGCGAACGGCGCCATGATCCAGAAGACGCGCTTGCTCTCTCGGCCCGTCGCGAACCAAGCGGACATCGTGGCCGCGACGTGAGAGCTGGGGAAGGCCGTTCCCTTGGAAGAGCCACTCTCGAGGATGGTGTGAACCAGCCCGAACATCTTCCCGTTCGCCGGGTCGCCTGAGATCTGGGGAAAATCGTAGCGCGGACCGGCCACGGGGAAGACGATGAAGCACAGGTAGCAGATGAAGAAGGCCAGGGCGATCGTGAAGGATGCCCTCTCGAGCGCGCGAGGACCTTTCAGGAGAAACGCCGCGACCGCCGCGCCCGGCACTATGAAGTAGTAGGAGAAGTACCCGAGGTGCAGCATCTCGGAGAACCACAGCTTTCCGCACCAGTCGCTGAACGCCATTGCCAGCTGCCGGCCGAAGACAGCCTCCTCCCAGACCATTACGGTGACGTCGAAGTAACCCGTCACGTGCAGCTGGTTGAGCGGCGCCAGCTGCAGGTACAGCAGCGGCGTGAGAGCGACAGGATAGAAAAGACGGAAGAAAAGGACGAAGTTGTGCTTCGGCAGTGGAAGGCTCGCGGTGCGCCAGATGAACAGGATCGCGACCAGGTGGAGAGCCGCGATGCCGAGACCGAGAAGACTCATCGCCGTAAGCGCCACGACGCCGGTGGCCGCCAGGTATGCGGCGGTAAGATAGTCGACCCCGAGAGGTCCCCTCTCTCTCATGCTCATGTCCGCCACGCGCCGCGTCACGCTTTGAGCCACCCTTTTTCCCGGTACCAGTCGGCCGTCGCCAGCATCGCATCGCGAAGACTGGTCTGCGGAGTCCACCCGAGCGCATCCCGAACGCTGTCAAGGCTGACCGTCCAGTCCAGTCGGGCTAGATCGTCGGCCGTTCTCCGGTCGAATTGGGGGGTCATTCCCAGCAGGCGTGAGGCCGCCTCCGCCACCGTTCCAGTGACCTGCCAGAACGGACCCGGAAGCCGTACGAGTCGTACCTGCCTGCCGACGGCCTTCTCCAGAGCCAGACGCATGTCCTCCCACGTCACGATCTCCGCACCGCCCAGCGCGAAAGGACCCGATTCCAGGCCCGAGCGGGCCACGGACCGAACCACGGCCTCGGCCACATCCCTGACATAGACGGGTTGTAGTCGCCCGGGCGTGGTGGGCACCGGCAACAAGCCCGAGCGGGCCATACGGAAGAGTGTGAGCGAATCCTCGTCGCGCGGCCCGTAGATTCCGCCCGGCCGCAGGATCACGTGGCGTATGGCCCCATTCGATCTGGCTACGGCCTCGAACAGGCGCCGCTCGCCGGCGAGCTTGCTTTCTCCATAGACGCTGGTCGGCCGGTCCGCGTTCACGCCGGAATCCCGGTCACTGGCACGGCGGTCCGGCCCGCGAGCCGCCAGGCTGCTCACCAGGACGAACCGACTCACGTTCGCCGCGATCGCTCCCTCGGCCAGTTTCTGCGTGCCTTCCGCGTTCACGCGGAAATAGTCCGTGTCGCTCTTCGCCCTCGTCAGGCCCGCCGAGTGTACGACGACATCGATGTCCTCGAGCGCCGCCTCGAGCTGGGATTCGGACGTCATGTCGGCGGTTACTCGATCGATTGGCAGCGACTCGATCCATCTCAGGTCGCTGGTCGGCCGGACCGTACAGCGCACCGCCCAACCCTCTGTGATGAGGGCTTCCGCGATGTGGCTGCCCAGGAAGCCGGTGGCTCCGGTCAGGAGAACGCTTCCGCGGTTCCGATCACCAGATGAGGTATCGCCGGGCTGCTCCCGGACTGCGTCGGAGTGCTCCACGGGAGATCAGAGATCCCGGTCGTACATGCGAAACCGCTTGTAGACGATGGAGCCCAACTTCTCCAGGGGTCTCCGCATGGGCAGGTTGTCTTCTAGAATCCAACCGAACTCACCCGCGCGGATTCCCTTGGCGACTCCTTCCCGGAAGATCCTGAGATACAGGAGGTTGTCGATTCCCATGTGGCGGTACTCGGGAACCAGGCCGAGGGTCAACACCCTGCACATGTCGATGTGCTTCACACGCCGAAGGATCTTGAA
>JBDHFS010000080.1:0-15075 GCA_039590285.1 Gemmatimonadota bacterium
GGATAACGCCCTGGCTCGGCTCGGACCGATCGCCGGAGAGCTCGGGCTGTTCACGGAGAACGAGAGGCGGCACGTTGAGCGGCACATGGACCAGGTCGAGCGCGCACGGGACTGGGTGAGAAGGGAGAAGGTTGCTCCTGACGGGATGAATCAGTGGCTCCAGGAGCTCGGAGAGTCACCGCTGGTGGAGCCGCAGACGCTCGAGCGCCTGGTCCGGCGGCCCCACGTCTCCCTGCGTGACTTGGTTGGCGAGTCCGGACCCATAGCGGATCCGGGTCTGGACGCGGATGCTCTCACGGTCGTTGAGATGGAGACCAAGTACGAGGGCTATATCAGACGCGAGCAGGAAAGGGCTGCGGCCTTGGCGACCAGGGAGGGGCTGCGGCTTCCCGCCGATATTCCATACATGGCCCTGGAGTCTCTCTCGTTCGAGGCTCGTCAGAAGCTCGAGAGGGTCCGACCGCGGACCCTGGGACAGGCGGGTCGCATCCCGGGCGTATCTCCGTCCGACCTGCAGAACCTCTTGGTGGAGCTTCGGAAGGACGGAAAAGGCCTCCGACGGGACGCCGAAGATCGCGAAAAGGCTCCCGGGAGCATGTCGTGATCGTACCATCATGAGACTGCGTCAGATACAGCGTGCTGGAACTGCCCGACCCACCCGATGTTGCACGTGAAACATGTCCGAGCCAGGCAACGGCGATGTTGCACGTGAAACATCAGGCTTTCTTGGCGCGCAACCGAAGCGACCGTATATTCCCGGCCCCACGAACGGAGACCGATAGTCGCCGGCGAGACGGAGACGCTCAGCAAGCGGCCACCGCGCGTGTGTCAAGACACGTAACGTGTTTTATTGCAACATGTTAGCCGTGGAGCGTAGATGTCTCGTGTGATCGCGATAGCTAACCAGAAGGGCGGAGTCGGGAAGACGACTACCGCGATCAATCTGGGCGCCTCCCTGGCGATCGCCGAGAAGAGGACGCTGGTCATCGACTGTGACCCGCAGGGCAACGCGTCGAGCGGCCTGGGAATCTCCCGCGAGGGGGGTGCCCCGGATGTGTACGAGTGCCTGGTGGATGGACAACCCCTTCTCGAGGCGATTCGACCTGCCGTTCATTTCCCCATGCTGGATGTGGTACCGGCGAGCCGGGATCTGGCCGGCGCTGAGGTCGAGCTCATCGAACGTGCGCGGCGGGAGAGAATTCTACGGGAATTGGTGGCTCCCATACGCGAGGAGTACAAGTACATCCTGATCGATTCCCCTCCCTCGTTGGGTCTCCTGACGTTGAACGCGCTGGTGGCGGCGGACACGGTACTCATCCCCATCCAGTGCGAGTTCTACGCGCTTGAGGGCCTGAGCCAGCTGCTCAACACGGTGCGGATCGTACAACGGAGCATCAACCCGGAGCTAGGCATCGAGGGCGTTCTGCTGACGATGTTCGACTCGCGCCTGAACCTGTCAAAGCAGGTCAAGGGTGAAGCGGAGGAGTACTTCGGAGCCAAGGTGTTCAAGACCTGGATTCCGCGAAACGTGAGGCTGGCGGAGGCGCCCAGCTTCGGCCAGCCGATCGCGCTCTACGATGTCCTGTCGACCGGAGCGCGCGGATACCTGAGCCTGGCCTCGGAGATCGTGCGTCGCGACGAAGAAAAGAAAGGGGCCGTCCTTGCCCAAGCCTGATTCCAGACGTCTCGGCAAGGGCCTCGGCGCCCTGCTGGGGGAGTATCTCGAGGAGCCAGCGTCGGCGGAGGTGCCGATTCAGGACGTCGACGTCGAGGACATTCGACCGAATCCGTTTCAGCCCCGCCGACAATTCGAGAACGCGGCACTCGGCGACCTCGAGGCGTCGATTCGGGAAAACGGCCTGTTGCAGCCGCTGGTCGTGAGGCCGGCAGCGGCGGGGTACGAGCTCGTGGCGGGCGAACGGCGCTGGAGGGTGCTGAAGCGTCTGGGATGGAAGCGGGCGCCCACTATCGTTCAGCCGCTCAGCGACGAGCAGATGCTGGTCGTTGCTCTTGTGGAGAATCTGCAGAGAGAAGATCTGGGCCCGCTGGAGGAGGCCATCGGCTACCAGCAGTTGATCGATGGGTTCGGACTCACACAGAAGGAAGTGGCGAAGCGCGTCGGACGTGAGCGTTCCACCGTGGCGAACTCTTTGCGCCTCCTTACGCTGCCGGCTCCCGTGCGGGATCTGCTCAGCGACGGGAGCATCACGGCCGGTCACGCCCGCGCGATTCTGTCGATGGCGGACGAAACGGAGCAGGAAGCTCTGGCGCGAGAGATCGCCTCGAAGGGACTCTCGGTCAGGCAAGCGGAGAGCAAGGCTCGTCGTGGCAAAAGACGAGGCGGCAAGAGTGGGGGGCGAGAACCCGTGCGCGAGGATCCGATCGCGCGCAAGGCCGCTACCCTGCTCTCCCGTGCCTTCGGTACGGACGTTCGCGTCACCCTGCGATCCCGCACGCGCGGCGAGATCCGGATACCGTTCCTCGACGCCGATGACTTCGAACGCCTCACGCGCGGACTTCTGGGCCAGGAAGAGGCCCAGGACCTCTTCGGGGATCGATGAGCCCGGAACGAAGCCGGCGTTGGACGCTGATTGTCGTGAGGGAAGGAGAGGTTCGTTCCCGAACGCTGGAGTTGTCGCGGGGGCGGGTCGTGGTGCTCGCGACCGTGATGGTGGGCCTGCTGGCTGCCACGTTCTTCTTCGTGGGCCGATGGTCCGAGAACCTCACCTCGCGGGGCCGGATCTCCGAATTGGAAACGGAGGTCTCGGAATTGCGGCGGGAGAACGAGGTGGTCGCGGTCGTTGGCGAACGGTTGGAGCGACTGGAAGAGGAGTATCGGCAGCTGAGAGAGGTTATGGGGGGTGAGGTGGCGCCTTCGCGGCGAGACATCCTCCTGCCACCTCTCGCGCAGGGGGAAACGGCCCGGATCGACGCACAGGAAGGGGCGGAGGAAGGAGCGTTCGTGTGGCCGCTCGTGGAGGCGAGCTTTGTCACGCGCACGTTCGGTGACACTACGGCGGCTCCGTTCGGGGGGCATGTTGGCGTGGACATTGCGATTCCGGCCGGGTCGTACGTGAGAAGCGTCCGGGCAGGCAGAGTAACGGAAGCGGGCGAGGACCCGCAGTACGGCCTGTACACGAGAATATCGCACAGGGACGATATGAGTACCCTGTATGCGCACAACTCGTGGCTGTTCGTGGCGCCAGGTGACTCGGTCGATACGGGCGAAGTGATAGCGTTGTCTGGCAACAGCGGGAGGTCGACGGCTCCGCACCTTCATATTGAAGTGGAAAATCAGGGGCTGCCGGTGGATCCGCTTGGCTATCTGGCTGACGGGAGCTGAGGAAGGGCCACCCGGGGCGGGCGTACGGGAAAGCGAAAAGGAGCGTGGGACAATGACGAAAACCAGGAACGGCAGGGAGATCGCCCCAAGAGAGCTGGGCGATGTCGTTTCGATCATCGGGCCGGGCATGAAAGTGGTCGGGGACTGCTCCAGCGATGGAACGATTCGGGTCGAGGGCCAGGTAGAGGGCTCGGTGAAGGCATCGAAGAGCGTCGTCGTGGGCAAGGATGGCGTGGTGCTGGGGAACATCATGACCCAGGACGCGATCATTGCGGGCCGGGTGAACGGCAGCCTCAACGCCGAGAGCCGTGTGGAATTGCAGGCTTCCTGCCGGGTCGAAGGCGACATCCGCAGCCGGCGAATCAAACTGGATGAGGGGGGTCAAGTGGACGGACAACTCCACATGGGAGGGCGCGGAAAGGAAAAGTCCGTGACCGAGCCCGAATCTGGGGAGAAGCCGACTCAGGACGCCCCGGAGCCAGTCCAGGGCCAGCTGGCATGACAGCGCAAGTTATTATTTAATTTGTACTTGCCAGCATACACCTCCAGTGATGACTTATCCACAGTTGTCCACACGGCGGGCCGAGGTCGCGGTGACGCGTCGTCAGTTTTCCACATTCTGGCCATGAGGCGCCGGTGATTCTGGTCGAGGCGCTTCTATTCCTTGTGGGACTCACATCCCTGACCCTCGGCGCCGACTGGCTGGTCACGGGCGCATCGCGTGTTGCGGAGCACAGGGGAGTGAGCCCGTTGCTGGTCGGACTGACCGTCGTGGCCTTCGGTACATCGGCTCCTGAGCTGGTGGTTTCCACGGCGGCCGTGCTGCGCGACCAGCCAGGTATCGCGGTAGGAAACGTGCTGGGGTCGACGGTGGCGAATGTGGGCCTGATCGTGGGCCTGGGAGCCATAATCAGGCCGATAAGGGTCCACAGGAAGCTTCTTCAGCGGGAAGCTCCCTTGATGGTGCTGGTCCTGGCGGCGGTGATGGTGTTCGCATCGAACGGCGTGATCGGAACCCTGGACGGGCTCATTCTAGTCACGGGGTTCGCTCTGTACATGGCTTATCTGATTCGCTGGGGAAAGTCGGAGACCGAGACGGGACAGTTCCAGGCCGCGCGAGTGGAGGCCAGAACACAGCAACTGAACCTGCTGCGCCGGCCGTATCTGAACTGGCTGCGTGTGGCGTTCGGCCTCGGTCTCCTTCTGGCGGGCGCGACGTGGATGGTTGAATCGGCGTCCAAGATCGCCTTTGCGTACGGCGTTCCGGAAGAAGTGATCGGGGCGACGATGGTCGCCGTGGGGACTTCCCTGCCCGAGCTCGCCTCGACCGTGGCCGCCGCGGCGCGCGGCCTCGGAGACATCGCCATCGGGAACGTCATCGGGTCCAACATCTTCAACCTCGGGCTGGTTCTGGGCACCGCATCCATAATGATGCCGCTACAGCTCACCTCCGGAACGGTCGTGGACCAGGTGGTCCCCGCGATGATCTTCTGCCTCCTGCTGATCCCCCTGGCGTATACGGGTGGAAGGGTCAGCCGCTGGGAGGGGGTCCTGCTCCTTCTGGGCTACGCGGCTTTCCTGTACCGCGTCCTCTAGGACTCCACACTTTCGCGCGAACCACACTCTACAGTAAAGTTCATCGGTAAAGCGAAACCGGCCGAGAACGGAGATTCCATGGCGACATCTGTCAAGATGAGCAGCAAGCACCAGATAGTAATCCCTCGTGAGGCGCGCGAGGCGCTGGGTCTGAGGCCGGGAGACCGGCTGTTGGTCACGGTAGCCGGGCGAGAGGTAATCGAGATGCGCCCGGAGCCCGCCGATCTGGTGACCGAGCTCGAAGGCATACTCCCGGAGGGCGGAAACGAGCTCGAGCTATGGCCGGAGGCCCGAGGTGAGTGACGCCGCCAGCTTCCGCCGGATCCTGGCCGAAGCCGGGCACGTCCACGTGGACGCCAGCGTGCTCGGCCTGCACCTGACGGGACGCGCTCGCTACCTTCCCTTGACCCGAGCGCTCCTCATGGGACTGAGAGAGCGGGAGTTCCAGGGCCGCACTTCAGCCATGAGCCTCTACCAGCTACTCGTGGAACCCTATCGCAGGGGGCACGACGAAGCCGCGCAAAGAGCGGAAGCGTGTCTGGCGGCGTTTCCGGGACTGGAGATCGTGCCTGTCACGTCTTCCATCGCCAGCCAAGCGGCGCAGGTACGAGCACAGATCGGGGGGAGCGTGGAACGCGCCGTGCAGATCGCGACCGCTCTGGCAGGGGACTCGGAAGTGTTCGTTACACAGCGCTCGACGCTAAGGCGGGTCGCGGGAATGGCGATCGAGCAGCTGGATGCACATACCGTGTCTGCCGCCGCCGAACAGGGCGGCGCTTAGTCTGCGAACTCGACGTCCACCGAAGCCGGGATGATCCCCGCCTGCACACCACGCGCGAGAAACAACCGCACGGCTTCCCGACCGTCCGGCCCGTAGTCCAGCGTACGACGGTTGACGTACATGCCGACGAAGTCATCCGCTGTCTGACGGTCGAGTCCTCGGGCGAAGGTCATGGCGTAGTCCATCGCCTCCTCCCGGTGCTCGAGCGAGTAGGCGATGCTCGCTCGCAGATGAGTCGACACGCGTTGAATGAGGTCCGGGCCCAGGTCGCGTCGGATGACGTTACCGCCCAGCGGGAGAGGGAGGCCGGTCTCGTCACGCCACCACCGGCCCAGGTCCTCGAGCAGCGTGAGACCGGCGTCGGCGTAAGTGAGCTGACCTTCGTGGATAATGAGGCCCACGGCCACTTCGCCGTCCCGCACGGCCTCCAGGATGCGATCGAAGGGCAGTACCACAGTACGGGCCGCCGGCTCCCAGAGCTTGAGCGCGAGATAGGCAGAGGTCAGCTCGCCGGGAACCGCTACGAGCTCAGTGCGAATCCGTTCTCTGTCCAACGGCTCCCTGCCCACGAGCCGCGGACCATAACCCTCTCCCATGCTGGCGCCGTGCGGAAGCAGGATGTAGCGGTCGACCAGATACGCGTAGGCGTGAATGGATACCGCGCTCACCTCGAGCTCGGCCCGCATGGCGCGCTCGTTGAGCTCCTGGATTCCCTGGAGCTCGTGCTCGTAGGCCAGTTCCCCGGTCTCCACGGCTCCCGAGGCAAGGCCGTAGAACATGAAGGCATCGTCGGAATCCGGACTGTGGGCCACGCGAATGGTCCGTTCTGCGCGCTGGCCCGACGGTCTCGTCTTCATGGCGCCCGAAGCTACGTCGGGGTGTGGAGGGGGGCAATCGGCTCGAGATCACCCATCGTCGTCACCGGGGCCCAGCGAGCGAAACAACAGCCCGGAAGGCACCTTGGGCTCGAAATACGTCGATTTCGGAGGCAGGCGTCCGCCAAAACGCACCGTGGCCCAGACATCCTCCACGGATAGCGGGGGCAAGATGAAGGCGCAGCCGGAGTCCCCCGCCTCCATCATGCACGCCCCCGGCTCCCGGACATACGAAAGAAGACCCTGTTGAGCGGCGGAATCGGCATCGAGACCATAAAGCTGTTTGAGCACGAGCCTGTCGAAAACGGCTGGAGCGATGCGGCCCCTCTCAGCCGGGATGCCCGCGGCGAACAGTGCCTCGTCGGTCGGTTGGACAAGCCACGCGTGTCCCGTCGCGCCAGCGGGAAGCGCGACAAGAGACCCGCCGCCGGCCCGTGCAGCGATGGCCTCCGCCTCGACCGTTTCCAGTCGGCCGAGCGCCTCCAAAGAAAACGCGCTGTCGAGAGCTGTCTGCCACTCGAATTCGGCACCGCAACCGGCCGGCGCCCTTCGCAGCACCCGATGAGTCGGCTGCACGCTGAGCCCGGGATCGCCCTGGCTCACCACACATACCAGTAAAAACGTGGCCTTTACGTTGTCGCTAAGCAGCTGTGAAGCGGCCAGCGCCGTCTCGTAGCGATGGTGTCCGTCAGCGATGAGCAGCGGCTGGCCACCGGCCGCGTCGCAGAGCGCCCGGGTCTCTTCGGAGTCAGCGATCACCCAGATCGCGTGGCCTATTCCGTCAGGCGTGACGGCTTCGAACGCAGGTTCGTGTTGGACGGCGGCGCTGGCGAGACGAAGAAGCTCGAGGCGAGGATCGCGGGCGATCATGAAGATGGGGGAAAGTTGCGCCCGGGTGGCGAGTGTGAGCGCGAGACGGTCCTGCTTGGGCCCCGAGTGGGTTCTCTCGTGTGGCAGCACATCGCCTTCCGCGAACGGGGTGAGGCGAAGGGCGCAGAACAGGGCCAGGCGCTCGAGGCGCCCGGCGCTCGAGTCGAAAGTCTGACGGTAAACGTAAACGGATGGCCTGGGGTCGAGAGCCACGTGGCCCGCATCGATCCAGGCGCGGAGCGTTCGGGCAGCGTCCTCGTAGCGTAGCTCCGGCGGCCCCTCGGGGAGGATTACGCGCACACAGTTTCGTGGGCTTCTGTCACGGAGATCAGCCGCCTCAAGGTCGTCGATGACATCGTATGGCGGGGCGAGGAGGTCCGACATATCGCCCGCGACGGCGGTGTAGCGGAGAGCACGGAACGGGATTAGCTCTGGCACGATCCTGGTCCGGGTTTCACGGGTTCCACAGAGTCTCTAGCTTGGGGCGGAAGGTCCGCCTGGTTGGGCCTCACGGCAAGAGTCGAATCACGGGATCGAGGAAAGAACGTCCGTCCCTGCCCGGATTGGAGTCATGAGAGATATCGAAGGACTGCTGCTGGATTTGGACGGAACTGTCTACATGGGAGGCGAGCTCCTTCCGGGGTCTGCCGCGACGGTGGAGAAGCTGCGCGCGAAAGGGGTCCCTTTCGTGTTCACGACCAACACAAGCCGGAAATCCCGCTCGGATATCGTGGCGTCACTGGGCGAGCTCGGCCTGGAGGTCCAGGAAAAAGAGATCTTCAGCGCACCCGTGGCGGCTGCCAGGTGGCTGCGCGATGAGGGAATCTACCGCATCCACCTGCTGGTATCCGAATCGACGCGAGGTGATTTCGAGGGGTTCGAGCTCACGCAGGAGAAACCGGAGGTGGTCCTGGTGGGCGATCTGGGCGCCGGGTTCACGTTTGAGCGCCTCAACGAGGGATTCAAGAGCCTCCGCTCTGGAGCTCGACTGGTCGCGATTCATCGTAACCGTTTCTGGATCACGGAGAAGGGACCCACGTTGGACGCCGGACCCTTCGTGGCCGCGCTCGAGTACGCCAGTGGCCAGAGCGCCACGTTGGTGGGGAAGCCGGCATCCGCGTTCTTCGACGCCGCTTCCAGTCTTCTGGGTGTCAGGCGGAAGGGTCTGGCCGTCGTGGGCGATGACTTCGAAACAGACGTTCGTGGTGGTCGAGCGGCCGGACTCACGACGATCCAGGTTCGGACAGGAAAGTTCGACGCAGCACTGCTGGAAGCCGCTGACCGATCCGAGTGGCCCGATCACCTGGTCGCCTCGCTGGCCGATGTTCCGTCCCTTCTCTCCTGAGATGGCTCCGCGCCGCCGCCCAAACCGATATGAAACGGGTCGGGCCGCCGCGAACGCAACGCTGGCCACGCTCCTGGCCGTGACGCTCGCCACACCGGGCGCGCCGGCGCAGGAGGTACGGGAGCGGGATTCGCTCGCCGCAAGACGCCCGGTTCTCCAGCTTCCTCCGGACCCTCCCGTAGCATACCTGGGCTTCCGACCTGGCGAGGACTACGAAGTCGCCGATTGGGGCCAGGTAACCGGATACTTGGAGCGGCTGGCCGGGCAGAGCGACCGCGTGCGGATGGACACGATCGGCCGAAGCACCCTGGACCGTCCGATGGTGCTGCTCACCATCAGCGACTCAGCGAACCTGGCAGAGCTGGAGCGGCTGCAGGCGATCCAGGCGAAACTGGCCGACCCTCGTCGGATAACGGACAAACGCGAGAAAGAGGACCTGGTCCGGCAGGGCAGACTCATCGTGCTCATCACGGCGGCTATCCATCCCACCGAGGTCGGTGGAACACTCGTGCCCCTCACGCTGGCATACCGTCTTGCCAGTGCGACCGACGAAGCCACCCGGGAGATGCTCACGGAGACGGTGATCCTGTTGGTCCCGTCGCTCAACCCCGACGGAGTGGATGCCGTGGCCGAATGGTACAGGGCCTCCGTCGGCACACCCTGGGAGGGCGCTGCGCCTCCGTTCCTCGGTCACCATTATGCGGGCCATGACCTGAACCGCGACTGGTACGCTTTCACCCAGAGCGAGACGCGGAACGCGATCAACAGGGTTCACAACCTGTGGCATCCTCAGATCGTTCACGACATCCACCAACAGGGATCCACGGCGAGCCGCTTCTTCGTGCCACCGTGGCTGAACCCCATCGAGCCGAACGTGGATCCGCTCCTGATCGCGGCCACGAACGCGCTCGGCACGTCGATCGCGTGGGAGATGCAGCGCCAGGGTAAGACGGGCGTCGTCGTGAACGCCGGATACGACGCATGGTCTCCCTCGCGAGCGTATCAGCACTATCACGCGGGCGTGCGGATCTTGAGCGAGACCGCGAGCGCGCGCCTGGCGAGTCCGGTCGAGCTGCTTCCGGACGAGCTCCGGTCACGGCCGGGATGGCAGGCCGGCGAGCGCGCCTGGAACCACCCTCTACCTTGGCCGGGTGGCCGATGGTCGCTCGGCGACATCCTGGAGTACATGGAGTCCGGAGCGTTGGCCCTCCTGGCCACGGCGTCCGCCGACCGCGAGACGTGGCTGGAGAACTTCGTCGAGATCGGCGAGAGGGCGGTCGAGGGATGGCCGGAATGGCCCGCGGCGTGGGTGATTCCCGGTGGACAGAAGAACCAGGCAGGGTTCGCGGAGCTGGTGCGGATCCTGGCGACAGCTCAGGTGGAGATGCAGGCGGCCAGCGTCCGGATTCAGGTGAATGGGGTCACGTACCCGCCGGGAAGCATCGTGGTGGAGATGCGTCAGCCGTATGCCGGATTCGTACAGGCGCTGCTGGCGCCGGAGGCGTATCCGGGAACCTTCGACTACCCGGGCGGTCCGCCACGCGAACCGTACGACGTCACGGCCCACAATCTGCCGCTGCTGCTCGGTGTGGAGGCTGTGGCGGTCAGCGTACATCCGCGGGGAGATCTCGTCCGCCTCGAGCATCCACTCCCCGGGCCGGCTCCCCATGTGCGGGGGGTGTCCGGCGAGCCTGGCCTGCTCGTCGGGTTGTACCAGTCACGGGTGCCGTCCCCGGACGAGGGGTGGACTCGCTGGCTCTTCGACCGATACGACGTTCCGTACTCGATCCTTCACGATGGCGAGATCAGACAGGGAGACCTGAGCCGACGCTTCACGGCGATCGTTCTCCCATCCTCCTCACCGGAAGTGCTGGCCGAAGGCTGGCCCGCCGGCGGGATGCCAGTGGAGTTCACGGGAGGCCTCGGTTCGGCCGGTCTGCGGGCACTCCGCGAGTTCGCCGCGGAAGGAGGGACACTCGTCGCGTTGGGCAGATCGTCGGGCTATCTGATCGAGCGCATGAGCCTTCCGGTGACGGACCGGCTGCGGGGCCAACCGGGTGAGCAGTTCTTCGCTCCCGGAGCCCTCGTCGGCATGCAGGTCGACACGACCACGGCCGTGGGGAGAGGAGTGCCCGCGCAGCTCGCCGCGTGGATCGAGCCCGGACACGCGTTCGACCTTCCAGCCGGCTCGGACGCGATCCGCGTCGCCGGCTACGGCTCCAGGCCGGCGGTCCTGAGCGGGTGGGTGCACGGCGTGGGCCTCCTGGCCGGAGCCGCCGCGATCGTGGACATTCCGCTGGACGCCGGTCGTGTGGTTCTCTTCGGCGTGCGGCCACAGTACCGCGGCCAGTCAATGGCCACGTTCCCGCTTCTGTTCAACGCCCTTCGCAGGGTTCCGTAGCCGGAGCGGCCGGCCAGCATCGGAAGACTGCGGCCCCCGTCGCGTTTTGCCACCGGCAACCACCTCACATGGGTCCATGTCCTGATGAACGGTCTCGCTAAGGCCATGAACGACCCGCCATTACGAAGCACACGGATCAACGGCGAGCGATGGCACCGCGTGTGCGCAATCAACGGTCTCGGAAACGCGCCCAGCAGATTCGGCCGAAAGGAGCGGACCGGTGCGCACGAAGAGCAAGAGTGAATCCGGATTCACTCTGGTCGAGATGCTGGTGGTTCTCACCCTGATCTCGATCCTCGCGCTGATGACCACCGTGTCGCTCGGGAGCAGCTCGGACCGTGCCTACGTGGCTGCCATGCAGTCGGATCTGCGAAATGTCTCGACGGCCCAGGAGGCCTACATCGAACAGGTCTTCGCGGAGACTGGGCGGGCCCACTACGCAGCGCGGGTTCAGGACCTGAGCGTCAATCTGAGCAATGGTGTTCAGATCAGGATGCGGGGGAACCAGAACGGCTGGTCGGCGCGCGCGACGCACGCGAGAGTCCGGGGTACGCGGTGCGCCGTGTTCCGTGGATCAGTCAGGCCCTTCCCTCCCGCCACTAAAGAGGGCTCGATCACCTGCGACTGATACTCCGACTCAAGGCTCCGAGGTAAGCACCAGCTCGGTCTGCTTGGGAAGCCAGACGATCGCGATGCAACCCGGTCCGTCACGGCGGTTGTGGAGCCTCACTCGCCCGCCGTGCGCTTCCGCGATCTGGCGGCTGAGAGCAAGGCCGATCCCGGAGCCCTTGGGCTTGGTCGTGAAGAAGGGCACGAAGAGGTTGGCGGTCTGAGCGAGTCCGGGCCCTTCGTCCTCCACCATGACTTCCACGTGTCCGTCCGAGTCGCGCCAGCTCATTCGCACGGCGCCGCCGGTTTCCAGCGATGCATCCACAGCATTGTCGAGCAGGTTGATCAAGAGCTGGTCCAGCTGGTCTCCGTCCGCCTGGATCGAGACATCCGGCCCATCCGCGACCTGGACGGAGATACGGGACTCGAGACTCGCAACCCGCCGCACCCATTCGCTCACACTCAGCTCACGCTTCTGGGGACGCGGGAGCTTCGCCAGCCTGGCGTAGGAAGACATGAACCGGCCGAGTGCCTCCGACCGCCCCTCGATGACCCGCAGTCCTTCCTTGAGATCGTCCGTGCTCTCGGTTACACCGCTGTCCCGTTCGAGCACGGCACAGAGGCTCGAGGCGATGGACTTGATCGGTGTGAGCGAATTGTTGATCTCGTGGCTGAGCACCCTGATGAGACGTTGCCACGCGACTCGCTCCTCCTCACGCAGTACCTGGCTGAGATCGGCCAGCACAACCAGCCTGTGCGGCTTTCCTTCCCACCTGAAGCTGCGTCGCCTGAGTTCCCAACGGCCGAGGCCTTCAGCCACCGCGACGTCCATCACGCGCGGGGTCTGACCGATCAGGCATTCACCGAGCCCGAGACTCTTCGCCGTTTGACTCAGGACCTGCGCCTCGCTTCGTCCGAGCAGGTCCTCACCGGATCTGTTGATCAGGCGCAGCTGGTCGTTGTCGTCGAACGCGAACAGGGCCACGTCGATCACGGTCATGACCCGGGTCAGGAGATTCGACGCTTCGAGGGCGTCCAGGCGTTGATCGTGAAAGCCCTGGGCGAGCTGGTTGACCTCGTGAAGGATGAGCCCCAGGGCGTCGTCCTTGGCTGGAGCGCGAGTGCGAAGCGAGTAGTCCCCCTCTCGCAGCGCCTCGAGCATGTTGGATACGGCGTGAAGAGGTCGAACGAGACGATCCCTCATGGCCACGAGGATGGCCACCCAGGAGCCCAGCACAAAGACCGACACGGTCCACTGGGTGCGGCCGGCATGGTCCCCCGTCCACACGAGTGCGAGAGCGACGAGGACGGCCGGGATGCCCGAGAGGAGGGCCAGAAAGGGAATGCTGCGCTGGTAGGTCAGCCGCTTCCGGAAACGGCGCCTGAGAGAGCGCGGGTTCATTCTGCCGGCCTCCTGTTCAGGCCTCAGACGTGAAGCCCGTGGCGCTTGAGGCGGCGATACAGAGCGCTTCGACTGAGGCCCAGATCATAGGCCGCCCGGCTGACGTTCCCCCTGTTTCGGGAGAGGGCCTTGCGGATGAGGATCCGCTCCGCTTCGTCGAGGGGCACAGCCTCGAGGCGCAGAGAACCCTCGGACGACTGACGGAGGCCGAGGTGCTCCACGTCGACGGTGTGGTTCTCGGTGAGCAGCACCGCCCGTTCTACCGAGTGCCGCAGCTCGCGGACGTTCCCCGGCCAGGGATGCCTGAGGAGAGCCTCCATGGCTGCGGGCGAATACGTCATCTCGGGACGGCCGTACTTTCCACCGCTGATGCGGAGGAAGTGCGCGGCGAGCGCCGAGATGTCCTCGCGACGCTCGCGCAGCGGCGGTAGACGTATCTCGACAGTGTTGAGCCTGTAGTACAGGTCCTCGCGGAACAATCCCTCGGCCACCGACCGCTCCAGGTCGGAGTTCGAAGCCGTCAGGATCCGCACATCCACCCTCCTCGTCTTCGAGGACCCCACCCTCTGCAGCTCGCCCGATTCCAGAACGCGGAGCAGCTTCGCTTGCTGTGTGAGCGGAACGTTCCCGATCTCATCGAGGAACAGCGTTCCGCGACTGGCAAGCTCGAAGTAGCCTACACGGTCGGCCTTCGCGTCCGTGAATGCGCCCTTGATGTGACCGAACATCTCGCTCTCGAACACGCCCTCCGAAAGACCGCCGGTGTTCACGGTGACCAGAGGCCGCCCGGATCGGTTCGAACGGTAGTGGAGCCACCGGGCCACGACCTCCTTTCCCGTCCCGGGCTCGCCCGTGATCAGCACGTTGGCATCGGATGGCCCGACCCGCTCGATCAACCGGAGCACCGGCTGCATGGCACGAGAATCGGCGATCATCTCCGGGACGTCCGCGTCCCGCAGCATCTCGTTCTCCGCTTCCAGGAACTGAGCCTTGCGGACGGCACGAACGAGCTCGAGCTGCGAGTTGATGGTGGCGAGAAGCCTGTCGTTGTCCCAGGGCTTCTCGATGTAGTCCCGGGCGCCGCGGCGCATGGCCTCGACCGCGCTCTCGATGCTGCCCCACGCCGTCATCACGATGATTGGAAGAGTGCTGTCGAGCCCCTGTATGAGGGGAAGGAGGTCAAGGCCCTCCTGTCCCGATGTCGTGTCGCGCGTGTAGTTGAGGTCGAGCAAGAGGACGTCGAACTCATCCAGCTCCAGCAGCTCCAGCACCTCCGCCGGCGACGACGCCGTCGATGTCTCGAACCCCTCCGCCTTCAGGAGAAGGCGAAGCGCCGCCAGGACATCAGCCTGATCGTCTGCGACCAGAATGTGCGGCATGGGCGAGCTCACTTTCAGCCTGTCTGCGCCTCGGACGATCGCTCCTCGACGATGCGTCCGTCGAAGAGGTGGATGGTACGCTCGGCGTACCGGGAGTAGCGGGGATCGTGGGTCACCATGAGGATGGTGGACCCTTCGGAGTGGAGCTCCTTGAGGAGATCCATGACCGCCTCGCCGTTGGTCGAGTCCAGGTTACCGGTGGGCTCGTCGGCGAGCAGGGCTGACCGCCGGAGAGCTGCGAGGGATAGTGGTCCATGCGGTGGCTCATGCCGACGCGCTCGAGGGCGCGGTGCACGCGCTCCTTGCGCTCGCCGGCGGCCATGCCGCGATAGGTGAGCGGGAGCTCGACGTTCTCGTACACGGTGAGGTCGCCGATGAGGTTGAAGGCCTGGAAGATGAAGCCGATGTGGCGGTTGCGGACCCGGGCCCGCTCCGAGGCGGTCAGGTTGGACACCGGCTCACCATCCAGCCAGT
>JBDHFS010000081.1:0-11200 GCA_039590285.1 Gemmatimonadota bacterium
CCCTGCCGGACGAGGGCGATTCCGAGCGATGAGAAGAGCTCGGCCGATCCTGGATGCGCATCGATCGCCCGGCGGGCCTCGCGCTCGGCCTCTTCGTAGCGGCCCGTCTCGAGGAGGGCTCTCACGAGTCCCCTGTCGGCCGCCGGATAGGCACGTCCATCTCGTGCCAGCTGCCGATAGCCGCCGATGGCCTCCTCGTAGCGGCCCGTGCGGTAGGCGTCGCGCAGCGGCTGCTCCTGGCCGCGCGCCTCCGGCGGAAGCGCGCCGAACGACGCGATGGCGAACGCGGCAAGCGTGGCCGCGGAGCGCGCGCGCCTCATTCCTCCCCCTCGCGCTCGCGAATCGCCCGGCCGTTCATCGCAAGATCCACCAGCAGCTCTTCGAGCCGGGAATCGTACTCTTCCGCCTCCAGGGTATCCCTGGCCGTTCTCAGGTCCGAGATGGCCGCCTCGAGTCGGGCGCGTTCCGCGTACAGGGCGGCGAGCTCCGGATCGTCCGTTGCGGGCCGGTCGGCCAGCGGTGTCACGGCGGCGGCGAGGAAGAACGTCCTTGCCAGCCGGCCATCCCCGGTATCGGGATCCGGCTCGTGGCTGCCCTGCCCGTCCGCGTCATCGTCCAGCAGCGAGTGCTCCGAGAGCAGCAGATCCTGGCTCTCGTACTCTCGCGCGACCTCGCGCCGGGCCATCTCGTACGCCTCGAGCAGGGAGGTCCGCCCGTCCTTGTCCGTGTCCGCCTCGTCGCCATCCCACGCTCGCGCGAACCGTTCTCCGAACCGGGTCAGGTTTCTCTCCCGTCCCGACCGGGTCGCGGTGATCACCACCCGCCCGTCGGCCGACAGGACCGGGATGAAGCCACCGCTGGCGCTGGCCGTGTTGACGAAGCCCACGGTGCGCGAACCCAGCCTCGCGATGAGATCGCTCCATTCATCCGCCGTCAGGTCAGGACCCGGCAGATTGAATCGGGGCGAGCCGTCGCGCTCGCTGCCGTGCCCGAACAGGACGACGAGCACTCGATCCGACGGTCCGGCGCTCTCCGCCAGCGCGGAGACCGCAGCGTTCACCCCCTCCCGCGTCGAGGGGCCGTCGATGCGTGAATCGCTTCCCGGGTCCTCGGCCAGCCAGGTCTGGTGCGAATCGGGCAGGCCGTAACGCTCGCCCGAGGCCGTGATCAGCGTCGCCGTCCAGTCACGGAACTGGCTCGCCAGGGCCGAATCACCGGCCAGCCCGCTCACCACGAGCAGGTGCGTGGCCCCCTGGCCCCCCTGGGCCGCGACCGGCGAAGCGGCGAGCCCGATCCCCGGTGCGAGCGCCAGGACCGTCCTCGCGGCGAGGATCACGGCGGATCGCGGGATCACGCGAGCCCCCTGCGGCGCCGCAGGACCCACTCTCCGCCCAGGAGGCCCAGCAAGGCGAGGAACACGGCCGGCATGTCCCACAGGTCCAGTTCCTCGGTCACCGTGTGGCCGCTCTCGGTGAACCGGATGTCCTCGGCGAGCCGGTCGACGTCGCTCGAGGTGTAGAAGCGTCCTCCCGTCTCGTCGGCCACACGGCGCAGCAGCCGCGGCCTCATTCCGGCCGCGAAGTACTCGCGCCGCGACTCGCCGATGAGAGCGTGGGCGCTTCCCGTGACGACCTCACCGTCGGGAACGGACGCCATCACGTCCACTCTCCACAGGCCCTCTTCCGGCAGGCGGACGGTCGCCGCGTATTCGCCGTCCCGCTCCACCTTCCATTCCAGCGGCACCTCCGTCTCCCCGCCCGTCGGACTCGTGAGCCGTGCGGTCACGGACGCCCCGTTCACGCGCAGGAAACGCTCGTCCTCCACGTGGGCCCGTATCTCCAGCGGCTCGCCCGGTCCGGAGGGTTCCGCCGGGACGCTGACGTTCAGGCGTCCGGGGCTTTCGCTCACGAGCCAGCGGAGCAGCTGCCGCCACAGTGTCTCGTGCGTAAGGTCGTCCACGGGGATATCGGCGTGCATCTGCCACAGCCACGAGTCCTGGACGGTGAACGCGGCGGCCAGACCGCGGCCGAACCGGTGATACGCGAGCACCACCTGCGAGGCGTCGCTCGCCGTCGTTCCGGACAGGAGGGTGACGGCCGCCGGTTTGACGCGCTCGACGCGGTTGCGCGCGGTGAGATGGGGCAATTCGGTCCAACGTTCCGCCGACTCGGTCTCGCCCCCCGCGATCCTGAGTGCGGGGTGCCGACGCCCCGCCGGCGTCAGGCTTACGGCGACCTCGGAAAAATACTCCTCGCCGGGGGACTCCAGGATCACCGGGATGGCGTCCTCGAGAGGCGTGCCCCGATAACCGCCGTCCGCGAAGGCCCGCCGCCCGCCGGTGACCAGGAGCCCGCCACCACGGCGGCCGACGAAGTCACCGATCATCCTGAGCTGATCGGCGGTGAAGAAGCTCGCTTCCACGCTCCCGAGCAGGAGCGCGTCGTACCGGAACAGCTCCTCCCTGGTGCGCGGGAATCCGGCCGCCAGCTCCTCCGGATCCTCGACGCCCAGGCGAAGGAACTTGTTCTCGGCGCTTCGCAGGAGCACGACCAGCTCCAGCGCCTCGTCGTCGGCCACGGCGCGACGCAGGAACTTGAGCTCGAACCGCGGCTCTCCCTCCACGTAGAGGATCCGGCGGGCCGTGCCGTCCACCTGAAGCAGCGTTTCGCGCTGGTTGTTCTCGGCCAGCGCCTCCCCCTCTCGCGGCTGCACGCGGAAGGTCAGGCGCCGGGCACCCCGCTCCTCCGCCGTGAGCTGCAGTCGCACGGGCACCGTCTGGCCGTCGCCGGGCAGATCGAACTCCCGCGAGGCCACGATGCGTCCGGCGTCCTCTATGTCCAGTCGGGCGCGGTCTCCTGCGTACCCGTGCTGTTGCACGAGGACTTCCGCCAGGATGGTGCTTCCCTGCTGCACCCGGACCGGTACGTCCACCCGGAGCACTTCGACGTCCGGATCGATCGTCTCCAGGCCGAGACCGACCGTATAGATCGGAACGCCCGCAGACCTGAAGGCCAGGAGCTCGTCGGCCAGAGCGCTCTCCGACTCGCCCTCGGCCCGGGCTTCCGAGTTGTCCGCGCCGTCGGTGACCAGGACCACGCCGGATACCGGAAGGCCGGCCATCTCCTGGCGGGCGCCCTCGAGCGCGGCCGCGAGGTCCGTCCTCGATTCGACCCACGCCAGCTGGTCCATTCCGTCAACCGATCGGACACGCGTGGAAAAGCCGAACCGACGAACCAGGAACCGCTCCTCCAGGGCCGCGTACAGTTCGGACCCCGCGCCGAAACCGTCGATCGCGGCTGCGGAACGGGTCTCCCCACCCTCATCCGGAACCCGCATGCTGCGGGACTCGTCGACCAGGACGGCCACGTAGTTGCGCTGCGGTATCACGGTCGGAACGCGAAGGACGGGCCACGCCAGGACCCAGGCGATCAGGGCCAGGGCCGCGACCCGAAGTCCGACCATCGCCCAGCGATCGCGCGGCCGCGTCTCGCCGCGGACGGTGCGGTAGCGGAGCACCGTGAGGACCAGCGCGGCGGCGAGCGCCGCTCCCCCGATCGCCACGAACGGAGACCCCGCGAGCACGACCTCGCCGCGTTCCCACAGCAGGGGACGGTACTTGAACAGGAAGGCGAAGACCTGCTCGGCGAGACCCGCCATCAGTGGCTCATACCATAGACGATGAAGTTGATCCCCATCTCGAAAGCGAACGTGGAGAAGGAGAGCGGATACAGGGGGTGGTCCGCCCACTCCCACGCGTCGCCGAGGTCCGAGTTCCACACGATGGCCACCATCAGACGGTCGGCCTCGTCGAAGATCCCGAGTATCCGGGGCTGGTATCCGTCTCGTTCCCAGGTCCGGCCGCCGGCGATTCCCTGCCCGATGTTGGGAACCTGGACGATATGGTCCACCTCGTAGAGCGATCGGAAGACGGCATGCTCCGGTGGAATCTCCACGATCGCGCGATCCGGGAGCACCCGACGAATCTGGCGCTCAAAGCTGTTCCACTCCGCGGTTCCCCAGAAATCGTCGACCACGAGGAAGCCCCCCGCCCGCAGGTAGGCCTGCAGACCGGCGACTTCCGGTTTGGTGAGCGACATCCATCCGACTTCCACAGCATACAGAAAAGGAAAACTCCTCAGACCCGGATCGTCCAGCCTGACCGGCATCTCGTTCGGACTCGCGTCGATGTTGGTGAGGCGGCGCACGCCGATGAGGAACTGTCGGTCGGCTTTCGGGAAATCGGTGGACCAGGCCCGGTAACCGCGCCGCGAGCCGGCGCCCGTATAGGCGGCCCGGGCGAACGTGAACTCGTGAATCGGGCGAGCGGAATCGGCGATGGAAGATCGGCCCCCGGCGGGCGCGGATTCCGGTTCGAGGGACACTCCCGAGCTGCCGCCGGGCACGGTGTAAGTGATTACCGAAACGGATCCTGAACCGGACGTGGCCGTGCCGGGTCCCGTGCCGGCGAACGCACCCGCGGCCAGCAACGCGGGCGCGCGCGCGTTCCGCATCCAGGAACGGAAGCCCCTCTTCCTCGTCGTTCCCTCCCCCGCGAGTCCCGCGATCCCGTGTGCGGCCGGGCGCGGCCCGGCACTCGATGCCCGTCTCAACCTGAAACACCGGGTGGCTTCCCGAGTTTCCCGTGACCTGACGGCTCGACGCCGTCGGTGTCTATCGGCGCCGGCTGTAGCCGCTACCGGCCTTCGCGTTACATTATGGACGCGCCCCGGTACCATGCCGGGCGGTGGGAGTGAGGCGGCCCGTCGTGACCGGTGACCCAGTGGAGGCGTCTTCCAGGATATGCGAAAACGAAGAATGTTCGTCGGCGAGAGGCTTCTTGTCTCCGTCCTTACACGGCGCTACGTGCGGGCCATCCAATCCGAGGGCCCGAATGCGCCTTACGCGGACCTGGCGGCCGACGCCATGAAGCGCCTGAGCATCGATGGCGTCCACCGACTGCGTGAGTCACTCAAGCGGGAACGCGAGCGGTGGCGGGCCGAGGGCGAGAATCGATGGGCCGATCACATGACGTCGGCCATTCGCGATCTCGATTCGCGGGCGCAGATTCTGGACGATCTACTGCGCTGAGTCCGCCCGGAAGCACATGACGGGCGGTGGGGTCCGTCAGCGAAAGGCCTCCGCGATCCGCGCCGCCAGGCGAGCGTTGGATTCCAGGAGGGCCACGTTCGTGCCGATGGCTTTCCCGTCGCTCGCCCGGGCCACGCTGTCCAGCAGGAACGGAGTCACCCGGCTTCCCGACACCGCCTGCTTGCGCGCTTCGGCCAGCGCTCTCTCGATCCAATCGTTCAATGTGGATCCGGGAATCGCGCTGTCGGCGGGAGGAGGCTGGGCAACGACGATCCCCTCACGCCGCCCGAGGGCAACCTGCGCCTCGACCATCCGGGCGACTTCCCGCGGGCTGTCCACGCGGTGCTCCAGTCGAAGGCCGCTCTCCGCGGAATGGAACGCCGGGAACTCGTCCGTTCCGTAGCCGACCACGGGGACCCCGAGCGTCTCCAGGACTTCCAACGTCCGGCCGAGGTCCAGAACGGACTTCGCTCCCGAGCACACCACGGCGATCGGTGAGCGGGACAGCTCCTCGAGGTCCGCCGAGACATCCAGGCTGCCCTCTCCCCCGCGGTGCACACCTCCAATCCCACCGGTTGCCATCACGCGGATCGCGGCGCGAGCCGCGAGTGCGGCCGTGGCGGCAACCGTCGTGGCGCCGGGCCGTCGCGTCACGAGCACGGGTGAGATGTCGCGTACGCTGACCTTGACCGTGTCGGAGGACCTGGCCAGTTGCTCGATCTCATCGGCGGTGAGACCCACCACGGCGCGACCGTTCACCAGACCGATTACGGCGGGCACGGCCCCTTCCGACCGGACGGCCTCTTCCATGACCGCTGCGGCCTTCAGGTTGAAGGGATCGGGAAGGCCGTGCGCGAAGATCGTGGACTCGAGGGCCACGACGGGCCGACCCGTGGCCAGGGCCGCCGCCACTTCGACTCTCACGTCCAGGTAACGATCCATGCGCAGGTCCTCGTGACGGAGGGTAACTCTCACATTGACAACCTAAGCCCCGGGCTAGTGATCGACGAACGAGCACCGGCGCGTTTGCCGCCGGGGTGCGCGTGGCGCATTCTCATGAGCCGATGCACAGCCCACAACCAGGATCGATACAGACCAGGAGCACGAGCATGTCAGGACCGTTCGAGAGCGTACCCCGACCGTCCGGTGGACTCGGCTCACGCCTTCTGGGCCGCAAGGCCAGGGGCGCCGCGGCCCGGAAACTCGAAGCCCTGCTGGCGGGTTCGCCGCAGCTTTCTGCGGTCACGGCCGACCACGTAGCGGAGGCGGTCGCAGGGCACGGCGTTGAGCTCTCCCGTCTGCGGTCGCAATGTCGAGACCTGTATCGTCGCTACCTCGAGTACTGCCTCGTGGATCACGCTTTGAGCGAGACCGAGGTCTCCGATCTCGGCCATCTGCGCTCGATCCTGGCCATCCCGGAGCCCATCGCCTCCGAGGTGCACGAAGAGGTTTCGTGCGCGGTGTACGGCGCGGTGATCGAGGATGTCCTGTCGGACCATCGCCTCGACGCGGAAGAGGAGGCGTTT
Organism: Gemmatimonadota bacterium; assembly: GCA_039590285.1. Classification (GTDB taxonomy): domain Bacteria; phylum Gemmatimonadota; class Gemmatimonadetes; order Palauibacterales; family Palauibacteraceae; genus Benthicola. The sequence continues at coordinate 6,615 of JBDHFS010000081.1, forward strand.
CTCGAGCGGCTGCGCGAGAACCTGGAGCTGGACGCCGCCACGGCCGACCGAGCCCTGGAAGAAGGTCGGCGGCAGGCGCGGCAGAGATACCTCTCGACCGTCGTATCGTCGGACGACGTCCTGGTCGCATCCCAGGAGACCAGGCTCGAGATTTAGGGCAGCTCCGTGGATTCAATCGAGGGAGCCGTGGCCGACGCCCTTGGGGAGGCTTCGACCGTGCTGCCCGGGCTCAAGAGGGTCGAGGTCGCGGCGCTGGAAGCGGACATCGCGGACGGCGAGGTGGCCCGCTGGCACGTCAAGCTGAAAGCGGTGTTGGGCAAGCGGGACTAGTCGATACGCGCGCGGATCAGGTCTCGCAGCTGCTCCGCGCTCGTCACGGGCCGCTCGCACGCGAACCCGCTGCACAGATACGCCGTCGCCCGTCCGTCGAGGACTCCGAAGTCTTTCGTGAAGGGCGCCAGCTCGTCGATCAGGTCCGCCTGCTCTCCCTCCGGGCGGAGCAGCACCACGCGGCCGGGGTGGTAGCCTTCTCGCGCCACGTCCAGAAGAGCTCGCGTATCCTCGCTCTCCCGCCGGCCCACGATCACCAACTCCTGCGAGGCCCCGAGCTCCATGTCGAGCCCCGCCAGGAAGAACGTGAAAGCCGACGGCTGTGAGGCCACGTGCCGGGAGAAGGCCGCCGCGGTCTCGGAGGCCAGGCGAGCATAGCCCCCGCCGGCGGTCAAGCGCGCCAGCCGTACCAGATTGTACAACGCCACGGAGTTACCTGACGGGACCGCCCCGTCGTATACCTCCTTCTGACGCACGATCAGGTCGTCGCGGTCAGCCGGGCTGAAGAAGAAACCTCCCCTGTCGGCGTCGCGAAACCGCTCCACCATCGCGTCGGTGAGCTCCATCGCCCGGCCCAGATGCTCGGGCTGAAGCGTGGACTGATACAGCTCGATCTCGCCCCAGGCGAGGAACGCGTAGTCGTCCAGGTTGCCGCCGATCGCCGCCTCGCCGTCCCGGTAGCGGTGCAGGAGCTCGCCATCCCGCCACATCGTTTCGCGCAGGAAGTCCGACGCGCGGCGCGCGGTGTCTACGAACGCGGATTCCCCTAACGCCGTCCCCGCGCGAGCCAGCGCGGCGATCATCAGTCCGTTCCAGTCCGTGAGGATCTTGTCGTCGAGGAGAGGGCGCTCGCGGCGCTCCCTGCCTTCAAACAGCTTCCTTCGGGCGTCCTCCAGCAGCTCCTTCGTCTCGGCCTCGGACCGGTCGAACGCGTCGGCCACGTCCGAGAGGGAACGTGCCACGTGGGGGATGTTGAGGCCTGTGGCCTGCCGTGTGGCCTCGTCCTCGAAATTCCCGCCTTCGCGAATGTCCCACACCGCCGCTGCGATCTCCGCGTCCTCCCCCCCGAGAACCTCCCGAACTTCCGCCAGCGACCATACGTAGAATTTCCCCTCTTCCCCCTCGCTGTCCGCATCTTCCGCCGAGTAGAAACCACCTTCGGGCGATGTGAGGTCTCGTCTGACGTATGCCGCGACTTCGCGAATCGTCCCCTCGCGCCGGGAGGAAGCCTCGACCTGGTACGACTCGGTGTACGCCAGCAGGAGCATCGCCTGGTCGTACAGCATCTTCTCGAAGTGGGGCAGCAGCCAGTGGCGATCTGTCGAATAGCGGTGGAATCCGAACCCCACGTGGTCGAAGATCCCGCCCGCGCGCATCGCGTCGAGCGTATCCTCCACTATCTCGCGTGCCCGTCCGATTCCCGTGCGCCGCCAGTACCGTAGAAGGAACAACAGGCGGTGCGGAGTCGGGAACCTGGGCGCCTCCCCGAATCCGGCCGTGTCCCGATCGAACGAGCCGGCCAGATCGCTGAAAGCCTGCCTCAGCGTTTCCTCGTCGAGGGTCCGGCCGCGTCCGTCCGCCGCGGCCGCCCGTTCCAGATGCTCCCGGATCGAGGCTCCCGACCGGAGCAGGGCATCCCGGTCCGATTCCCAGGCGCTCCCGATGCGCGGAACGAGCTCGAGCATACCGATGCGTCCGTGCCGGTTCTCCCTGGGGATGTAGGTGGCGGCCAGGAACGGCACACGGTCGGGGGTCATGAGGATCGTCAGCGGCCAACCGCCGTGGCCCGTGGTCATCTGTGCCACGGCCATGTAGATGCCGTCGATGTCCGGACGCTCCTCCCTATCCACCTTGATGTTCACGAAGGCGTCGTTCATCAGCCCGGCCACCTCATCGTTCTCGAACGATTCCCTCTCCATGACGTGACACCAGTGGCACGTAGCGTAGCCGATGGACAGGAAGATCGGGCGGTCGAGCTCACGGGCCCGGGCGAAGGCCTCCTCTCCCCACGGATGCCAGTCCACCGGATTGTGGGCATGCTGGAGGAGGTACGGGCTCTTCTCGTGGATGAGGCGGTTGGCTGACACTCCGGCTTCCGGAGAGGGGGAATCGCGGCGAGCGAGCGAGAAAAGCCTAGTCGGAGGTGGCTCGGCTCGCAATCCGGCTCGGACCCGGAGACCCGGGACTCCGCTGCCCGCCCGGCGGACCGGGCGGGCGAAATGAGGGAGCTACAGCGACATCTGAGCGACGGCCTCTTCGGTGGTCCACACCGTGTTGGCCATGAAGCGGAAGTTCACGAGAGCGGAGGCGTATCCATCATGGTCGGGGAGCTTGGCCGCTGCGGTCGCGTCCGTCACCACCGCGACCTCGAAACCCTGTTCCAGGAGCTCCCGCATGTGAGCCTCGGTGCACAGATTCGCCGACATGCCGGCGAGGATCACCTTGTCCACTCCACGCTTCCGGAGCTGCAGCACGAGGTCGTTGGTCTCCGGACCGTACACCTTGTGCGGGCTCGAGACCACCGTCTCCCCATCCTGGATGTACGGCTTGTATTGCGCGAGCCAGTCTGCGCCCGAACCCTCGAATCCCTCCAGGCTGAGCGGGTCCACCCTGTCGAACATTCCGATGTTGTGCATCAGGACCTCGAGGGCACCACCGAACTTCCATCCGTGATCCGTCGGGTAGTAATAGTGGGGCGAGATGAACACCGGGATTCCGCTGGCCTTCGCGGTCTTCAGGAGAGCCTCGATGTGTTCCACCGTGCCGTTCTCCGTGACGCTCTCCCCGACCACACCCCACGTCACGCCTTCGGGACTGAGGAAATCGTTCTGGGGATCCGTGATCACGAGAGCCGTGCGGCCGTCGGAGATATCCATTCCGGGATCCGGCAACTGAGCCGTGGCAGGCTGGGCTCCGGCGGCCGCCAATCCGGCGGCGAGCGTCAGGGCGAGGAACCAGTGCACCTTCATCTTCCATCCTCCTGCAAGGGGTTGAGTGAGTCAGCGTACTCCCGTAACGCGCCACCTGGGGCTTCGGGTTCCGCGGCGGCATCGGCCCGGTGGCACGGGGGAGCCTTGGCGTTTTGCGGTTCCCGACGCGCGGCGTAGGATGAGAGAGACCGTGGCCGAACCGTACTCGTCTCCAGGGAGAGGGTCATGCCCGAGCTGAGCGCCGAGCTGCTGCACGAGCTGGAGGCCATCGAGATCGAGGCGTGGGGGGATTGGTTTCGTGCGGCGTCGCCCTCGACCGCCAGCATGTGCGGTCTGTCGATGCGTCCGGTGGCCGGCGGCATTCTCGGGGCCGCATCGGCCGATGTGCTGGCGCTCAATCGGGTGATCGGGTTCGGCCACGGAGTGGAGGCGACCCGGTCGGACGTCGACGCGATCGTGGACGCGTACGTGGCCAACGGAGCGTCCCGCTTCTTCGTGCAGGTCGGCCCCACCGCGAGACCGGTCGGAGTGGAGAGCTTCCTCACGGACCGCGGATTCCGCCACTACAACAACTGGATCAAGCTGTATCGCGACGACTCGCCGCCACCCGAGGCGCGCACGGAGCTGAAGATCCGTGAGGTAGGTCCGGATGAGGCCCTCAGGTTCGGGAAGATATCTTCCGGATGCTTCGAATGGCCGGAAGAGACCGCACGCTGGGTAGCCGATACCGCGGGACGGCCCGGTTGGCGGCACTATATGGCGTACGATGGGAACGACGCGGCGGCCACGGGCGCGTTCTTCATCGCCGGCTCGTCCGGCTGGCTCGACTTTGCCGCCACTCTACCGGGACACCGTGGCCGCGGAGCCCAGAGCGCCCTGCTGGAAAGGCGCATCCGCGATGCGACGGCTGCGGGATGTCGGACGCTCGTCGTCGAGACGGCGGAGCAGACCGAGACCCGAAGCTCGCCTTCGTGGAGGAATACGCTCGCCTTCGGGTTCCGGGAGGCCTACGTGCGTCCCAACTACATCCTTACCCTCCCCGATTGAGTCGACCGATTGGGTCGACGTCGAGTCCCCGGACGGGCGTCCGAGGGGATTTGCAAGGCCTCATATCTCTTTGCCGCACTCGAAGGCGTGTCGTGTCCCCTCCCGGAACCCGCCGCCGGTCACGATCGGCCGTCGTGGTGGGGCTCGCGCCGCGGTCTTCGCCTGCCGGATCGGCTCTTGCCCTGAGGGGAGTCGAACCCAGGCACGCGGGAGAGCGAGCATGCAGGTCGCGTTCTACGACTGGACGACCTACTGGAGCGGAGCCCTCGAGAAGGGTCG
>JBDHFS010000082.1:0-11179 GCA_039590285.1 Gemmatimonadota bacterium
ACTACGTCAACGCTCTCGTGGACTTCCGGAAATACATCATGCCGGTGCGGCCCACCACGTTCGCGTTCCGAGTTCTTCATTTCGGCCGCTACGGCAAGGACTCGCAGGCAACGTGGGGCGACATCGATGACGATCCGGTGCCCGGATACGAGAACGTCCGCGTCCTGTCGGACCTGTATATCGGATATCCATCGATCATTCGAGGGTACAACGACGGTTCGTTCAGCGCGCAGGAGTGCGCGGTTTCCAGCACATCCTCATGCGACGTGTTCAACAACCTGTTCGGAACCCGGTTCGCGTCCGCCAACTTCGAGTACCGGATACCGCTGATCGGCTTCTTCGGCGTGATCCCGTCGGCGGGAGCTCCACCGGTCGAGATCGCACCGTTCTTCGATGTTGGTGTGGCATGGCGCGACGGGGCCACCCCGAGCCTGAGTTGCGATTCGGAGGGCGATATCATCCTCGTCAATTGCCAGGAGGTCGTCTCGAGCATTGGCCTCGCCGGCCGTCTCAACCTGCTCGGCTTCCTGATCATGGAGCTGGACTACGTCAACCCGCTCAGCCGTCCGGACAAGGGTTGGTACTTCCAGTTCAGCCTGTTGCCGGCTTTCTGATCTTCCGCCGCCTGGATGCCCGTCGCGCGAACCGTGCGGCCAGCCGCGTTCCGCCACGGCGACCGACGGTCCCAGCGGCCCCGCTTTCCCCGGAAGGAGGGCGAGGTAACCCGTGGATTACTTCGGTAGAGAACAACTGAAGGAATTGTTCCGGGTCGACGAGGCCCCGGCCGTGTCGATCTACATGCGGACGCACCGCAAAGGCGCGGACGTGGCGGCGCAGCCGCTCCGCCTGCGAGCCGCGCTCGAAGAGGCCAGGCGCATCCTGCGGTTCAATGGGGTCAATGGCGCCGACGCCGTGCTGGATCCGCTGGAACCCCTGGTCGGCGACCAGGAATTCTGGCGATACCAGGCCGACGGACTCGCGCTGTTCGCATCGCGCGGTTTCGGCCGGCTGTATCGGCTGCCCGCGTCGCTTCCCGATCTCGTCGTGGTCGGGCCTACGTTCCACACGAAGCCCCTGATCGAGTTTCTTCAGGCTCCCGAGCGTTTCTGGGTGCTGTCACTTTCCCAGAAGGAGGTGCGGATGTGGGAGGGGACGGTCACCGAGCTGGCGCCGGTGAATCTGGCCGCCGTTCCCACCAGCCTGCAGGCGGCGCTCGGGACCGACGTCGAAGCGAATCGCCTCAACCTCCGAAGTCCGCGAGGTCGCGGATCGGCGCCGATCTTCCACGGTCACGGCGCGGGGAAGGATGACAGCAAGCAGGAGCTGGAAAAGTTCTTCCGGGCGGTGGACGGTGGGGTCCGCGAGCTCCTGGCGGATGAGATCGGTCCCATCATCCTGGCGGCCGTCGACTACTACCACCCCATCTATCGGGCCGTGAGCAAGCTCGAGAACCTGGCCGCCGAGGGGATCATAGGCAACGTCTCCGACTGGGATGAGACCCGTATACATGCGACGGCCTGGCCCATTGCGGCCACGTCGGTCGACCGCAAGATCGAGGTTGCCCTGAATCTGTGGGAGTCTTCCTTCGGGAGGGGCAAGGTCGAGGCGGATCTGTCGGCCACCGCCCGGCTGGCGGTGGCCGGCCGGATCCGCCTGCTCCTGGCCGAGAAGGGACGGACCGTGTGGGGCACACTCGACCGGGTTACGGGCAACCTGCAGGTCATCCGGGAGGGTGGTCCGGATCCGGACGGGGACGCCGTAGACCTGCTGGACGAGCTGGCGGAGCTGACGATTCAGTACGGCGGGAGGGCGCTCGTGCTCCGCGGTGAGCGAATGCCGACGCAGACAGGCCTGGCGGCCGTTCTTCGATAAGGCGCGTTCCCGGGCTCTCGACGGGCGGCGTCAGCCCGGGAGCTCCCGCCGCTTCATCAGTAGTAAGGATTCGCCCCAGCTTCGTGGTTCGTCACGTCCACTATGTCCCGGATTTCCGGCAGCGTCTCCATGAGGATGCGCCTGATGCCCTGAGCGAGAGTGACAGCGGCCATGCCACAACCCTGGCAGCCGCCCATCATCTCGAGATACACGACGTCGTCACGTACCTCCACGAGCGTCACCCTGCCGCCGTGGCTGGCGATCGAAGGATTGATCTGCATCTCGATGACGTGCTTGACTCGATCCGTGAGCGGGCCCTCGACGTCTCCCTCACCGATCGGGACGATGTTGGGGTTCTCCACCTTGAACCCGCTGCCCTGCATCGATTCCACCCAGTGGACCGTCGCTCCCTCCAGCAGCTCCGCACTCCCGCCAGGCACGACCACCTCGAAGCCGCCCGCATCGTACGTCCTGTCGTCCGGCTCCTTCTCCGATTCCTCGACCAGAGTGAGGTCGTAGCGGGGTGCGAGAGGACTCGAGTCGAGGACCTCGATCCGAACCGCGAGGGGATCTTCTTCGTCCGCCAGAAAGGCCAACACGTGGGCCCTGGCGTCATCCGTGAACGTCACCACGTCGTCTCTCCTTTTCCGTCAATCGCCGAGGGCGGCGCGCACGACGAAGAACAGGTTCGCCGGCCGCTCCGCCATCCGTCGCATGAAATACGAGTACCACTGGGATCCGTACGGAAGGTATATCCGCATGCCAAGGCCGTTCTCCACGAGCTGCCGCTGATAGTCCCTTCGAACCCCGTACAGCATCTGAATCTCGAACGCATCGTCCGGGAGCCCGTTTCGCGCCACGTGTTCCAGGGTGGCGTCGATCATGCGCTCGTCGTGCGACGCGATGGCCGTCGGCGCGCCTCCATCCAGCAGCATCTTCATCAAGCGGATGAAGTTCGCGTCGACATCTCTCCCGGCCTGGAAGGCCACCGACGCCGGTTCCTTGTACGCTCCCTTGCACAGTCTTACGGGCGCCCCCAGCTCGACCAGGCGGGCGACGTCATCCTCGCTCCGGTACAGGTATGACTGGATGACGATTCCGACGTTTCCGTACTGCTCGAACACCCTGTAGAACGCGTCCAGCGTGGTTTGCGTGTGCTCCGAGTCCTCCATGTCGATGCGGACGAAATTCCCGAGCTCATCCGCTCTCTTCACGATCTCGAGCAGGTTCTGGTAGCAGAAGTCGGCGTCGATATCCAGGCCGAGCTGTGTGAGCTTCAGCGAGATCGTCGTCCTCGCCTCGTGCGCATCGATTTCCCCCAGGCTCTCCGCGTACTCCGCCGATGCCGACTCGGCTTCGCCGCGCTCGGAAACGCTCTCGCCGAGCAGGTCCAGCGTCACCCTGAAGCCCTGGTCGTTCAGCCGCTTGGCCACTGCCAGCGCTTCTTCTGACGTGTCGCCGGCAACGAAGCGGCCCGCCATCTGCTTGGCGTAAGGTAGTTTGAACAACACCTTCTTCAAGTCATCCCGCTCGCTCAGGAACAGCAGGGTCTGTCTCAGCATCTCGTGGCCAGCCCGCGTGGCTCGTGGTTTCGATCGGAGCTCATGTACGGCCCGCCAGGTACTCCTGGAACTCGTCCACGCCGTACAGCGCGTGGACCCTGTGACCCTCCGCCTCGATGGCCTCGCGACCTCCTTCGAGTCTGTCCACGGCGGCGAGAACGGCGAGCACCGTGCCGCCCTCCTGGGCGACGGCTTCGCACGCCTGGAGAGCCGAGCCCCCGGTCGTTATGACGTCCTCCACAACCACGACCCGTGCTCCGCGCTCGAAGCATCCCTCGATCCGCCGCCCGGTTCCGTGACGCTTCGGTCTCTTGCGCACCGAAAACGCGTGGATCGGCCGACCTCGTCTCCAGCTCTCGGCCGCTACGGCGTAGGAGATGGGATCGGCCCCCATGGTCAGGCCACCGATGACATCGGGTTCCAGAGCCTCCGTCTCCAGTCGGTCGAGTCCGACGCTTCCGAGGAGGACCTGTCCCTCGGCGTGCATGGTGGTCGTGCGGCAGTCGATGTAGAAGCGACTCCGGCGCCCGGATGCCAGAGTGAAGTCGCCTTCCTGAAAGGACCGCTCTACGAACAGGCGAAGCAGCTTCTCCCGCGGTGTCATGTCGCTCACCGTCCGGATCCGTTTCCCCGATACGCGCGCGCCAGCTCCCGGCAGGCGTCCGTCCCGTTACACGTTCCGAACACCTTCACCTGCCTCGTAATGGCCTCGAAGCCGGCCTTCGCCGCGACCTCGGCGACCAGGCCGTCGAGCTCCGGATGCTGGAACGGGACGACCTTCCCGCACGCCGTGCAGATCAGGTGATCGTGCTGCGCCGCTCCGACCTGCGCCTCGTACCGTTTGAAGCCCTCGTCGAAGTCGTGTTCCGCCGCGAGACCGAGCTCCACGAGAAGGGCCAGCGTGCGATAGACGGTCGCCTTGCCGGCGTGCTCGCCGCGACCTCTGAGAGCGGCGGCCACGTCGTCGGCGGACAGATGTCGCGTCGACTCGAACAGTACCTGGGCGATCGCCTCGCGCTGGTGTGTGAACGGAAGCTCTCGCTCGCGCAGCTCCCCGCGGAGGACCTCCATCATGACCGCGGCGCATCCGAGCGGCGGTCGCGTGGGCACAGCGCTGGATAGACTCGACATGGACCGTCCCGCCTGCAACTGGATCATCGGTAGCGGATCGCGAAATGACCCCGATCGGTGCGCCTCCGCGATCTTTCTCAACGGATTGAGAATCTATCGCCGGGGGCCCCTCAACTCAACGCCCACGGGCCCGGGTGATGCGGCCGGACGACGGGACCGGTCCTGCGCCTGGCGGTGTATTCAAGACCCGCGATCGCCATCGGGGGAGGCCCGCAGGATCGCGCGCTTGCGCGCGGGACGGGCCGACGCATCTTGCCTCGGCGGGCAAGTGCTTTCCAGTGCAACCTCACCGGACGACCATACGATGATCGACGCCGTTCTCAGCAGTCTCGCATCGACGCGCGCATTCAGGTGTGGGGGGTCGGTGGCGCTTATCCTCCTCACGGTCGGGCCGCTGGCCGGTTGCGGGGGCGACGCCGACGGTTCGGGAGCCGGAGGGCGAACGGCTACGGCCTCAGGACAGCAGTCGGGCCAACCCCAGCCGGCCGCCGGTGGCCAGGTCGTCCGTACGGTGGACATCCGCATCGGCGGCATACCGGTGACGGCGGAGATCGCGGACAACCCGGACCTGCAGGCGAGGGGTATGATGAATCGCGACTCCCTGCCCGAGAACCACGGCATGCTGTTCGTCTACGGGACGAGCCAGGTCAGGTCGTTCTGGATGCGCAACGTGCCCATTCCGCTGGACATCGCTTTCATCGACGCCAGCGGAATCATCATCAACATCGAGTACATGGAGCCCCAGACGGACCATAACTACTTCTCACAAGGGCCCATGATGTATGCCCTCGAGATGGAGGGGGGCTGGTTCGAGGCGAACGGAGTCGGACCGGGCGATCGCCTCGAGTTCTGAGATTCGACCAAAGGCGGGTGCCATAATGTCAGAGTACCGGGAGGAAAAGGACTCCATGGGTCCCGTCCGCATTCCCGCGGACATGCTGTACGGTGCCCAGACGGAACGGGCGCGACAGAACTTTCCGATCAGCCGTCTCCGCTTCGACCGGCGTTTTCTCTACGCGCTTGCTGCTATCAAGAGGGCGGCGGCCGAAGTCAACGAAGATCTCGGGCTGCTGGATTCCGAACGTGCCGGAGCCATCAGGCAGGCGGCTCAGGAGATGATGGACGGAGATCTCGACGCCCACTTCGTGCTGGACATCTTCCAGACGGGCTCCGGGACCTCCACGAACATGAACGCGAACGAGGTCCTGGCAAACCGCGCCAACCTGATCCTGGGTGGCGAGGTCGGGACCAAGCAGCCGGTGCATCCCAACGATCACGTCAATATGGGTCAGTCCAGCAACGATGTGATCCCGACCGCCGTCCACGTGTCCGCCCTTTTCGCCGTGGAAGGCGAGCTTCTGCCTGCTCTCGCGCACCTGCGGGCTGCGCTCGGAGCGAAGGCGGACGAGTTCGACGGCGTGTACAAGGCCGGGCGCACGCACCTGCAGGATGCCACGCCGATGCGTCTGGGCCAGGAGTTCGGCGGATACGCCAGCCAGGTGGCGCATGGCATCCGGAGGGTTGAGATGGCTCGCGCGTCCCTCCGAGAGCTTGCCATAGGCGGCACCGCGGTGGGCACGGGCATCAACACGCATCCCGAGTTCGGGAGCCGGATGGCGGCGAAGGTCGGCGAGATCACCGGTGTCGATTTCGTCGAGACTGGTAACCACTTCGAGGCGCAGGCGGCGCGCGATGCCGTCGTCGAGATGAGCGGGATGCTGAAGGTCGTGGCGTGCAGCCTGATGAAGATCGCCAACGACCTTCGCTGGCTGGCCAGCGGACCGCGGACCGGGATCGGCGAGATCAACCTGCCAGAGCTCCAGCCGGGCTCGTCGATCATGCCGGGTAAGGTGAACCCGGTCATGTCGGAGATGCTTACCATGGTGGCGGCCCAGGTGATCGGGAACGATGCGGCGATCACGATCGGTGGGGAGCGAGGGAACTTCGAGCTCAACGTCATGATCCCCGTGATGATCCACAACCTGCTCGAGTCGATCGAGATCCTCTCCACGGGCAGCCGCACGTTCGCTGACCGCTGCGTGACGGGGATCACCGCCAACGTCGATCGCTGCATGAGAAATGCGGAGACCACGGGGTCGCTGTCGACGGCTCTCGCCCCGGTGATCGGCTACGACAAGGCGGCGGAGGTGGCGAAGAAGTCGCTCAAGGAGGACAAGACCCTGCGGGAGGTGGTGCAGGAGATGAACCTGATGAGCGACGAAGAACTGGACGAGATCATCGACTTCGCGAAGATGACGGCTCCGAACGTCACTTGAGACTCCGATCGCTCGATGTGCTGCGGGCCGTGGCCATACTGCTGGTCATCGGCAGGCACGGCCCGGCACCTTCTGTTCCACTTCCCCGGATTCTGGAAGGGGCTCTCGAGACGTGGCACCGCTCCGGTTGGACAGGGGTGGACCTGTTCTTCGTGCTGAGCGGCTTCCTGATCTCGGGGTTGCTGTTCAAGGAGTACAAGCGCCACGGCGACATCTGGGTCGGTCGGTTCTTCATCCGCCGCGGGTTCAAGCTCTATCCGGCCTTCTATGCGCTGATCGGGCTGACGGCCGTCATCATGTGGAGCCTCAGTGAGCCGCTACCCCCGCCACGCCTGATCGCGGAACTTCTTTACGTCCAGAACTACTTCGCGGGGATGTTCGCCCACACCTGGTCGCTGGCGGTGGAGGAGCAGTTCTACCTGCTGATCGGACTGATGCTCTTCTGGAGCTCGAGGCGCTCCGGAGGCGCGCGAGACGGCGACGCGTTCCACTTCGTCCCGCGCCTGTTCCCGATCGTCGCACTCGTTTGCCTGGTCGGTCGAATCTGGACCTCGTCCAGGCTGCCCTTCGGCCTGCTCACGCATCACTATCCCCTGCATCTCAGGCTGGACTCGCTCTTCTTCGGCGTGTTCCTCGGGTGGGTATTTCACTTCCGCTCAGACACCTTCCGCTCCGTGGTACAGAGGTACTGGAAGCCGATCCTGGTCGTGAGCGCGGTCTTCGTCTCACCGGCCGCGCTACTGGACCTCCACACCAGCTTCTTCATGCAGACCATCGGGCTGACGCTCCTGTATGCCGGCTTCGGGGGCTTCCTCGCGGTCAGCGTGGTCGGACCCCTGCGTCCACCCGCGGTCCTGGATGTGCCGCTGAACCTCCTCGCTCGCATCGGCGTCCTGTCGTACTCCATCTATCTGTGGCACCTTCCGACGGCGATAACCGTGGGCGTGTTGGAGCTGTCCTACGGCGTGCAGTGGATCGTCTACGTCGGCGGATCGATTCTGTTCGGCTTCGTGGCCGCGGAGTTGGTCGAGATGCCCTTCCTGAAACTGCGGGATCGACTGTTCCCGAGCAGAAGCGGGATGATCCGGCGGATCGCTGAGGCGGAGGTACATCGTGTTTGAACCGAAACGGCGGATCCACTGGATCGCGGCGCTCGTAATCGCCCTGATTCTCATCCTGATCCTGGGCGTGGCGTCGCTCGCAACGGCACAGGAACCCGCGCCTCGAGTGCAGGCGGTTCCCGGACCCGTCGATTCCTGAGGGCCCGCTACTCCCCGGGGAACAACGTCGCCCGCTCGGGGAGCAACCTCTCCACGTTGAACGTCTCGAGCCTGAACACCAGCGGATCGTCCGCCCGCCGTACCAGGAAATCTCTCGCGTCAGGGGCGGTCAGGAAGAGAAGGGACAGGGCCGGAGCCGCGCCGAGCTCGTCACTGTCGAACATCTCCAGCACGCCGGACGGTTCCTCAAAATCCACGGCGAAGGCGACCGGGTCGGAGGGGAATCCGCTGGCCCGGAGATCGGCGGCGGTACGAAGGAGTCCCTGAACGGCGGCCGTGTCGACCGGAACCTCGTTCTCCTGCCACACGACGGCGGTGTCGATCGCGACGCGGTTCAGCTCCCGCTCGCCGGCCTCATCTCGGCGCCGGATCAGGATCCGGATCACGGACCCGGTGTCCACGGCGGCTATGAGCCGGTCACGCCACTCATCCACGCCGCGACTCAGTGACCGCACGGACGCGGGCGCCACGGTGAACACGTCGTCGCCGCCCGGGAATCGCACGTAGCGGCCGTCGGGCCCTCCCCGTCCCAGGTAGAACTCGACGTCGGGATCGGTTGCCGGCCCTACGGATACGGAACGGGTCGAGTCCTCCGATACCCCGAGCCGGGCATGGTTGGAGGCGCTGCGTGCCACCAGCCTGCCCGCTCGCGCCGTGTCCAATCCGTCGATCGCCTCCCTGACCAGGCTCGTGTCCGCCGGGTAGCCGTTGACGGTCCAGGAGTCGCCGGATCGAGCCAGACGAACGGAGTCGCCTTCCCCGGGCCCGCGCACGCGGATCAGGTCGACGTCCGTGCCCACGGCGCCGCCGATGTCCGCGCCGTCTCCCGGTCCCGTGCGGTTGCCTCCCAGCAACCGGACGGCTCCGTACAGGATGAGCAGTCCGGCCAGGACTCCGAAGATCGACTTCAGCTGACGCCCGCTCACGAGTCGGCCTCCCCTCCGGCCCCTCCGCGCTCCCCGGTTGGCGCTCCCCGGCCCCGCCAACCCGGTCGGTACTCCGCCGTCTGCATCCTCCTCCGCCTGATCAGCCGCCATGCGCCGATCAGCACGAAGAGGACGGGCACTCCGATGAGGTTGCCGTACTTGGCCGCATCTCGCATGGCCGTTGACGAGTAGAGCAGGGGAGGGGGTCGCCTGAGCTTGGCCCGGATCTGGATCAGCGACTCGTCCTGCGCCAGCCAGTCCACGGCGTTAGTGGCGAACAGGGCGTTGCCGGCCTCTCCCCCCAGGAAGCGGTTGGTCGCGAAGTCGGCGTCCCCGACCAGCACCAGGCGACCGCCAGCCTCGCCCTCCTCATCTCCGGGCCCGCCACGCGGCAGCACGGCCGCCGCCATCGGGTGAGGTCGGAGGTCGGTCGCGACCGAGTTCCAGTCGAACTGCGGGTTCATTGGATGGTAGCCCGTCAGGTGCTGCGAGAACTCGGATGTAGCCAGAAGAGGCGTCACCGTGGACGTATCGGCCCGGGACAGATCCAGCGGGCTGGACCACGGCATCAGCACGCCGCTCAGTCCCTGCACCATGGAATGTTGCGTGGCCGGGAGCACTATGGGCCATAGCGGATACGGGACCACGAAACTCATCCCGGACGAGGACGGCAGGTTCACGCGGCCGCTGGACCGCAGGTCCATGACCATTCCCTCCGGCACGCCGACCCCGTAGTCCGCCAGCAGGGAGTCGAGCACGGGGTGCGGCTGCGGGCTGGGGAACATCTGCGTCTCATCGATGGCCACCTGCTGCATCATGAGCAGCATGTTTCCACCGCCGGCAAGGAACGCCCGGAGCTTCTCTCCCTCCGCCGGCGAGATGGGGTCTCGGGGACCCGGCACCACGAGAACGCGAATCGAGTCCGGGATCCCGACCGTGTCTTCTGTGATGCTCACGGACTGGACGGAGTAGTTCTGCCGGAGAATATCGGCCAGTCCCGAGATGTCCGATGCGATGTCGGCCTCGCCGTGGCCGGTGAGGAAGCCGACCGTGCTCCTCTGTGCATCGGTCAGGGCGAGCACCGCGCTCGTCAGGCGATACTCGAGATCGTCGGTCTGGCTCACGAACGGGACAGTGGCGGTGCCGTCCGCGTACTGGACGGCGATTCCGAGATAACCCTGGCGGACCTGGAATTCGTCCTGCCCCAGCACATTGAACTGGATCGCCGGAATCTCCACCTGCTCCGCCTCGCGCATAGCGTCCGGATTCTCGGCCGACGGGCTGAAGCGCAACAGCTGCAGGTTCTCACCCGCTGCCGCCGCGTAATCCGCCAGGAGATCCTCGACGTCCCGCCGGACGATCTCCACCTGCGGAGGCAACTCCCGCGAGGCGAAGAACTTCATCGTCACGACGTCGTCCAGTCCGCCGAGGACATCCCTGGTGGTGGCCGACAGAGTGTAGGCCTTGCCGGGCGTCAGGTCGATCCGACCCCGGATGTGGCGGCCCAGCAGGTTGACCACGATGCAGATCAGAAGGATCCCCAGCGTGCCGAGGCGCAGCGTGCGCCACGCCCGGCCTTTCAGGTACAGCCTGTCCCTTTCGATCATGAGATACGCGAGGGACAGGAACGCCACGGTCACCGTGAGGAAGTACACCAGGTCCCTGAGGTCGAGCACGCCGCGGCTGATGGCCGCGAAGTGGCTCAGGAGGCCGAGCCGGGTCGCGGCCGCGGCCAGCACCGGCGGAAGTCCGATCAGGACCACGCCCAGCGTGATCGCCATGAGAACGAAGATCGTGGTCAGCGCCGCGATGAAGGCCGTGATCTGGTTCCGTGTGAGAGAAGACGCCCACAGGCCTACCGCGACGAGAGCGCCGGTGAACAATAGAGCGCCCAGGTACTGCGAGACGATGACCCCCATGTAAGGGGCGCCGCCCAGCCGAAGGGCCACGACGGCGCCGAGCGTTCCGGCCAGGGCTACGGCCATGAAGCCCATGATTCCGAGGAACTTTCCGAGCAGGAATTCCACACCCGTTATGGGCTGGGCGAGCACGAGCTCCAGGGTTCCGCGCGATCTTTCCTCGGCCAGCGATCGCATGGTGACGGCGGGAACGAAGAACAGGAGCAGCCAGGG
>JBDHFS010000083.1:0-11103 GCA_039590285.1 Gemmatimonadota bacterium
GCTATTTCATCGCCTCGAGCCAGAACCGGTATCTCACCCTGCGCGACAGTCTGGCGCGTTCGGTAAAGGCGCCGTTCCGACGGGCGGCGAGCCTGCTCAAGGGCCACGCGACGGGAGCCGCCGAGCTGCACGAGGCCATATGGGCGCTCAAGGACGTGACGTTCGAGGTGGAGCGCGGGGGGGTAGTCGGGATCATCGGCAGGAACGGAGCGGGCAAGAGCACGCTGCTGAAGGTGCTGTCGCGAATCACGGACCCGACCGAGGGCTACGCCGAGATCCACGGCCGGATCAGTTCCTTGCTCGAGGTGGGAACGGGCTTTCATCCGGAGCTGACAGGCCGCGAGAACGTGTTTCTCAACGGCGCGATCCTCGGGATGAAGAAGGCGGAGATCGAGGCGAAATTCGACGAGATCGTCGACTTCGCTGAGGTCGAGCGGTTCATCGACACGCCGGTCAAGCACTACTCGAGCGGCATGCACGTGCGATTGGCGTTTGCCGTGGCCGCCCATCTCGAGCCCGAAGTCCTCGTGGTCGATGAAGTCCTTTCGGTGGGCGATGTGGCGTTCCAGCGAAAGTGCGTCGGCAAGATGCAGGGGATTGCCGGCACCGGCAGGACCGTCCTGTTCGTGAGTCACAACATGGGTGCCGTCGCCAACCTGTGCGAAACCGGACTGTGGCTCGAGAACGGCCGCATCGCCGCACTCGACAGCGTGGACAGCGCGATCGCCCAGTACCTGCAGAGCGTCTCTTCAGAACGCGGTGGCGATTCCAGCCAGTGGCGACGGTCCGGAAGCGGCGAGGCTCGCTTCACCGCGGTCCGTTTCCTCGACGAGGCTGGGCGACCGAGCGAGATGTTCAGCATGGGCGACTCGGTCGCCGTGGAGTTCGACGTCGAGGTCCATCGCTCTTTCCGCGAATTGCGCTTCGCGCTCGAGGTGCAGCGAGCCCAATCGGCGCTCCGCGTCCTCCACATCACGAACCAGGACTGCGGGTTTCAGCTGTCGAACGTCGAGCCGGGTAAGCGGACCATCCGCGTCCTGATGCCGCGCTGCATGCTCTACCCTTCGACCTACAACATCTCGCTGTGGATCGGGGGAGGCGAGACCTATCTCGATTACGTCGAGGACGTGGCGAGCTTCTCGGTCGTGCAGAGCGCCGTCTCGCAGCGAACCACGCGATTCCATCAGGACAAGGGCGTGTATCACGCTCCATCTGAGTGGATCGAGGTCGAAGACAGGGCGAAGGGCGACTCGCCCTCGACGGAAGCCGTAGCTCGCTCCGAGGCGTGACCGAAACCGCTCCGACTCGTCGCTCCTTGAGCGTCGTGATCTGCACGTACAACCGTGCGCGCCTTCTGCGGCGGGCCCTCGACTCGCTCCGGCAGCAGACGCTCCCGTTCTCCGCGTTCGAGGTGATCGTCATCGACAACAACTCCTCCGACGATACGGCCGCCGTATCGGCCGAGTGCGCTGGAGAGCTTCCAAACCTCCTGTACGCTCGAGAAACGCGGCAGGGCCTATCACACGCCCGCAACTGCGGCTGGCGCACGGCGGTCGGGGATTATGTCGGGTACATGGACGATGATTGCAGGGCGCCGCGAGGCTGGCTCGAGGCGGCGAGCCGCGTCGCGGCGTCGGTCCGCCCCGATGCGTTCGGTGGACCGATCCACGGCTACTTCGAGTCGAGGCCGCCGAAGTGGGTGAAGCCTGAGTACGTGTGCCACGACCCGCTGGACAGGCCGCAGTTCCTGGATGAGAAGAACTTCGGCCTCCTGCATGGCGGCAACCTCTTCGTGCGCAGAGATCTGACGGGGCGCGTCGGTGAATTCGACAGCGAGCTGGGGATGACCGGGGACACCGTGGGCTACGGAGAGGAGACGGCCCTGCTTCGACGTATCGCCGAGGATCTTGGCGGCACGATCTATTACGATCCGGACCTCCGCCTGGATCACCTCATTCGGCCGGACAAGATGACGCTTCGCTACAGCGTGAGAGCCAGCTTCGCGGCGGGCCGCTCCAGGTATCGCATGAATTCGGAGGCCGTGGCGGAGGAGAGCGGACCCCGAGGAACCCTCGCGATAACCGCGGAAGGGATGCGGACCGCCAGGCGCCTGGCCGCAGACCTCGCCCGCGGCGTTCTTCGTCGAAGCCGAGTACGCTATCCCTATCTGCGCAACTATCTTCACGAGCGCTCGCTTCGCCGCGTGCGACGACTCGGCGGCTTGTACGAAGAGCTGCGGAGCGGCCGCGGTCGGTCACGCACCTGAAGCCAAAGTCTGTGGCGACAGGACTTCGACGTCTCGTCCGCTTCGTGCGGCGCCGCCTCCGGTTCCTTCCGTGGACGGTTGGGGCCAGGGGCTCTTCTGCGGCGGCGCGGGTTTCATCGGACCGGGTCTATTGGTCCACATGGGGCTGGTTCAGGCTACGTGCCGACGGGGATGCGTCGGCGGTGGATTCGTATCGGGAGGTCTACCCGAGCGCTTCGCTCTACCGGCAGCCTCCGGTCACCTTCGGCGAGCCCGTGCACTGGAAGTTCGCCAAAGAGATGTTCATGGAAGCCCGGTCCACCTTCGTCGCCGAGATCGCCGACGGATGCGCCTGGGGACGCAACGGCGCCGTCGTCACATCAGACGGTATGCTGCTCGCCGATGTGTCTCTGGAGCCCGGTCAAGACTCTTATCGCAATCCGCGCGAGCATCCGTTCTTTCAGCAGCAGTCCCCGGTGCCCGAGAGGATCTCGGGGACGGTCGTGGTACTATCCAACCTCCATGGTCATAAGAGCTATTTCCACTGGCTATTCGATGTGGTGCCTCGGCTCGCGATCTTGCGAGAGAGCCGGCTGCCGCTGGCGGGCGACGAGAAATACCTCGTGAACTCTCTAGATTACGCGTTCCAGAGCGAAAGCTTGGCTCTGGCAGGCGTGGCGTCCAGAAACATCATCTGCGGTGACTCCGTGCCGTATCTGCAAGCAGATCGGCTGATCGTTCCGTCCTATCCCGGCTTGTCGGGCATCGTCCCCAAGTGGGCCTGCGAATTCCTGCGAGAGTCGATGCTCGGCGACGTAAGCCCCAAGGGCGCGGACGGCGAGCGAATCTACATCTCCAGAAGGCATGCAAGCCGGCGCCAAGTCCTCAACGAGGATGAGCTGACGGAGCTTCTTCAGGAGTTCGGGTTCTGCATTGTCGATCCGGCCGATATGTCCGTTCGGGAGCAGGCGAGGCTTTTCAGCTCGGCGAGTCTCGTCGTTTCACAGCACGGAGCGGGGCTCGCCAACCTGGTGTTCTGCCCCGAGGGCGCGGCCGTTCTCGAACTGTTCACCCCGAACT
The DNA here is from genome assembly GCA_039590285.1 of Gemmatimonadota bacterium. GTDB lineage: Bacteria > Gemmatimonadota > Gemmatimonadetes > Palauibacterales > Palauibacteraceae > Benthicola. The sequence goes on from JBDHFS010000083.1 coordinate 3,326, forward strand.
TGATGAACGCCTGCTACTGGGCGGTTTCTAATCTGCTGGGAATCCGCTACCACTACCTGATCTTCCCGCACGCACCCGAGCCCTCGCAGGCTCGTGCCCACGACATGATGGTGGATCTAGCGCGGCTCTCGGGCGCGCTGAAGCAAATCGGCGTAGCGCGCAGGTGAGATCTCCGCGATGCAACTAGACACCCCTGTTGCGCTGATTCTTTTCAACCGTCCCGAGTCGACCGCTCGCGTGTTTGAAGCCATCCGTGATGTTGCGCCGCGACGTATTTTTCTGATTGCCGACGGCCCGCGGGAGACGCACTCCGGTGACGTGGAAGCTTGTGCCGCTGCTCGAGCGGCTGTACGTCACGTTGACTGGGACTGCCGAGTCTACGAGAACTTCTCTTCCTACAACCTGGGCTGTGGCCTCCGTCCCTCGACGGGAATCTCTTGGGTCTTCGAGCACGTCGACCGGGCAATCATCCTCGAGGATGACTGCCTTCCCCACCCCTCTTTCTTTCGCTTTTGCGAGGAATTGCTAGGGCGCTATGCGGGGGACGAGCGAATAATGCTCGTCAGCGGTAATAACTTCATCGAGAATCATTACTCTCCTCCGTCCAGTTACTTTTTCAATAGAAACATGGGCTTTTGGGGCTGGGCTACGTGGCGAAGAGCCTGGCAGCACTTTCACATGCGGCCTTCCGGCTGGCCCGACTTGCGGGAAACTGGCTGGCTGGAGGATATACTCGGCGATGTGGCTCAAGCCGCCTACTGGCGGGACATCTTCGAGCGTGCACACCAGAAGCGAGGTACTGCAGATCACTGGGACTATCAGTGGACGTTCGCGGTGTGGTCTCAAAGCGGGCTCGCCGCGACTCCCTCGGTGAACCTCGTCTCCAACATCGGGTTTGGTGCCGGCGCCACTCACACGCGAGCTAATGCCAGCCGCCTGGCGGACCTACCAGCAAGAGCCATGGAGTTCCCACTCGAGCATCCTTTGCACGTAGTGCGTGACCGAACCGCCGATGACCTCGTTTTTCGTCACGCCTTTCATAAGGCGGGTCCGTCATTGCGGCGCCGCATTCGTCAAGGAGTCGTGCGACTGGCACCCGCGGGCGTAAGACGGATTCTAAGACACTTTTCCTCCGCTGCGACGAGTTGGTCGGCACGCTGATATCGACAACGAGAATGAGAATATGGAGTTAGCTGGAAACCCGAGGCAGGCCCACGACATGGTGGTGGATCTGGCGCGGCTCTCTCTGGCGAAAAGTGGGAGTAGAAGGGTTGTGTCAGCTGCGGCCACGGTTTCGGCGCCCAATCGTCGGGTCCTGCGGTCAGGGGATCGTATCCTCCGCCGGCTCGGCTGGTAGGACCTGGTGCGTCCACGGAGGTCGGCCCCGCACTTCAAGATCGCTTCTGAAACGGCAGCCATCGTAACGAGTCTGGGCGCGCTACTTATGTCAGCCTGCGAGGCGAGTCCTAGTTCTGCGGATGTCAGCGGGTCCGAGGCGCACGCTCCCCGGGTCATCCACGACAACGACGAGGTCATCGACGTCTACACGGACGACTACATCATGGCTCTCGCCGGCGCCGGCCGGATCGAGCTGATCGGCATGGTCACCTCCTCCACCACCGAGCCCTTCAACCGCTGGGTCAGCCAAGAGGACCTCAGGCGGATGCGGGAGGACCGGGCCACCGGCGTCGCGGCCGCACGCGCCATCCGGATCACCGGGATCCCCGATCCCGTGGACGGTCCGGACCGCCACCTCGTGCCACCGGAATCCGGGCGCATAGGAGACACCGAACCGATCGGCTCGGTGGGTTCACGGCTGGTCGTCGAGACGGCTGCGACGCTCCCCGCCGGGGCAGTCCTCCACCTGGTCATGGGCGGCCCGCTCACACTGGCCGCCGACGCCTTCCTCCTGGAGCCGTCGATCGCCGATCGCGTCGTCGTCCACTGGCTAGGCGGCCGGCAGGATGACATGGCCGACTACAACGGCTGGGCCGATCCTTGGGCCGCCCACATCGTCTTGCAGCGGCTGAAGCTGATCCAGTATCCGGCCTGGCAACTCGGAAAGAGGGGCGCACCCTCGGTCCCGAAACGGCGGCTGGAAAACCTGCCAGACACGCCCTGGAGTTCCTGGATGGTCTCCAAGCAGCATCCGACGAACCCCCTGCCAGACGAGCGGGACGCCGACGCTCCGCCGGCCATCGGGCTGGTGCGGCCGGATTACGTCATAGCGCAGAAGAGGGTTTTCGTTCGGCGGCTGGTCCGGGGACACGGGAAGCTCGCCCCCGCTTCTGCGAGAGGATCCCGAGGGGGGCGCCGTGGTGGTCCTGCGAGGTGACCGTGACGCGGCGACTGAGGAGTGGTGGCGCACGATCCTCGCGGCCATGGCTCGCCCATGAACGAGGCCGGCGCGCGCGGCGTGGCGATGGTGAGACGTGTTCTCGGCAGGCGGCGCTCGGGCGTCCGCCTCCCCTACGGACCGGACTGCCCGATCGTCTACGACAAGGACGCCGTGTCGAACTGCTATACCGACGATTACGTGATGGCCTTGGCGAGCACCGGCGCGATCCGTTTGAGAGGGATGCTCACCTCCAGCTCGGTGGCCCCCTTCAACCCCTGGGTTCCCGAGGAAGACTACGAGGGCTTCGTGGAGCACCGGCGGCACGCCATCGAGGTGGCGCGCAGCAGCGGGCTGCGGCACCTGCCCGACCCCGTCCGCGGCACGAAGGGCCATCTCGTGCGACCCGGCTCCGGGTCGATCGGCGACACCGAGCCGCTGGGCTCGGAGGGGAGTTTCCTGATCGTCCGCGAGACGCAATCGGCGGACCCGGCCACGCCGGTGCTCGTCCTGGCCGCCGGACCGCTGACCGTCGTCGCCGACGCATGCCTCCTTGACCCATCCATTACCGATCGCCTGGTCGTCGCCTGGTTCGGGGGCCGCCTCGATGACATGGGCGACTACAACGGCTGGGCCGATCCGTGGGCAGCCTACATCGTCGTGAAGAGCTGCCGGCTGGTTCAATTCCCGGCAAAGCTGAAGGGCGGGAAGTTCCAACAGTCTCCGGTCGTCCCGAAGAACAGGCTGGAAGAGCTGCCGCCGTCTCCACTGCGCGACTGGATGATCGGGAAGCGGCACCCGAACCTGGAGTCCACCGACACCGACCCGGATGCACCGCCCGCGATATCGGTCGTCCGGCCAGACTACGTGAAGTCCATCCGACCCGTGTCCGTGGCTGGTTGGACCGCCGTGAACGGCAGGGAGGTTCCGTCTTTCGTGCCCGACCCCGTCGGTCGGACGCTGGTCGTCACAAAGGCCAGCCAGGCCGTGGCCACCGAGGAATGGTGGCGTGCTTTGCGCGACCCGGGCGCCTACCACGCGACCGGCCGCCTACCACGGGAGCGGCTGGAGTCGTGAGCAGGAGCAGGTCTCCATCCATCCGTCCCGACGTCGACTTCGCCGTGATCGGCGGTGGCATCGTCGGCCTCGCCACCGCGCTGTCCCTGACCGAGCGGTTTCCCGACGCGGCGGTTACCGTGCTGGAGAAGGAGGGCAACTGGGGAGCGCACCAGACCGGACACAATAGCGGCGTCATCCACTCCGGCATCTACTATCCGCCCGGCAGCCTCAAGGCGAGACTCACCACCCGTGGGAGGGGAGAGCTCCTCGAATTCTGCCGGACACACGACATCCCTCACGAGGTGTGCGGGAAGATCATCCTCGCCACCGGCGAGGGTGAGCTCGACCGGCTGGATGACCTGTTTCGCCGTGGCAGGGAAAACGGGCTTCATGTGCGGATGCTAACCTCCGCCGAGCTCCGCAACGCCGAGCCGCACGCTCGAGGCGTGGCGGCGGTCCATGTGCCCGAGACCGGTATCGTGGACTTCGGCCAGGTCGCTCGAGCCATGGCTCGTGTGCTCCGGGACCGGGGCGCGCAGCTCCGGCTCGGGGCGAATGTCAGGGCGATCTCCGAAGAGCGGGACGGGCTGACGCTTCGGGTCGACGGGTTCGAGACCCCCGTTCGTTCGCGGTTCCTGGTGAACTGCGGCGGCCTACACAGCGACCGGATCGCGACCCTGGCAGGGGTCGATCCTCCGGCCCGTATCGTGCCCTTCCGGGGCGAATACTACGAGCTCCGGCCGGAAGCCCGGAACCTGGTGCAGAACCTCATCTATCCCGTCCCCGATCCGGCCTTTCCCTTCCTCGGAGTGCACTTCACTCGCGGGATCGACGGTTCGGTCCACTGCGGACCCAACGCGGTGCTCGGCTTCAAGCGCGAAGGCTACCGGCGGCGCGATGTCGAGCCGCGCGACATCACGGATTACATGGGTTACGGCGGCTTCTGGCGATTCGCGGCCAGAAACGTGCGGGCCGGATTTCAGGAGCTGGCTCGATCGGCCAGCCGGCGGCTCTTCACCCGCAGCCTTCAGCGTCTCGTCCCGGACGTGCGGGCGAGAGACCTGGTTCCGGCCACGGCCGGAGTGCGCGCACAGGCCCTCGGCCCGGATGGAAGTCTGGTGGACGACTTCCTGCTCGTGGACGGGGAGCGCTCGCTGCACGTGCTCAACGCGCCGTCACCCGCGGCAACGGCGTCTCTCGCCATCGGCGCGGTGCTCGCGGACCGGGCCGAGGCGAGGTTCGAAAGCGTGCCGGCCGACGCTCCGATGCGTGATCTGGCCACGGCGCCACGATGAACCGAGCCGGCCCCTGGCGGGCCTCCCAAGGAGATAGACACGGGAGCTCAGAATCATGAAGATCCTACTGACCGGCAGCGACGGCTATATCGGGGGCCTTCTCGGTCCCTACCTCGTCGACCGGGGACACGACGTGATCGGCCTGGATACCGGCTATTACCGGACCGGCTGGCTGTGCAACGACGGAGTGGCGCGCGCTCCCGCCTGCCTCACCAAGGATATCCGTCAGATCAGCGCCGACGATGTGAGTGGGATGGATGCCGTCGTGCACCTGGCGGAGCTGTCCAACGACCCTCTGAGCCAAATCAATCCCTCGCTCACGTTCGAGATCAACCATCAGGGGAGCGTGGAGATCGCCCGGCTCTGCAGGGAAGCCGGGGTGGCGCGGTTCGTCTACACCTCGTCCTGCAGCGTGTACGGCGCGGGGTTCGAGGACGTCAAAACGGAGGAATCCGAGCCGCTGCCCCAAACGGCCTACGCCGAGTGCAAGGTCCTGGTGGAGCGGGATGTCTCGGCCATGGCGAACGACGACTTCTCCCCCACTTTCCTGCGGAACTCCACCGCGCACGGCGCCTCGCCGCGTATGCGCTTCGATCTCGTCGTCAACAACCTGTCGGCCCACGCCTGGACGGCCGGCACGATCCGGATGACCAGCGACGGAAGCCCGTGGAGGCCGCTCGTCCATGTCCTGGACATCTGCGAAGCCGTCGCCTGCACCGTGGAGGCTCCGCGCGAGGCCGTACACAACGAGGTGTTCAATGTCGGAGATGACGAACAGAACTACCGGATCCGCGAGGTCGCGGAGATCGTAGCCGAGGTGTTCCCCGGCTGCGAGCTGACGATCGGCTCGAGCGATGGTGACAACCGGAGCTACAAGGTCTCCTTCCAGAAGATCCGTGGGCACCTGCCCGACTTCCGGTGCCGCTGGGACGTCCGGCGCGGTGCCGAGCAGCTTCGACGCGTGTTCGAGCACATCGACATGGGGCTCGATACGTTCGAGGCCGCTCCCTTCACGCGCCTGCGCCAGATTGAACACCTTCTCGCGACCGGCCAGGTGGATCAGGAGCTCTACTGGACGCTCGGCGCAGCGCCCGCCGGCTTGAACGCAGACGCGGCTTAGGAGGAACGCTTGAACTTCGAGGAAACAGCCCTCCCGGGGGCCTTCATCGTAAAGCTGGACCCGAAGGGCGACGATCGAGGTTTCTTCGCCCGGGCGTGGTGCCGGCGAGAGCTCGAGGAGCAGGGCCTCGTGGCCCGGATCGTACAGGCGAACGTCTCTCTCAGTCGGGTGAAGGGCACGCTGCGCGGCCTCCACTACCAGATCCCGCCGGCCGGCGAGACGAAGCTCGTACGCTGCACGCGGGGAGCCATCTACGACGTCATCCTGGACGTGCGGCCGGACTCGCCCACGTGGGGTCGCTGGGTCGGCGTCGAGCTCACGGCGGATAACTACACGATGCTCTACGTGCCCGAGGGCTTCGCGCACGCCTTCCAGACGCTGACGGCAGAAGCCGAGGTCTTCTATCAGGTGTCGGCGTCCTACTCGCCGGAACACGAGAGGGGCGTTCGATACGACGACCCCGCGTTCGGCATCGAGTGGCCGGAAGAGATCACGGTGATCTCCGACAAGGACCGAAGCTGGCCGGATCACGTCAAGGACGCGGTTCTGACGGGCCTGCTCTGATTCGGACTAACCCGCCACGGAGGACACCTCGTTAACGGCATATGATCATTATCGATAGGGCACTCGAGCGACGCGAAGCCGAGAGGAACCCGATCCGTGTCGGCATGATCGGCGCAGGGTTCATGGGCCGTGGAATCGCGCTTCAGATCCTCAACTCGGTTCCCGGGATGGATCTCGTCGCGATCTCCAACCGGAACCTGGAAGCGGCGGAGCGCGCCTACAGAGAGGCCGGCGTCCAGGGCCCGCGCCCGGTGAGCTCGGTCGAGGAGCTGGACCGCGCCGTCGATGCCGGCGAACGCGCCGTCACGGAAGACGCGCTCCTTCTCTGCCGCACAGAAGGGATCGACGCGATCGTCGAGGTGACGGGCGCCGTGGAGTTCGGGGCCCGCGTCGTGCTCGAGGCGATCGAGCACGGCAAGCACGTGGTCGTCATGAACGCGGAGCTGGACGGAACGCTCGGCCCGATCCTGAAAGCTCGCGCCGACCGAGCCGACGTCGTGTTTACCAACGCGGACGGCGACCAGCCCGGCGTCATCATGAACCTTTACCGGTTCGTGAAGGGGATCGGGGTGCGGCCGGTCCTCTGCGGGAACATCAAGGGGCTCCAGGATCCCTACCGAAACCCGACCACGCAGGAAGGGTTTGCCCGCCAGTGGGGGCAAAAGCCTCACATGGTCACTTCGTTCGCCGACGGCACAAAGATCTCCTTCGAGCAGGCGATCGTCGCGAACGCCACGGGCATGCGGGTCGCCAAACGGGGAATGCACGGACCGACCGTACCCTCAGGCACGCCTATCGACGAGGCCGTCAACTGGTATCCGTTGGCCGACCTGCTCGAGGGGCCCGGCGTCGTCGACTACGTCGTGGGGGCCGCACCCGGGCCCGGCGTGTTCGTGCTGGGAACCCACGATCATCCGGGTCAGAAGCACTACCTGAACCTCTACAAGCTGGGCGAGGGGCCGCTCTACTGCTTCTACACGCCCTATCACCTCTGTCACTTCGAGGTCCACAATACGGTGGCCCGCGCGGTGCTCTTCGGGGACGCCGCCATCGCTCCCCTCGGACCGCCGTGCGTGGACGTCGTCGCGACCGCCAAGGTCGATCTGGACGCCGGACAAGAGATCGACTATCTGGGCGGCTACCTGACCTACGGGCAATGCGAAAATTCGGATGTGACCCGGAAAGAGGGTTTGCTGCCGATCGGTTTGGCCGAGGGCTGCCGGCTGCGCCAGGCGATCCCGAAGGACCGGGTCCTGACCTACGACGATGTGGTTCTGCCGCCGGACCGGCTGTGCGACCGCCTGCGCGCCGAGCAGGACGACACTTTTCTCGGAGATCAGTCGAGCAGCACTAGACGATGATGTTAGAACGTACAGAGGCGCTAGTGAGACCTTTCTTTCCGAAG
>JBDHFS010000084.1:0-23382 GCA_039590285.1 Gemmatimonadota bacterium
ATATCCCCGGCCGCCCGAGGGGCTGCACGGGGGGATCATCATGGACGGTAACGGCCGGTGGGCCAGGGACCGGGGGATGTCTCGCTCGCGTGGTCACGGGGCGGGCGCGCGGGCGGCCAGGGTAGTGGTCGAGGCCGCACCTTCCCTGGGTATCGGGGTTCTCACCCTGTACGCGTTCTCGGCCGACAATTGGAGGCGACCGCCGCCGGAAGTCCGGTCGCTGATGAGGCTGATGCGCGCCTACCTGCGGACGGAGGCCGCAAGATGCGCCGAGCGCGGCGTGCGTCTCGAGATCCTGGGGCGGCGGGACCGGCTCCCACCCGTAGTCGTCCGCGAGATCGTGGCAGCCGAAGGCCGGACGGCGCGGTGCGACCGGTTGCTGCTTCGCCTGGCCGTCGACTACTCGGCGCGGGACGCGATCGCAGCGGCCGCGCTGACGGGCCCATCCAGCCGGCGTGAGTTCCGCTGGGCCCTGGACCGGGCGATTCACGCGCGCACACCCGTCCCCGACGTGGACCTTCTGATTCGAACGGGCGCGGAGCGGCGCCTCAGCGACTTCATGCTGTGGGAGTGCGCCTACGCCGAGCTCGTCTTCCTCGAAACCTGCTGGCCGGACTTCGGGGCCGACGAGCTGGGGGCGGCGGTTCGTGAGTATCGATCCCGCGACCGCCGGTTCGGAGGCACCCCTTCGACATCGGACGAGAATGCGCCTGAACGGGTCCAGCGCTCGCCGAAGAGAGCCGGAGCGCCGGCCGCGCGATCGACCGCAGCGGTGGCTACTCCCATGCACACGGCCCGGAGGTGACATTGAGACTCCTGTTGATACTGGTCCTCGTATGGCTGCTGGGCACGTGCTCATCGGGCCCTCCGGCGCCGCCCGCTGAATTCGAGTGGACCACATGGTCGAACGCCGCGGTGGGATACGCCCTCGACGTACCCGATGTCTACGATGCCGAGGTGGAGAGTGGGGGAGAGGCCGTGTTCTTCCGCTGGGGGAGAGGCGCGCCCGTGAAGGTGTACCTCACGGACCTCGAATCAGCCGACGATCATGGCCTGTGGCCGGGCAACGAGCCCACCGGCGAGATCACTCTCGGTGGCGTGCCCGGAACGCGCTACGACTATACGCACTGCGACGGTCCGTTCTGCTCGCGGATCGCTTCGTTCGTCATCGAGTGGAGAGGTCACTGGCTGGCCCTGGAATTCAGGGCGGACGGGGAGCTTCACGATGTGAATCGGCGCATCCTCTCATCGTTCACGCTCACTCCCGGCGTGAGCGCGGAACGCTGACTCCCACCTGAAACGAAAAGGGGGCGCGCCGCCGCCCGAGCGCGCCCCCTGAATCGAACGGGACGACCGCGATCAGTAGCTGGCGAAGATCGTCTCGCCGCCCGATTCGTCGAACGCCAGCACGTCGTAGGAGTCCACGCGTTCCCCTTCCATTCCCGGTGATCCCATGGGCATGCCGGGAACCGTAAGCCCCGCGACCGCGGGTTTCTCCTCGAGGAGCCGGACGATGTCCGAAGCTGGAACGTGCCCTTCGATGACGTATCCCTCGACCGTCGCCGTGTGACAGCTCTGGTGCTGCGGGCTGACTCCGTATTTCGCCTTGATCGGCACCAGGTCGGCGACTTCTTCCGTCTTGACTTCGAATCCGTTGTTACGCAGGTGACCCACCCACTTTTCGCAGCAGCCTCATGTGGGCGATTTGTATACGGTAACAACGGGCAGCGCCGCCTGCGTGGTCTGAGCCTCGACGGGCGCGATCGTCGTGCGGGCCACCTGCGAGTCGCTCTCGCCGCAGGCCGCGGCCGACAGGCCAGCCACGAATGCCAGCGCAGCACCGAGCACGAATCCGGTTCTCCGGTGCATGGTCTTCCTCTCGCTGTGCGGTTCAGGATCGCCGATCTCGACCGCCTCGAAAGCCGGATCGGCTTGCCCCGTGGGGGGCACTGCAACATGACCCGCTCCCCCTCCCCTGTCTACCCCGGCCGCGCCCCCGGTCCGCGATCGACGGCTCACCAGCTGGCGCCCAGGGCGGACGTCAGAACGCGCATGAGCGGTTCCGTCACAGCACACAGATCCGCATAGCGGCCGACGAAATCGGGCCGGCACGCTTCGGCCTCGGACAGGTGGCGAATCACGATGAAGTCTTTTCGCTTCAGTTCCTCGACGGCCGGGTGGTCGGCCGGATACCCACGCGGCGGCCGCTTCAGTGACTCACCCTCGAATTCGAACCCGGCCTGGAGCATCCGGTCGCGAACGTCGAGCCACCCCTCGGGGTCATCGGCGATGGTATCCCGGATGCTCTCCAGCGCCTCGCGCGCCGGGTGCCAGCAGCCGGCTCCCATCAGGACGTTGCCCGGTTGCAGGTGCAGGTAGAATCCGGGAGCATGAACGTCCTTCGCGGCTTCGTGCCGGAACTGCAGGGCCGCCCAGGTCTTGTATGGGCTCTTGTCCTTCGAGAATCGCGTATCCCGGTGGATCCTGAACAGCGAGCCGCCCACCTTACGGTCATCCGCCACGACGTGCGGGCTGATTGCCTCCAACGGGCCATCGAAATCCCTTACGAAAGCGCGGAGCGGTTCCCGAACCACTTCCTCATAGCGCTTCTTGTTGACCTGGAACCAGCTTCGGTCGTTGTTGCGGGCAAGCTCGTCGAGAAACTCGAACAACTGCGGGGTGATGCGCGCCTGGTTGTCGCTCATCGTCCGCTGCTCCCTCCCTCACGTGGCGTCGGCTTCGTGTCGCCGGGACGCGGCGCCGGTCTGGACTCCCGTTCGAAGCTCGATCGATACCGGCCCGAATGTCAATGCATCCTGCGGCGTTGCCGGATGGTTCTGTGGCATCTTAACTTGGGGCCAGCATCGAATCGGCCGCTCCCCCCCGCTCGGAGGAGGCTGCATGTCACGCCGGTGGAGATATGTACTCATCGCGCTCGTTCTCCAGCTGCTGATGGTCCTGGTCGGGGCTGTCTTCTCTTTCGGTCTCCCGCTCGCCGGCCTGTTCGGAATGGGTATTCCCCTGATTGCGGGGTGGCTCTACTCGGTCCGCCAGGGCCTCAGCTTCGGCGGAGCTTCCTTCGGTGGGATCCTGATCGGCGCGGTCGGCGCCGTGGTCGCCCTGATCGTCGCCATCCCGCTGCACGGCTATGCGTGGAAACTCCTGCCGCTGGGCTTCGTCGCCTCGTCGTTCACGGGTTGGCTCGGCGCCTTCGTGGGCTGGCTGCTCCAGAAGACAGGGAAGCCTTTGACGGGCTAGCTCGGCCGCGAGCCTGGTTCGGTTGATGCCGACCCCGAGCGGGCCTACTCGTCTTTTCGCTCGAAGCGGATCGGGTCGTAGAAAGTAACATCGAGTGCGGTCACGTCGCCCGCGTCGCCGAGCCGGAACCGAAGGAAAGACCGGGCCGGCATGTCGTATATCGGGTGGCGCCATGTGACCCGGAAGACGTCGTGGTGCCAGTGCTCGAGGTCGCCCAGGTGCCGCGGGTTGTAGTCGAACACCAGGTGTCCTTCCTCCAGCCGTACGACGGCGTCGCCGGATGCCGGTTCCGAGTACACGCCGGTGTACGCCACGAGCGGCAATGACGGCGTCGTCTCCCCGACGCGAGCCTCGCGAAGCCGTTCCTCCTGTTGTCGGGCACGTTCCTCTCTCTGGCGCCGGGAGTTCAGGTAGACCTCGTTCCAGTCCCGTGGGGGCTCGCCCAGATACGCGTCCAGGATGCGGTACGTGATGGCTCGCGTCGGAGCGTCGGGGGCGTAGTTGGTCAGCACGATGATGCCCAGACGCTCCTCCGGGAGCAGCGTCTGCAGGGAGATCATGCCGGTGAGTCCGCCGGAGTGGCTCACGACCTTCCGGCCCCTGTAGTCCCAGATGTTCCACCCGAGGCCGTATCCGTTGAAGCGTTGCCCCAGGTTCTCCTGCGCCCACACGGAGACATCCAGCGGATACTGGATCCGTTGCATCTCCCGGACTGTGGCCGGGGCGAGAATCCGCCGGCCCTCGTACACTCCGCCGTTCAGGTTGAGGCGCATCCAGCTAGCCATGTCCACGACGTTGGTATTCACGGCGGCGGCCGGAGCCACACCGTCCACGTTATCGTACTGCACGGATCGAAGCTCGCCCTGGACCACCTCGTGCGGCGTCGCCACGTTCTCCAGATCCTCCAGGTCGAGCACGGAAGTGTTGCTCTCGGTCATGCCGATCGTCAGGAAGATCCGGTCACGGTCCATGGACGGCTACCAGGAACATCAGGTTCTGGTAGTGATACGAGGCCCGGAACGGTCCGACCGGCTCCAGGTGGCGGATCCGGCTGACGATCTCGTCCCGGTCGTTGGTGGACCCGATCCACAGGTGATCGCCGCCGAACGTGGCGAGACCGCTTCGGTGTGTGAGCAGATCACGGATGCGGATCTCCCTCGTGACCCATGGATCGGACATGCGGAAGTTCGGCATGTGATCGATCACGCGGTCGTCCCACCCGATCGTTCCTTCCTCCACGAGCATGCCGAGGACGGCCACCGTGAAGGCCTTCGAGTTCGAGGCCACAGCGAACAGCGTGTGCTCGTCCACCGGCGCGTCCTCGCCGAGCCGCCGCGATCCGTAGCCGCGGGCGAACACCAGACTGTCATCCTTGACGATGCCGACGGCGAGTCCAGGCGTCGGCCAGTCGTCCATCAGGGCCTCGATCCAGCCGTCGAGAGCCTCGAGATCGACTTCCTGGGCAACCGCCACGCCGGCGGGCCCCGGAAGGGCGAGGAGCAGGAACAGCAGGAAAGCGAGGCGACACAGGCGGCCGACGATCTTCCCGGCCGGTCTACGCGAGAAGAGCATGGGGCCTCCATTTCGTGCGTTCACAGGGGGCGGCCGATGGGAACGAGGTACACCGGCACCTCGCCCTCGGGCAGAGCCAGAATCGGCCGTAACTCGTCCGGGTCGAACGCGGCTACGGGTACGCCGGCGAGCCCCAGGACCTCGGCCTGAAGAAGGAGGTTCTGGGCGGCATGGCCCAGGTCGATGTGTACGTACATGCGGCCCCGGCTTCCATATTCGCCGCAGGTTCTATCGTACACGGCCGTGAAGATGAACACGGCCGGAGCGGACGTAATGCACGCCTGGTCGAGAGACGCTTTACGGATGGGCGGGCGCAGGTCCGCCGACACGACGCGCTCGAGCTCGTGCTTCTCCGGTACATACCGGTCGAGTCCCTCTTCGGTAGCCAAGTACAGCTCGAGCGGATACAGCGCCCCCGCCGACGGGGCCGCCCGCAGGCCGGCGTCCCCGGTCAGACCCTGCGCAGACCAAAGGAGCTGGGCCGTGTCGTCACGGGTCAACGTTTCGGGCTTGAAGTCGCGGACGGAACGCCGACTCTCGATCGCTTCCTCCACGGACACGGTTCCGCTCGGGCGGGGCGCTGGAAGGGTCTGGGACATGGGGGCTCTCCATAGTGTCTCGGGCCGGGAGGAGGGGGCGCTCCGTGCTCCGAATCGGAGCAATCGTCATGCCAGCCGCCGGGGCGGACATCGCGTATCGCCGGTCGCACTCCGTCCCGGTGTGGGACGCTTTGTCTCCCGCTCGACGGCTTGCAGGCCGGTCCACGCGATGGCTCCGCGTCGCCTGGTGCGATACGCACGCGTATATGCAACAGGAATATCGGTTTAGAAAGTCGCGTCGTGCCGCGTCCACGTTTGCGGCGCGGTACGCTTCCTGCACCTTCATCCCATGTCCCCGGGCGAGGCGGTCGCCCGCGCGGCGCCACCACCCGACAACGGAGTCGAAGAAGATGCGACAGGCGGTCGAGCGACTGTGGCCGGAGCTCCAGTGGATACAGAAACCCGACCTGCGGGAGGCCGTGACGGAAACGTGGGTTCGCGCCATGGAGCGCAGCCCCCTTGAACCTCAAGACCTCGAGGAGATCCCGTTCACGCTCCTGGTTCCGAACTGCCCGGCCACGTTCATGCAGCACAAGCGCTGCGTGGTCCACATCGCCCGACGAAGCGCGGAAGCCATGCAAGAGTTTCTGGGCCACGCGCTGCCGATCGACCTGGACACGGTCATCGCCGGCGCCATCCTCGCGGACGTCGGCAAGGTGCTGGAATACGAGAAGGTCGACGGCGAGACCCGCCAGAGCGCTCGTGGCAAGGCCCTGCGGCACCCGTTCACGGGCGTCGCGGTGGCGCTCGAGTGCGGCGTGCCCGACGAGGTGTGCCACATCATCGCGGCCCACGCGGCCGAGGGTGACCTGGTCACGCGCACCACGGAGGCGACGATCATCCACCACGCGGACTTTATGAGCTATCTGCCGTTCAAGAACCTGGCGGGCTGAATCCGTCCGGGGCTCTTCAGCAACCTGCTAAGGAGGCTTCAGTCATGTCGGAAACCATCACGGCCACCATGTCCCGCTGGGCCGCCGAGCTGAGGTTCGAGGATATCGGCGAGCGGGCCGTCCACGAAGCGAGGCGCTACCTGCTCGACTCGATCGGCTGCGCACTGGGCGGCTATCAGCAGGAGGACGTGGAGATCGCGCTCGACGTGCTGGGTGAAGTCGCCGGTGAAGGACCAGCGACGGTGATCGGCTCGGGCGCCCGGATGGACGTCGTCTCGGCTGCCCTGGCCAACGCGCTCATGGTGCGCGTGATGGACTACAACGACATCTACTGGCAGCAGGACCCCTCCCATCCCTCGGATATCATCCCGGCCGCGCTGGCCTGCGCCGAGCGGCAGGGGAAGGGTGGCCGTGAGCTCATCGTGGGCATCGTTCTGGGCCACGAGTTCGAGATGCGTCTATGCGAGGCGGCGATCCCCGGAATTCGAGAGCGTGGGTGGCACCACGGCACGCTGACCGCGTTCGTATCGCCCATGGTGGCCGGCCGCATGCTTGACCTGCCGTGGGAGAAGATCCAGCACGCCATAGGTATCTCGGCTTCTCACTCGGGTACCCTGGGCGCCGTGACGGCCGGCAAGCTCACGATGATGAAGAACACCGTGGACCCGATGGCCACCGAGGCCGGCGTCATGGCCGCCCTGCTGGCTGACAAGGGGTATTCGGGACCGGAGCATGTGATCGATGGCAAGGAAGGTCTCGTGCACTGCATGGGACCCGAATGGAAGCTCGAGATCCTGACGGACGGGCTCGGGGACTCGTGGCGCATCGAGCGCTGCGGGATGAAGTACTTCCCCACCGAGGCGCTGACGCACGCCCCGATCTCGGCCGTCCTGCAGCTGGTCGAGGAGAACGACCTCGTGCCGGAGGACGTGGCGAAGATCCGCATCCGGTCTCTGGCGCGTGCCGCGGATATTCTGGCCGACCCCACGAAGTACGATCCACGTAGCAAGGAGACCGCCGATCACAGCCTTCCCTACGTGATCGCCGCGGCCCTGGTCGAGCGCCGGGTGACGCCTGCCGAGTTCGAGCAGGAGAAGATCATGGATCCGCGGATCCGTGAGCAGCTGCACAAGGTGGAGGTGGTCGCGGATCCCGAGATCGAGAAGGTCTTCCCCGCCCTCCAGAGGGTCGGTGTCACGATCGAGACGACGGACGGGCGGCAGGTGGGCATGGAGCTCGACTATCCGAAGGGTGATCCCCGGAATCCACTCACCGAAGCCGAGATTGAGGGCAAGTTCGACGCCCTGGCCGAAGGGGTCCTGTCCAGCGAAAAGGCACGCCGTCTGAAGGACGCCGTGTGGCGGGTGGATGAGATGGACTCGGTGACCGAGCTCCTCGATCTGTGCGTCACGGATCTCTGATCCCCGGCGCGCTGAAGCGGAGGGAATGATGGGCCAGACGATGGTCGAGCGGATCGCTCAGAGCCACCTGATGGAAGGGCCGGCGCGGCCCCTCCGAACGGGCGACGTGGTTTCTCTGAGACCCCGTCACGTGCTGACGCACGACAACACCGCGGCGGTGATCAAGAAATTCCATACGATCGGCGTCCCGGCGGTGGCCGACAGCGACCAGCCCGTGTTCGTCCTGGATCACGACATCCAGAACACCTCCGACGCCAATCTCGACAAGTACCGGCGCATCGAAGAGTTCGCCGCGACCCACGGCATCCGGTTCTATCCGGCCGGCACCGGAATCGGGCATCAGATCATGGTGTCGCACGGGTTTGTCGTTCCCGGCTCGCTCGTCGTGGGCTCGGATTCTCACTCCAACATGTACGGCGCCCTGGGGGCGCTCGGCACGCCGGTCGTGCGCACCGATGCCGCAGCGATCTGGGCGACGGGCGAGTTCTGGTGGCAGATCCCCCGCACGGTGAAGGTCCTCCTTGAGGGTGACCTGCCCCAAGGTGTCACCGGCAAGGACGTCATCATCACTCTATGCGGCCTGTACAATCAGGGCGAAGTGCTGAACGCCGCCGTCGAGTTCCACGGGCCCGGCGTCGCGGGTCTGTCGATGGACGAGAGGTTCAGCATCTCGAACATGACCACGGAGTGGGGCGCGCTCGTGGGCTGGTTCCCGGTGGACGATGTCACTCTGACCTACCTGCGACGGCGCCGCGAGACGATGGGCCAGCTGGGCGCGTTCGACCGGTTCAGCGAGGCCGAGCTGGAGGAATGGGCGGCCGACCCCCCCCGTCCCGGTTCCAGCGCGCGCTACGAGGGCGTCATAGAGCTGGATCTCTCGCGCGTCACACCGCATGTGTCCGGGCCGGACTCGGTGCAGGTGATGCGATCGGTCGCGGACATCGAGGCGGAGAAGGTAGCGATCCAGAAGGCGTACCTGGTGTCGTGCGTGAACAGCCGCCTCGAGGACCTCGAGGCCGCGGCGGCCGTGCTCGAGGGACAGAGGGTGGCGGATGGGGTCGAGATGTACGTGGCGGCGGCGAGCCGGGAGGTGCAGGAGGCCGCCGAGGCCGGGGGCGCCTGGGACACGCTCGTGGCGGCTGGGGCCCACGCGCTGCCGCCCGGCTGCGGTCCGTGCATCGGGCTCGGTATGGGGCTGCTCGAACCGGGCGAGATAGGGATCTCGGCCACCAATCGGAACTTCAAGGGACGGATGGGCAGCCCGGACGCGCAGGCTTACCTGGCCAGCCCGGCGGTGGTGGCCGCCTCCGCGATCGCCGGATACATCTGCTCTCCGTCGGCGTCCGTTGACGGTGCTCCCACGTACGTTTTCCGGCTGGCCGACGAGGAGGAGAGCGAGCCGGCGGAGGTCCGGATCGTGCCCGGCTTCCCGGCCAGCCATGAGGGCCGTCTGGTGTTCGTCCCGCACGATAACCTCAACACGGACGGCATCTACGGGAAAGACTTCACCTATCGCGAGGGGATGACACCCGAGGATATGGCCGAGGTCGTGATGCGGAACTACGACCCGGGGTTCGCGGCGGCCGTCCAGCCGGGTGACGTGCTCGTCGGAGCCTACAACTTCGGCACGGGCTCCAGCCGCGAGCAGGCGGCGACGGCGCTCCAGGCGGCGGAGATCGCGCTGGTGATAGCGGGCAGCTTCTCTCAGACCTACCTGCGCAACGCCTTCAACAATGGATTCGTGTGCATCGAGTGTCCCGCGCTCGTCGACCGGCTCAAGGAGCGATACGCCGACGCCGGATCCCCCACACTGATTCCGGGTGACCTGCTGGAGATCGATTTCGGGCGTGGCACGGTGACGCTGGGGGAGGACGTGTTCACGTTCGTCCCGCTGGGCGCCGTCCCCCAGGCACTCGTCGTGGCGGGCGGCATCGAGAACCAGGTCCGGGCCCGGCTCGGAGTCGTACCGTGAGAGGAACAGGAGAGGCAAACCATGGCTCGTAGAACGGTAGTCTCAATGCCCGGTGATGGGATCGGACAGATCGTGCTCCCGGAGGCGATCCGCGTTCTCGACGCGGTGGGCTTCGCGGCGGACTACGTGCACGCCGACATCGGGTGGGAGCTCTGGATCGACGAAGGGAACCCGCTGCCGGAACGGACTGTCGACCTGCTGGCCGAGCACGGCCTTGGGCTGTTCGGCGCCATCACGTCCAAGCCGAAGAACGAGGCGGCGGCCGAGCTGAACCCGGACCTGCAGGGGCGGGACCTGGTGTACTACAGCCCGATCGTCGGGCTGCGACAGCGATTCAACCTCGACGTTTCCATCCGGCCGTGTCGCTCGTTCCCGGGGAATCCGCTCAACTTCATACGACGGACGGCCGATGGAGGCTGGGAAGAACCGAACGTCGACGCCGTGATCTTCCGCCAGAACACCGAGGGGTTGTACGGCGGAGTGGAGTGGACGGACCCTCCGGATTTCGTCCGGGCGGCCCTGAAGCAGCACCCCAAGTTCAAGCGGTTGGTCACGGTGTGCGAGAAGCCCAACGTGCTGCGTGAGACCTCAGGGATGATGGAGGAGGAAGCCCGGAGGGTGAAGGCGGACTACCCGGACATCCAACTGTGGTCCACCAACATCGACGCGCAGATGATGTGGCTCACCAAGAATCCGGAGGATTACTCCGTCATCGTGGCCGGCAACATGTTCGGTGACATCGTATCGGACGCGTTCGCCGGCCTCGTCGGGGGCCTCGGCTTCGCCTGCTCCGCCAACATCGGTGACGAGGTGGCCGTCTTCGAGCCGACGCACGGCTCGGCCCCCAAGTACGCGGATCTGATGCCCTCTATCGTGAACCCGATCGCCATGGTCCTCACGGCAGCCATGCTCCTTGACCACATCGGCGAGATCGACCGCGCGGAGGCCTTGCGGAAGGCGGTTGCCGCGGTCGTCAACCAGGGCGAGGTGCGGGCGTACGACATGCTTCGGCTTCCGGGTGGAGCGGACGTTCTCTCGCGGGGAGCGGCATCGACCACCGAGATCACCGACGCCATCATCTCGAAGCTGGGCTGAGGAGGTCCGAGTGTCGGCAGCAGGCAGAGGCGAGGCGGGTCGGCCGGGTGACGACGTCCGGTCCGACCTGCACGTCATCGTGGAGCTTACGGATGGCGGCGGCACGGAGATCGAAGTGGTCTCCAAGGTCGCATCCCTGTACGGGGCGTCCATCGAGGCAACGACCCGGGCCACGCTTGCCGGCCTCGGCGTGGAGCACGCCCGGGTCCGGATCGACGACAAGGGTGCGGTACCGTTCGTCATCGCGGCACGCGTCGAGACCGCGGCTCTGAGGGCGGGAGCCGGACCCGGCGGCGACGGAAGGCCGAATCGCTCGGTCCCGGAGCGGCCGCGCACGGCGCGTGATCGCCTGCGCAGGTCCCGCCTGTACCTGCCGGGAGACCAGCCCAAGCTACAGCTCAATGCCGGACTGCACGGACCCGACGGAGTGATCCTCGACCTCGAGGACAGCGTACACCCGGCGCAGAAGGACGCGGCCCGGATGGTGGTGCGGAACGCTCTGCGGTGCGTCGACTTCGGTCACGCGGAGCGTATGGTGCGGATCAACCAGCTGCCTCTCGGGCTCGACGATCTGGTAGCCATGGTCCCCGAGAGGCCGGATCTGCTGCTGATTCCGAAGGCGGAGACCGCGGAACAGGTCGCCGAGGTGGATACGCGCATCAGGGAGATCCTCGCGGAGCCTCCCGGTGGAGACCCGCCGATCTGGATCATGCCGATCCTGGAAACAGCCCTCGGCATCGAGAACGCGTTCGATATAGCGGGCGCTTCTCCGGCCGTCGTCGCGCTGACGATAGGGCTCGAGGATTACACCGCCGACCTCGGAGTTCGCAAGACGCTCGAAGGATCCGAGTCCCTGTACGCCCGTGGCCGCCTCGTGAACGCCGCCCGCGCGGTGGGTGCCCAGGCGATCGACTCCGTCTTCGGCGACGTGGGAGACGAAGAAGGGCTCCGGACCTGGGCCGCTCGATCCCGTGGCCTCGGCTTCGAGGGGATGGGCTGCATCCATCCCCGGCAGATCCGTCCCATCCACGAGGCCTTCGCCCCTTCGCAAGCCGAGATCGAGCGCGCCATGGCTATTGTCGCGGCGTTTGAGGAGGCTGAGGCGAAGGGCCTCGGCGTGGTCAGCCTCGGTACCCGCATGGTCGATCCACCCGTGGTGCTGCGGGCACAGCGCCTCGTGCATGTGGCCCGGCAGGCCGGGCTCATCGAGGAGCCAGACTCATGAGCGCGAACAGGAAGGCCAGCACGGAGTTCGTCGTCAATTCGCTGGGCCGTCGGGTTCCGGTGACGGTGAACGGTACACCGTCGCGACCGTTCGGCGGAGTGGGCGCCTCCGCGCCGCGGGGATCGAAGCACGGGCCGCCCGTCCGGTCGGCCGCCGATTACCCGGAGAGCGGCGACAAACGGGTGCCGGACCTCAGGACCGCTCTAGAGCGCTGCGGCCTGCGGGACGGCGTGACGATCTCCACACACCACCACCTCAGGAACGGGGACAGGGTGGCCATGTCGGCGCTGACGGCGGCGGCGGAGCTCGGCGCCAAGGACCTGATGTGGCGCCCAAGTGCTTCGTTTCCGTGCCA
This sequence comes from Gemmatimonadota bacterium, assembly GCA_039590285.1. Taxonomy (GTDB): domain Bacteria; phylum Gemmatimonadota; class Gemmatimonadetes; order Palauibacterales; family Palauibacteraceae; genus Benthicola. Next base: position 12,391 of record JBDHFS010000084.1, read on the forward strand.
CGAACCGGTGATCGACCTGATGGAGAGCGGCGTGGTGCACCACATCGAAGGATCGATGAACGGACCCCTGGGTGCCTACTGCTCGCGCGGGCACATGCGCGGTCTGGGTGTGCTCCGCTCGCACGGAGGACGCTGGCAGGCGATCCAGGATGGCGAGGTTCACATAGACATCGCAGTGATCGCAGCCCCGACCGCCGATCCGTTCGGCAACGCCGATGGCTCGCACGGACCCTCCGCGTGCGGCTCGCTGGGCTTCGCCCTGGCGGATTCGATCTACGCGGACCACGTGATCGTGGTCACCGACAACCTGGTGCCTTTCCCCTGCGTTCCGTGGCAGATCCAGGGCAACAACGTGGACTGCGTGGTCGAGGTGGACTCGATCGGGGACCCGGAGAAGATCGTATCCGGCACCACGGTGGTCACGAAGAGCCCGGATCGACTGCTCATCGCCGAGTACGTCGCCCGCTTCGTGCGCGACGCGGGAATCCTGAAGGACGGATTCTCCTTCCAGGCCGGCGCGGGGGGTATCGCGCTGGCCTTCGTCCACTGTATCCGGCAGATGATGATCGACGCGGGCGTAAGAGCGCGCTTCGTGCGGGGCGGCTCGACCGGTTACCTGGTGGACCTGCTCGAGGAGGGACTGACCGACTACATCCTGGACGGGCAGACATTCGATCTGGCGGGCGTGCAGTCGATCGGATCCGATCCGCGACACGTGGCCACGTCCCCCTTCACCTCCTACAACTACCACGGCAAGGGCAACTTCGCGTCCATGGTGGATGCGGTCGTGCTCGGCGCGACCGAGGTGGACGTGAACTTCAACGCCAACGTCGTCACGCATTCCGACGGCATGCTTCTGCACGGGATCGGTGGCTGGCAGAACTGTCTGTTCTCTGGGTGCACGATCCTCGCATTGCCCTCATTCCGTGACCGGATCCCCGTGATCGTGGACGAGGTCACGACGATCACCGGGCCGGGCGAGCTCGTGGATGTGATCGTCACCGAGCGCGGCATAGCCGTGAACCCACGCCGGACGGACCTGCTGGCAGCCCTCGAGGGATCCGATCTTCCGATCCGTCCGATCGAGGAGATCAAGAGCGAGGTAGAGCTCCTTGTGGGAGGCCCGCCCGCGAAGCCGGTGCTTGGAGATGAGCCCGTTGCCGTGATCAAGTGGGTGGACGGAACGATCGTCGACACGGTGTGGCGGGTGCCGAAGTGATCGAGCCGTAGCGGCTCGCTTGACTCTCTCCGAACGTGCGTTAAAATTCTGAACGCGAATTCAAATATCTCGTTCAGGCTTGGCTCATGCCCGACCCAAAGTCGCAGAGCAAGTCCTCCCACGTGCGGGCGAAGCGGAATCGACGCCGCGATGAGATCCTGCACTCCGCCCTTCGGGCTTTCCGCCAGAAGGGCTACTACGCCACCACCCTCGAAGACATCGCCGGCTACCTCGGCGTCCGGAAAACAGCTCTCTACCATTACTTCCCCGACAAGCAGGCCATCCTGTACGAGTGTCACCGGCGCTCGCTGAGGGAGATCGAGCGACTTCTGAAAGAGGCCCGGTCCATCGAGTCACGGGCGGAACGACTGGGCTTCGTGATCCGGGAACACGTCCGGGTGATGACCGACACCCTGGACGGTTCGCCCCTGGCATTCGAAGTAACGGCGCTGTCGGAGGAGAGACAGAAGGAAGTGGTGGCGGCACGGGATCGCTACGAGAGGGCGCTTCGCCGCCTGATCGAATCCGGAATCAGGAGCGGGGAATTTCGCCCGGTGAACTCCAAGGTGGCGGTCTTCGCGATCCTCGGCTCCATCAACTGGATCGCCCGCTGGTACCGGCCGGAAGGCAGCCTGCAGGCCGATGAACTGGGTGCCGAGTTCGCCGACCAGCTGGTCGCGGGTCTGACCTGCGGCCAGACATCAGCCCAGGAAGGTGATGCATGAAAGCGATTCGACTCCGTGCGGTCGGAGAGCCGCTGGAGCTGACCGATCTGCCCACGCCGGAGCCTGCCGGCGACGAGGTACTCGTCCGGGTCGCCGGATGCGGAGTCTGTCACACGGACATCGGGTTCTGGCTCGACGGAGTCCCGACCAAGCGCCGGCTGCCCCTGACCCTCGGACACGAGATCAGCGGGACGGTCGTGGAGGCCGGCCCGGCCGGTGCGGAGCTCGTCGGTCGTGAAGTGATCGTTCCGGCCGTCATTCCATGCGGCGAGTGTGCGCTTTGTCGTGGCGGACGGGGGAATGTCTGCCGGTCCCAGCTCATGCCGGGAAACGACATGGACGGCGGGTTCGCCGAGTTCATCGCGGTTCCGGCGCGCGGGTTATGCCCAATTGAATCGCGCGGATCCTACGAGCTGGCGGAGCTTTCCGTCGTCGCGGACGCGGTGACCACGCCGTACCAGGCGATCGTCCGTTGTGACCTTCGCGCCGGGGACCTGGCCGTTGTGGTGGGGATCGGGGGAGTCGGGACCCATTGCGCACAGATTGCGGCGGCCCTCGGGGCTCGCGTCATCGCCATCGATATCGACGACGACAAGCTGGCGGCGATCGCCGGTTACGGTGCGAGCCTCACGCTGAGCGCAGCCGACAACGACTTCAAGACCTTGAGAAAGGAAGTCACCGGACATGCCGCCGAGTGGGGCTGCGATCCTCATGGCTGGAAGATCTTCGAGTGCTCGGGGACGACAGCCGGGCAGGCCACGGCCTACGGTCTTCTCACGTACGCATCCACTCTCGTCGTCATCGGCTTCACCCTCGCCAAGACCGATCTCCGACTGAGCAACCTCATGGCCTTCGATGCCACAGTTCAGGGCACGTGGGGATGCAAGCCCGAGCTTTATCCCGAAGCCCTGCGGCTGGTCACCGAAGACAAGATCATGCTGGGCCCGTTCATCGAATCTTTCCCGATGAGCCGGGGAGCGGAGGTGGTGCGGGACGTAGCCGATCACGCGATCACCAGGCGCGCGATCCTGGTACCGGACTGGAATCCCTGATCGGTCGAGACGGCCGATGAGCACGGAGAGGCATCAATGCTGAAGAGCCACACGCTTGTACCTGAAAGGGACTTCGATCAAATCCGCTACGAGCTCCGTCCGGCCCTCGAGCCGACCGGCGGGGAGGTCGAGGGCCTGTTCAATGCCTGGATCTACCTCGACAACCCGAGCCAATACAACAGCTACACGACGGAGGCCGTGAAGCAGGTCATTCTCGCGTTCCGACAGGCGAGCATGGACCGACGGGTGGTGTGCTGCGTCTTCACTGCCACGGGTGACAAGGCCTTCTGCACCGGCGGGAATACCAAGGAGTACGCCGAGTACTACGCCGGGAATCCCCAGGAATACAAGCAGTACATGCGTCTGTTCAACGACATGATCGACGCCATTCTCCGGTGCGACAAGCCGGTCGTGAATCGGGTCAACGGCATGCGAATCGCCGGCGGACAGGAGATCGGCATGGCGTGTGACTTCAGCGTCGCGGCGGACACCGCCGTCTTCGGGCAGGCCGGCCCGAGACACGGTTCGGCTCCCGATGGTGGCTCTACGGATTTCCTGCCTCTTTATGTCGGCTTCTCCCGGGCCATGGAGAGCTGCACGCTTTGCGAGACCTGGAGCGCTCACAAGGCCCTGTACCTGGGACTCATCAACGAGATGGAGCCGGTCCTGAAGCTGGACGGGGAGTGGATTCCCAACCCCCTGGTAGTCACGGATCGGGTGCTGGATGGTTTCGGCCGCGTAGTCCTCGGCGACTTCAAACGGGGGGCGGAGAGGGACGCGGGGAAGGAGATCCTGGCCCGGGCGGAGGTCGATCTCAGCCGTCTCGACCAGGCGGTGGACCGGCTGTGCACGAAGATACTGATGCTGATGCCCGATTGTGTGTCGAAGACCGTCAACGGCCTCCGCAAGCACAAGCAATGGCATTGGGACAACACGAATGTCACCAACCGTGAATGGCTGGCGCTGAACATGATGACGGAGGCCAAGGCCGGTTTCCGCGCGTTCAACGAGGGCCCCAAGGGACGGCGTGAGGTGGACTTCGTGCGGCTCCGGCAACTTCTGGCGCAGGGGCATCCATGGGACGACGAGCTGCTGCGGGAGATATCTCCACAGTATCGGCCGGAATCGTGAGGCGGTATCGGCGCCCGCCGTTCGGCGGTGAGCCGGAAAGGAATGTATGGAGCTGAACCTGGAAGGCAGGGTGGCCCTGGTGACGGGTGGCCGCCGCGGTATCGGCGCCGCGATTGCCCTGGCCCTCGCCCGGGAAGGCTGCGACGTGGCCATCGCCGATCAGCGTCTCGACGCCGAGGCGGCGGAAGTGGTTCGGGCCATCGAGGAGACGGGCCGACGCGCGCATGCCGTGGAAGTGGACGTCCGCAGCTTCCCGAGTGCGGAAGCATGCGTAACGGAAGTGATCGGCGTCCTGGGCCGGCTCGACATCCTCGTATGCAACGCGGGGGTCAACCGGGATGCCGTGATCTGGCGGATGTCGGAGACTCAGTGGGATGACGTGATCGCCGTGAACCTCAAGGGCTACTTCAGTTTCAACCGGGCGGCGGCGCGGATCTTCAAGGATCAGAGGAGTGGGAAGATCGTCAATATCGCGTCTATCAACGGCCTGCGAGGCAAGCACGGGCAGACCAACTACAGCGCCTCGAAGGGGGGAGAGATCGCCCTGAGCAAGGCGCTTGCCCGCGAGCTCGGCAAGTTCAACGCGAACGTCAACGTCGTGGCGCCCGGGATGGTCATGACCGAGATGGCTCGAGCCCTGGCCCCCGAGTTCCTGGAGCAGGCGGTGGACGAGTCGGTCCTGGGGCGACTCGCTTCACCCGAGGACTGCGCGAACGTGGTGGTCTTCCTGTGCTCTGACAGGGCTCGGCACATCACGGGCGAGGTCATCAAGGTGGACGGCGGACAGTACATCTAGAACGGCGGTCAATGGCAAGACGAGTAGGGGTCATCGGCATCGGACACGGCGTGTTCGGAAGGCGCAGCGACGCCACGGTACAGGAGCTCGCCTTCGAAGCTTTCCGGGAGGCCATCCTGGACTCCGGTCTTCAGCCCGGAGACGTCGACGCCTCCGTGATCGGGGCGGTTCCCGAGTATCACAAGCAACGCTCGCTGGCCGGGGTCGTTCAGGAGTACCTGGGGTTGCTGCCACGCCCGACCTGGCTGACCGAGGCCGCATGCGCCTCGGGCAGTGCCGCCATCCGGAGCGGCTGGCTGGCCATCCGGGCCGGCGTGCACGATGTCGTAGCCGTCATCGGGTGCCAGAAGATGACGGAGCTGGGCACGGCGGAGATCCTCGCCCTCATGGGCAGAGTGGGGGAAGTGCAGTGGGAGTCGGGATTCGGCACCACCTTTCCCGCGTATTACGCGATGTTCGCCAGGCGGCACATGCATGAGTTCGGGACGACGACGGACCAGCTGGCGGCGGTGGCGGTCAAGAATCACCATTACGGTGCACTCAATCCCTATGCGCTGTTTCGCAAGGAGATCACCGTCGAGAAGGCTCGCCTTTCCGACCGCGTGGCAACGCCGTTTCACGTCTACGACTGCTGCGCGAACGCTGACGGGGCCGCCTGCGTGATTCTGGCATCCGAGGAGCGGGCACGGGAGCATTCGGCGAGTCCGGTGTGGCTTTCCGGGATGGGGTGCGCCACGGCGAGCATGTCCGTGCTTCGGAGAGCCAGTCTGGTGGGTCTGCCCAGCGCGGTCGCGGCAGCAGCCGAGGCCTATGACATGGCGGGAGTCGGCGCGGGGGACATCGATGTGGCCGAAGTCCACGACTGTTTTACGATCGCCGAGATCATGGCATACGAGGATCTGGGATTCTGTCCCAAGGGCAAGGGCGGACCGTTCGCCGCTGAGGGCCGGACGTATATCGGGGGAGATGTCCCGGTGAACGTCGACGGAGGACTCAAGGCCAAGGGGCATCCGATCGGCGCGACCGGCGTTTCGATGACATACGAGATCGTGAAGCAGCTGCGGGGAGCGGCTGAAGACCGGCAGGTGCCCGACGCTGACATCGGCCTGACACATAATGTCGGGGGGATCGGGCAGTACTGCTTCGTCCAGATCCTCTCCAGGGATTGAAGCATGTTCAAATGGTTCGGGCTCGTAAGCTACGTACCTTACACGAAGGTCGAAGGCTTCGCTGACCACCTGCGCGAAGGGCGCATCATGGGATCGTGCTGCCAGGGATGCGGCGCCGTGACGTTCCCTCCTCGGTCGGACTGTAGTGCGTGCCTGGATGAGCACTTCGAGTTCATCGAGTATAGCGGCCGAGGCACGCTTCATACGTATACCCGCATCGAGGCGGCTCCCACCGGATTCGAGCGACTCACCCCGTACGTCGTGGGAATGGTCGACCTGGAGGAGGGCGGCCGGGCGGTGGCGTGGATCGGGGAGACCGTTCAGGAAGAGGACATAGAGATAGGCATGGACCTCCAACTCGTGCCACGCATGAGCGAGGAGGAAGAACGAATCAGAGTCTACTACAGCCTGGAGATACCGGGCACACGGTGGGTGAAGACCGCCGGGAGCGCCTGAAACGATGAGCGTCGAAACGAGTCACGCGGAAGGACTGGGGCGGGTCACCCTGGCCGACCCGCCGCTCAACATCCTCACGCGGAGCATGCTGGCGCAGCTCAGGGAGGGCCTGGCGGAACTCGCGGCCGAGTCGTCTCTCCGGGCTGTGCTGCTCACCGCCAGGGGAAAGCACTTCTCTGCCGGCGCCGATGTCGGTGAGCACCTCCCGCCGACCTATGCGGAGCTCATACCGGAGTTCCTGGACACGGTGCTTGCGGTCGCCACGTTCCCCTTGCCGGTGGTGGCCGCCGTTCAGGGACGCTGCCTCGGAGCCGGATTCGAGGTGGCGATGTCGGCCGACCTGATCGTCGCCGCCGAGGGAGCGAGCTTCGGACAGCCCGAGGTTCTTCTCGGCGTTCTCCCGCCCGCGGCGTGTGCGCTCCTACCCTTCCTGTGCGGAAGAGGCGCCGCGGCCGAGATCGTCTACACCGGTGAGGCCATGAGCTCGGCAGATGCTCTACGGACCGGCATCGTGCAGCAGGTCGTCCCCGACGACCAGCTCGAGGTAGCCGCGTTGCAGCTTGCCGGACGGATCACCCGCCACAGCGGCGCGACCCTGGGGGTGGCCAAACGGATGCTCGCGGGACGGAACGAGCCCGAGCTTCGAGAGGCGCTGACCCGAGCCGGCCGCATGTACACGGACCAGCTCATGGAAACACGGGATGCCGTCGAGGGGCTGAAGTCGTTCATGGAAAAACGGCGGCCGACGTGGAGCCATCGGTGAGCGGCCGAGGGGTGGAGCCGGGACGGAGTCGGACAGCCAGGGTCCTCTGCTGTCGGAGAGGAACCGGAGGGAGAGCGACTTGATCAGTCAGACCTTTCCCGAGTGGGTCGGGCGTCCGCTCGACGAGATCATCGACCTGTGCCGCGACCTCGTGGAGGATCCCGACTACCCCACCGTGAGGCGGTGGCGCGAGGCGGGAGGCAAGGTCGTGGGCCACTTCCAGGTCTACTTCCCTGAAGAGATCGTGCACGCCGCGGGAATGCTGCCGCTCAAGATCAGAGGCGCTCCTCTCGAGCCGATCCAGGCCGAGTCCCGGTTCGGCTCGTACCTGTGCTCCATTCTCAAGACCTCTCTTGAGCTCGCCCTCACCGGGCGGGTCGAGATGGAGATGTTCGTAACGCATCCGATCTGCGACGCCGCCCGCAACCTGGCCGGCGTGTGGGGCCGGAATCTGGACTATCCGTGTGAGATCCTCTACCTCCCCCAGAACGCCAACTCGCCTCACGCCGCGCTCTACCTGCGTGCCGAGTATGGCCGCCTGCTGCGTACGGTGCAGGAGATCGCCGGGCGCGAAGTCGGCAAAGACGATCTGCGGCAATCCCTGCAACTGTTTAACGAGAACCGGGCCCTCATCCGCGCGCTGTACGCGGTCAAGCGGGACGAGCCATGGATCATGGCGGCCGACGAAGCGTACGTGCTCGTGGCGGTCGGCGGCATGATCCCGCGCGAGGAGCACAACGCGCTCCTGCGCACCGTCATTCCGCTTCTTCGCGAGCGCCCGGCGAAGAGACAGGACAGGATCCGGGTGGTGTTCGAGGGAGGCTTCTGCGAGCAGCCTCCGCTCGACCTGATCCGGTCCATCTCTCGTTCCTGCTACGTGGTGGACGACGATCTGCTCATCGGCCTGCGCTGGATCCTGGAGGACGTCGAGCTCGATGGTGACCCGCTGTCCAACCTCGCCACCTCCTATCTCGAGAACTCGTCCTACAGCCCGGTACAGCATGACCTGCGCAAACCCAAAGAGGAGATGCTGCTCAGGAGGATCGAGTCCTCGGGCGCGACGGCCGCGATCGTGACCGCGGCCAAGATGTGCGAGCCCGGTCTCGAGGAGCAGGTGTGCTACACGCGGGCGCTCGACAAGACGAACGTACCCTACTTCGTCAGCGAGTTCGAGGAGAACATGACGAGCTTCGACCAGCTCGAGATTCAGCTCGAGACATTCCTCGAGAACCTGCTGTTCGACTGAGATGAGGGAGCGACGGATGAGCCAGGCAGGGACGGAAGCGACCATCGTCGGGAGCAGCAACCGAAAGGGTGCCGACCTGTTTCGCGTGTGGTTCGAGGATCTCACGCAAGCGGCGGAGGATGATCGCGGAGCGGCCTACGTATTCGTGATGGGAAGTCTGGCCGAGCTGCTGCGGGTGTTCGATCTGCCGATCGTGTTCCCCGAGATCAACTCGCTCCAGACGGCCGTTCGCCGCGTGGCGCACGAGTATGGCGACGCAATTGCGGGGAGGAGAGCATCCCATGGGTCGCATCCCGAGGCCCGCCCTCGCCCTGAACACCAACGCCTGCAACACTTACATCAAGTGGGCCGAGATCTGGGAGCGGATGTACGACATCCCCACGTACACCCTGGACATCCCGGGCACCCGAGCGGCCGGGAAGCAGTCGAAGCCCGGTGATCCCGATTTCGAGAATGACCTGGAGTACGTGGCGCATCAGATCGGAGAGATCATCTCCCTGTGTGAAGACGTGACCGGAGTCGGGTTCGACATCGACCGGTTGCGCGAGAACATGGGCCACGCCAACACCATGAACCGCGGCTGGAAGAAGGTGCTCGAGCTGAACCAGAACCGCCCCTCCATGTTCAACGCGCTGTCCGACGGGACAATCTATCTGGGTGTGGCCAACGCCCTGCGCGGCACACAGGAGGGAGCGGCCTTTTTCGACGAGCTCGTTGCCGAAATGGAGTACAAGGCCGCGCGGGGGATCGGCACCCCCACGGAAGAGCTCTACCGGCTTATCTTCGTGGGCGTCCCGTGCTACCCGATCTTCCGGCGCTTCAACGAGCTGTTCACCGAGCTGGGGGGCACGTTCGTGAACTCGACCTACCTGTGGTTCGCCTCGGGAGGATCCAACGTAGGTTTCCAGTACGACCTCGATCGTCCCATCGAGAGTCTGGCGGAAGGCGTTCTCATCAGCGTCCGGGACGCCATGGACAGCATGTTCTTCCAGACGGATCTCCTGCTCGAGATGATCACGGGCTATTCGGCGGACGGTGTCGTCTATCACCCGATCAAGAGCTGTCGCACGGTGTCCACCGGACTCGCGGACAGCCGGCGGGCCCTGCTCGAGTCCCGGGACGTGGCGACGCTATTCATCGAGTCCGACATGATGGATCGGCGGGTCGTATCCGAAGCGCAGCTGAAGAACCGGGTGGACGCCTTCTTCGAGGGGCTGGCATCGCGAAGACTACGGGCTCCCGGAGCCGTTTGACTCACACGGAGGGCTGAGAATGGCCTACGCGGCAGGCGTAGACGTCGGATCCACCCAGACCAAGGCCCTGATCATCGACGAGCAGGACGCCATCGTGGCCCGGTCCCTGACGGACACGGGCGCGAACGTGATCCGAGCTGCCGAGAAGGCCTTCCAGGAGGCTCTGAAGGATGGTGACCTCCGGGAAGAGGAGGTCGAGTTCATCGTAGGAACGGGATACGGCCGTTACAAGGTCACGTTCGGCAACACGCAGGTAACCGAGATCAGCTGCCACGGGCGAGGAGCCGTTCAGATGTTTCCGGCCACGCGCACGGTCGTGGACATGGGAGGACAGGACACGAAGGCGATCAGCGTCTCACCGAGTGGCGAGATCCTCGACTTCTGCATGAACGACAAGTGCGCCGCGGGAACGGGTCGCTTTCTCGGGGCCGCGTCCAGTGCCCTGGACATTCCGCTGGACCAGCTCGGTCCGACCGCGCTGCGTGGGGAGCGACCGGTGAAGATCAGCACGACGTGCACCGTGTTCGCGGAGTCCGAGGTTCTTTCCTGGCTCGGCAAGGGAAAGAAGATCGAAGACATACTCATGGGCGTCCATCAGTCGATCGCCGGGCGGTCGGCCGGTCTCCTGCGTCGCGTCGGGATCGAGTCGGAAGTCACCTTCACCGGCGGAGTCGCCCGCAACGTGGCCATGATCGAGACGCTCAACGAGCGCCTCGGATTGAAGGTCAACGTGAGCGAGGAATCGCACTACATGGGAGCTCTCGGCGCCGCCCTGTTCGCGCTCGACCACATACAGGCGGGTCGTCTTCCTTCGCAGAGCAAGAAGGAAGCGCCATGAGCTTCACGGCCGGAATAGACATCGGCTCCACGTACACCAAGGCTCTCGTTCTGGACGAAGAGCGACGGATCGCGGGCCGGTCGATGGAAGCCACCGGCTTCAAGCTGGCGGAGGTCGCGGACCGGTGCTTTGAGCGGGCGCTCGCAGACACCGGCATACGGTCCGACGACGTCCGGTACGTCGTCGCCACAGGCTTCGGCCGGCACCAGACGACGATCGGCGACGTGAAGGTCACGGACCTCACGGCAGCCGCCCGAGGAGCGAAGTTCCTGTTCCCCGCCACGCGCACCGTCCTGGACGTAGGCGGTCAGACGATGAAGGCCAGTCGCCTGGATGACCTGGCG
>JBDHFS010000085.1:0-11048 GCA_039590285.1 Gemmatimonadota bacterium
TTGAACGTTCCGTCCCGATTCAACAGCCGTTTCCTGGTGTCTCGAGCTACGGCCTCGCCGAATCCGAGGTCACGGACTTCGTCTGGATCGAGAGTGTGGAACGGATCCTGGTACGCGGCCATTTGGGACGTCTCCTTCCTGGGGTCCCGACGCGTATCGGCTACTGCTTTCGCCCAAGACGACAGGTAACAGCAGCGAAACAAGATCGGAAGAAGGGTACTCGGGTGTCGAGGGCCGGAAGCGTTCGGAGCAGGTCACAGGACCGGCCGGATCGTTACGCACAGGGCGTTCCTGAACGCGTCAGTTCGAGGAGTCCCGGATGTGCTGGCACAGGAGCCGTCGTACTTCCCCGGGGGGGCGGAGGGCCTGCCTCGGCGTGCCGAGACCTGGCGGGCGACCGAAGCGCTCAAAGGGCATGCGGACGCTATCCCGATTCGCGATCCGCTGGCTCGGTTTAGACCAGGGCGATCAGCTCCTCGTTCTTCATATCGCCCAGAGTCCTCTTGGGTGGCAAGTGCACCATCTTCGAACCGTGAGCCAGGTTGTGAAGCGAAACGCGTCCGACCGGCTCCTCTCGATGCGTGTCGCCGTTATCCACCGGGTGCGCGATCCACACTTCGCCACTGCCATCCTCGAATCTGCGCTTGAGCGGGACCAGAGAAAGGCTTTGGATCACCTTCTCGGAAAGATCATCCACGTCCATCTCGAGCTCGAGCGACATCTGGTTGATCGCGTTGGAGGGATCCTGGAAGCCCAGACGTTTACCGGTTACGTCCGATTTGGGCCATGCGCGAAGCTCCCTCACAGTCCAAACCCAGGTGCCCGATCTGGTCTTGATGGTCCCCTTCGTGTCCTCCGAACTCATGGAAGTACCGCCTGATGTTTGAGTCGTCTGTCTAACAAGATCATCAATAGCTACCCCGAAACGCGATCTTTCCCCCGCCACCTTCCCCGCGGCACCCGACGCCCGACCAGAATCGCGGCGAGCGGATCCCGCCCTGTTCCTTTACATTCAAAGCGCGCCCCGCTGAGGCAACGACTCCACTGCCCCCTCGCTGTGGTGAAGTCATGGGTGTGCAGACCTTCCGGCGCCTGTCCGGCTTGTTGGTGTCCATCGGCGCGGTTGCGCTGCTTCCTTCACCTCTCGCGGCCCAGGACACCGGCAGCATCGTCGGGACCGTGTCTGATTCCACGAGTCGAGCGCCGCTCGCCGCCGTCCTGGTGGAGCTGGCCTTATCCGAAGGCGAGGGCGTTCGTTCGACCCTGACCGGCCCCGGGGGCACCTTCAGAATCGACGCACTCCCGCCAGGAGAATACGAGGTCCAGGCATCGCTGCCCGGTTGGGAGACCCTTCCCGCTCCGGTCGTGAGCGTGGCCGGCGGCCGCGTGGCCCATTCGAGGATCACGATGGTCGAGCGGCCGTATCGACTCAACCCACTCACGGTGTCGGTCTCTCGGACGCGGGAGAAGGTCCTGGATGCCCCCGCCGCGGTGGAAACGGTCGACCTCGAGAGCATTCAGGAGCGACCGGCTCTCACGACCGTGGAACACGTGCGGGATCAGACGGCGGTCGACTTCATGCAGACGGGACTCCAGGGGAGCTACGTGGTGGTCCGCGGCTTCAACAACGTGTTCTCCGGTGCCACCCTGACGCTCGCCGACAACCGCATCGCCAGGCTTCCGTCCCTGCGGGCCAACGTTTCGTATTTCAATCCGGTCACAAGCCTCGACCTTGACCGGGCGGAGGTCGTGCTGGGGCCGGCGTCCGCCCTGTACGGACCGAACGTCGAGCAGGGAGTCATCCACTCGTTCACCCGATCGCCGATCGACGACCCGGGAATCAGCATCTCGGCGACGGGAGGAATCCGGCAGCAACCCGCCGTGCCGGAACAGGGCCTCGACTCGAGCGACGAGGGCCTGACGCACGTCGAGGCCCGGGCGGCATTCAGGGCCAGCGAGTCGCTCGGATTCAAGCTGTCGGGGCAGTACTTCGCGGCGACGGATTTCGGCTACCTGGACGCCGAGGAGCAGGCGCAGAGGCAGATGGCCGACGCGTGCCTGGAAGGTGGTCTCGAGATCACCGACCCCAATTGTCTGAACTTCGCCGACGGCCTGGAGCTTTCGGATCCCGCCGACCGGGCGGATCTCGAGCAGCGGGTCGGCAACGTCGCGGGCGGAAGGGACGAAGACCTCGAGCGCTGGACGCTCGATGCCCGAGTGGACTGGCGACCGAACCCACACACCCGCCTCGTGCTCGCGGGAGGGCGGGCGACTGCCGTGAACAGCGTCGACCTGACGGGGCTCGGCGCCGCACAGATCCTCGACTGGGCCTACGACTACGCCCAGGTCAGGCTTCAGTGGAAGGACCTGTTCGCCCAGGTGTACCTGAACCGGAACGCGAACGACGGTTCGTATCTCCTTCGATCGGGAAGGACGCTGGTCGACAACTCGCGGCTCTTCGTCGCGCAGATTCAGCACGCTTCGCGAGTCGACGATCGCAACCGCCTGGTGTACGGCATCGACTTCCTGCGAACCGTTCCGGTCACCGACTCGACGATCAACGGAAGAAACGAAGAAGACGACGATGTCAACGAGCTCGGTGGATACGTCCAGTGGGAATCGTCACTGGCCCGCCAGCTGGACCTGGTCTTAGCCGCGCGGGTCGATAAGAACTCACGACTGGCCGACCCCGTGTTCTCCCCTCGTGCCGCTCTCGTCTATCGGCCGCAGCCTGGCCACAGCCTGCGGCTGACGTTCAACCGCGCTTTCTCGACGCCCAACACGATCTCCCTGTTCCTCGATCTGTCAGGGGCCACGTTGCCTCTCGGCGGGCCGTTCCGGTACGACATTCGGGCCCAGGGAGGGAGCGACACCGGTTTCACGTTCCGACGAACGGACGACGTGCCCATGCATCTGTCCCCGTTCGCGCCGCTGATCGGATCGACGAGCCGGGACTATCTCCCCAGCTCGGCTCCGGTCCTGTGGAGTGAAGGGGTGGCCGTGGCCCAGGTACTGGCGGCGACCGGTGACCTCGATCCCGACCTCGCTCGACTTCTCGCCGAGCTGGTGCCTCCGGACGATTCACAGGTTGCCGTGCAGGCGCTCACCCTGAACCCCGACGCCTCGGAGGGCGAGCCGCCCTTCGTCCCGATTCCCGGGGGTCTCGCGGGAATCCAGGACCTGCCGCCGCTCGAGGCCGGGATCACGAACACGTTCGAGGTGGGGTACAAGGGCCTGCTCGACGAGAGGCTCCTCATCGGCGCCAGCGGGTGGTACAGTCACGTGACAGATCGGATCTCGGCCCTGCGCGTCATCTCGCCGAACGTGTTTCTGGAGGGCACGTCGCTGAATTCCTACCTGGCGGAGGAGTTCCTGGCCCGAGTCGGCACCGACTTCCCCGACGATGAAACCGCGCTCGACGCGGCCGCCGCGGTGGCGAGTGCCATGGCTGAGATTCCGCTCGGGGTCGTGGCGCCGGAGCAGGCCGGCGGCAGTGGGGCGACGATCGTGATGACGGACCGCAATCTGGGCGCGTTCGAGCTATACGGCCTGGACTTCTCGCTCGCGTGGTGGCTGACCGACCGCTGGAACCTCGAGGGCACGGCCTCATGGGTAAGCGACGACAGCTTCACTGCGGGTGACGGACCTGGCGCCGAGGTCGTACCCCTCAACGCGCCCGGGCTCAAAGGCTCACTGGCGGTAACGTACGGGGATCCCGCCGGTGGGCTGCACGGCACGTTGCGGGCCCGCGCGGTGAGAGGCTTCCCGGCGAGCTCCGGTGTTTTCGCGGGCAAAGTAGAGGACTACGGTGTCGTGGACGTCTCCGTGGGGTACCGGTTCGGGCGATCCGGCCTGTGGATCCAGCTGGGCATCCAGAACCTGCTCGACTCGGGGTACAGCGCTTTCCCCGGTGCGCCCACCCTCGGTCGCACGACCCTTCTGCGACTTCGTTACGACTCGCTTCGGCTCTAATCCGCTGGAGGGGGGCCGATCGGATCGCCTTCGCTGACGGCCTCGGACAGGTGCATCCGCCACCAGTCAGCGGCTCGCTCCCCCGTCCAGGGCTCCGCCAGGCTGATTCTCTCCAGCTCGCGGTCCAGCTCCTCGGCTGTGCGCGGCCGACCGCTGGGATCCTTGGAAAGGCAGGCCAGGATGAGGGCATCGAGCTCGGGCGGAATCCGCAACTCCGAGACGTTGCTCGGGGGCTGGGGAGCCGTGTTCACGTGCGCGAAGATCGTGGCGACGACGTTCTTCTCCTCGAAAACACGGCGACCGGTGAGCAGCTTGTAGGCCACGCACGCCAGGGCGTAGATGTCGGCCCGGCCGTCCATCTCCTCGCTGCCCATGGCCATTTCCGGCGCCATGTAGCTCGGTGTGCCCGCGAGCAAGCCCGTCTTGGTCACCGCACTCTCGCTCACTGGCGCGAGCGCCGAATGCCTCACCAGTCCGAAGTCCAGGATCTTCAGGAAATCGAGCTCGAAGGCGCGCTGACACAGGAAGAGATTCGCCGGCTTCAGATCGCGGTGAATGAGGCCCCTTCGGTGAGCCTCGCCGAGGGACAGGCACGCCTGCCGAAGTATGTGCACGACGCGTTCCGCCGGGAGGGGTCCGAATCGCTCGACGAGTGATTCGAGATCGATTCCGTCGAGTAGCTCCATCACGTAGTAGAACGATCCGTCGTCACTCACTCCGTAATCGTAAAGCTCGACCGTATGGGGTGACTGCAGAGAGGCGGTCGCCTGTGCTTCCCGCTCGAAGCGGGTCAGCGCCGTATCCACGCCGCCGGGCTCCGAGTCCAGGGTATCGCCTCGAATCAGCTTTATCGCCGCCGGACGCGCGAGCATGTTGTGGCTCGCTCTCCACACCTCGCCCATTCCCCCCCGCCCGATGAGCTCTTTCAGGTGGTAGCTGCCCAACTCCTCGGCGCGGAGGATGTCCCGTCCCAGTCCGTAGATGATCCGGGCGGCGACGTAGCACGCGGCGATGACTATCACGTATGGCACGACGAAGACCGCAACGAATTGCCCTGGTTCCAGAGCGGGCATGTTACCGAATCCGGCCAACACCACGATCGTGATCGGCACCGCGGAGCCCGAGAGCGTCAGGGCGATGAGCGCATGCCGAGGCCTGGTGGGAAAGACGACGGCGTAGAAGAGCATCCAGATCGCGACGCTCGAGAGTCCGACCACATCACTCGTGAGGTGCCGGGCCTGCAGCTCGTAGAAGGCTCCGTAGTACTGGGAGATGGGTATGCAGAAGCTGATGATCACCTGGAAGACGAGCCCGACCGCGATCACCGTTGACGGGGAGAGCCTGGAGCTTCGGACCAGGACGAATAGCAGAAGCGATGATGCCATCATCATCACTCCCGGGCCGTACTCCAGCGGGTCGGTGAACTCGGAGGCCAGTTCGCCTTCGACCCAGTTACCCCCGAGCCAACTGAACGCCAGGATAACGAACAGCACGACGCAGATGATCTGAAGGCGATTCGAAGCCTTGTGCAGAAGCGAGAGTGGGAGACCCGCTGTCGAGCGACCAGGCGTCGCGGACGGAGCCTGCGGGCCGCCACCCCTCGTCAAGAGAAGATTATCCGGACCGCTCACGAAGCCGGCTTCCGCTCGCGCAGAACGGCGAGCCACGGGAAAGAGTCGCGCGTGGTGGAGTACCACATGTGCCGGATTCCTATCGAACAGTGCTGTAGCGCCTCGGGACTACCGCGACCCGTTCAGGATCCCTGAATCTAGACAGCAGGGGTCACCCACGCACGGACTGCTCCCGACCCGGAGATATCCCGGCTCGCGGGAGAGCGCCGGGTCCGTCCTGGTGCTCGAGACGCCTGTCGCGCCGATCCTGCAGGTCGCGCCGTCGAGCTCCGATTCGGAAAGATGCCGAGCCGGCTGAGGCTGGGCTCGCCTCCGCTCACTATTGTCCACGCAACGTTACGGCGCCGGTGACCGTGGTCAGCCCGAGCCTGTTTCCGCCGCTGCCTAGAGTGCCCTCCCACACGCCCGGGAATGTCTCGGTGAGCGGAAAATCGGAGGTCACACTTCCGGTGACCACGGAAGCCCGGACCTCGGCGTGCGTGCCCGAGGGAATCCGCACCGTAACGTCCCCGCTGACGGCGGCGAAGTCCAGATCGCGGGACGGGCTGTCCTCACCGATCGTGACGTCGACGGCACCCGACACCGTTTGGGCTTCGGCTATCGTCGTGGTCATGATGTCGGCGTTGCCCGACACGATGTAGGCGAACGCGTCACTCTGAAGTCCGGTCCCGACGACGTCGCCAGACACCGTGCGCCCGATGAAATCGACGCCCGCGGGCACGCGTACCGCGAAAGTCACTTCCACGTCGTTGCCCTGGTTGCTCATGTTCCCCTGTTCACCCGGCGCGCACTCGTTCGGAGGCTGTCCGGCAACGTCGGGGTAGACGGCGCAGATCGTGACGCCGGCGGCGTGCTCCAGGACCGCGATCGTGACCGTGGCCGGGTCGCTCTGCTGGCCGTCTTTGGCCGCGAACACCTCTACGTCGCTACCCGAAGCAAGGGTAGCCGAGATTCCTCCGCTGATTCCCTTGATCTCAATGGCCAGACCCTGCGCAATCTGGCCCGTCCACTCGAAGTCCGAGTCTCCGGGACCGGGCCCGCTCGGGCCATCGTCGTCTCCGCAAGCAACCAGGGCGGCGGCGAGAATCAGCGCCAAGGCCCGCATGAACATGCTGTCTGTCCTGAGCATCTCTGCCTCCTGCCTAGCGTGCCGTGTACTCCGCTCCGTTCACGAGGCCTCCCCGACAGTCCACCGGTCCGTCCATGTTCCTGAAGTTGACGGCCCGATCGTTCCCCTCGATTGGCGGGTAGGCGTCATAGACGCCGAAATGCAGGTGCACCACGTCGGTGGTCCCCGAGTGGCCTGCGAGGGCGATGGTCTGCCCGGCCGCCACACTCTCTCCTACGTCGACCAACACGCCCTGCTGCTTCAGGTGGGCGTAGAACCCCACGGTACCGTCCGCATGCTCCACCATGACGTGGTTGTGAGCACTGCCCTGGCCATTGTCGGGCGAGTCTTCCTTGATCTGGCGCACCACCCCACCGCGAGCCGCTGTGACAGCATCACCGACGGGAATCAGGAAGTCGTATGCCTGCTGCTGGCGGTGACCTCCGGTCGGTATGCAGTAGCTGTTGTCGAGCCTGTAACTCTCCCCGGCCGGCCACGGCAGGATGTAATCCGAATTCGCAGGGGTGCCGAACTCATCTCGGTTCAGGCAGCCGGTCAAATAGGCTGTGGGCGAGCTGAGGCGAAGGCTGGTCTCAACCGTACAGGCTTCTGTGGGACCACACGACGCTTGATCAAAGGTGACGTTGGTCGTGATCGTGCCCTCCAATAGCGCCGATGTGCCAGAGACCGTGCCAGCGGAATGGTGCGTGGTCCTGCATCCCGCGTCGTCGGTCTCGATCTGAGTACCGCTGATGTTGACATTCTGACCGCTGATCGTGGCCGTGCCCCAGAGTCCGGCGCCGGCGATCACCGAGGCTGACCCTCCGCACTGCATGAGAAGGATCCGATCCGTACTCATGTCTCCATCGGGCAGGCCGCAGGTATTGGAATTCACCGTCGTGGTGAGCTGCCATACGGCCGTGAGCTCTAGTGGATCGGGGGGTGGTGTCGTGCCGTCATCATCACCGCCACCGCAGGCGGTCGTGGCGACGACTGCGAACAGCACGGCTGGCGGGAGGCTTGTACGCATGATCGTCCTCCGATGCACCTGTAGACGGCGGGTCGCGTCACGAAGGGGGTGCTGAGGGCTCGCCAGCCAATTCAAGTGAAGATGTACTAATAGTATAGCCGCTCGTTGCACGGTCGCAAAGCCAGCGCTCAACCCACAGCACGAATCAACGTGTCCGGTCGGTGGAGGAGACCCGTGGCGCCTACATTACCGGCCCTAGTCGGGAAGATGCGCAACGAATTCCTGGAATCTCGCGACGTCCGTGAGAGGCGCGCCGTGTCCAAAGCACACGACGTGGGGCTCCAGGGCCGCAAGTTTGCGAGCCGATCGTCTGTTCGCCGACGGATCGAAGGTGGCGAACCGGAAGGGCTCGGTAAGGCCGGCGCGATACGTCACGGGATTCCGGTGAAAGAGTACATCTCCGAGGATCAGGACCCGGTCCCGTTCCCGCCAGAAGGCGAGATGTCCCGGGGTGTGTCCTGGCGTCTCGATCACCGTGAAACTCCCGACCTCGGCGCCGTCCGTCAGGACACGAGTCACGGGATGTCCGGGACCAGCCAGGCGACGTGACAGGCGCGCCATCCACCCGTCCGGGTTCGGCAGCAGGCGCGTCCAATCCCCCGTTTCCGCAGCGTCGCGATCGCCGGCGCCACACCAGAGAGGCGCGCCGAACGCCTCGCACACGGCATGGCTGCCACCCTGATGATCGAAGTGCGCGTGCGTCAGGGCGTGGCCCGTGATCGGGTGCGACCGGAGAGACGAGATGAGCCGGCGGGACGTGAAGGGAGCTCCGGCATCGATCAAGACGTCCCCGGCCAGATAGACGTTGAGAACATCCGGTTTCTGCAGTGGAAAGCACCACAGGTCGGGGGCTACGAGGCGCCTGTTCACAGGA
This sequence comes from Gemmatimonadota bacterium, assembly GCA_039590285.1. Lineage (GTDB taxonomy): Bacteria > Gemmatimonadota > Gemmatimonadetes > Palauibacterales > Palauibacteraceae > Benthicola. The sequence goes on from JBDHFS010000085.1 coordinate 8,616, forward strand.
GTGCGGTGACGATGGCCGGCGAGAAGACGGGCTTCATACGGGAGACTCCGAAACGGGTGGAGCGCACCTCCGGCATAACGGATGGCGGATTGGCATCTAGCCCTCCCAGGCCTCCTGGTACAACATCCGGGCAGCCTCTTGGAGCCGGTCGATTCCCAGCGTGTAGCGGCGGGGATCGGCCCCCACAAAGACACTCGCTGAGTCGGGGGAGGCGAAGAGGAGGACGTGGCTACAGAAGTTGGCGCCCACATCCTCAGCGGCCCCGCTCGGCTCGGTCACCACGAAACTGCTGACAGCCGCCTCAGGCTTGACGGTAGTCACACCGTCCGGCCCGACATCCAGCCTGACGATGTGCCGGCTGACCGGATCCACTGATTCCAGCCTTATGGACCGCCCGAGGAGTGCTGGAACCAGCAGCGCAAGCAACGCACAACAGCTGAAGAGCGCGATGTCGCCGATCTCTACCCGGTGCATCGTCGGATCGAGCATGAGACCGGAAAGCTCGATAACCCGGCCCTCCGTGTCTCGCCCTGCTCGCCCGTCTCTCAGCGCCGACTCAACGTTCGACGGAAGAGCCCCGGTTACCTCCGCGATGCGCGTCACCGGCACGGGGCTGCCTTCCGCCAGCAGGGGAAACACCGACCGCAGGATCTTCTTGTCCGCGTGGGCCCACCTCGCGGCAAGGTGCTCGATGGTGTCCGAGATCGCCGAGCGGTGAGAATCGTCGTTCATCGACCCCGTCGCTCCCCTGGAAGGAGGGCACGTCTTACTGTCGGTGGGTGTGCACTTGTTTGAAAGTTACGGTCAGGGCCTCCATAGTCACAGTCACCGACAGGCACTTCATGGCGACGGTGGGGAGCCTCCCCCGTTCAGGTAGGACGCCAGATGGGCGCTCAGGTCACGGGCATCGTCGCCGGCGCCGTCGATGAGACTCGACTTGCGGCGCCGCAGGAACGGAATGCCCATCAGGTAAACGCCGGGCGACTCGACGACACCTCCGTCGTGCCGGATGCGACCCTTCCGGTCGAAGACGGGCAGGTCCAGCCACGAGTAGTCGGGGCGGAACCCGGTCGCCCAGAGAATGGTCCGGATGGCGCCGTTCCTGAGGTCCATGCCCAGGGGCGGAGAGTCTTCGACCCGAGTGGATTCGAAGCGGTGCGGCGGCTCGACCTCGCCATCGAGGGAATTCTCGGTGGCCCAGTCGTCGATCCGGTCCAGCAATCGATTCATCTTGAGGTCGGACAGCGCGCATTGGTTCGGCAGCGATCCCGAGAACTGCGCCTTGCCGTCGTGGATGCCGGCGATACGGCCGATGAGCTTGACGCCGATGTCCGTCAGTCGATTGAGATCAAGCGTCTTGCGGCCGTCAGAACCGGCGAGCTGCAACGATGGAACGTTCCGAGCGCGGACGATGTTGTCCACCTCGTGGTAGCCTTCGTCCATCACTCCGGCCACGTCCATCCACCATTTGATGTCCCTGCCTCGATACACCCGTGGCACCCGGATGTGCTCTCCGACGGCCAGGGTGACGGGACGTCCCGAGCGGTGGATCTCTTCGGCGATCTGGGTGCCCGTGGAGGCAGCGCCGACGACCAGCACGCCACCCTCCTCGAGCTGGTCCGGGTTTCGGTACTCCATCGGCGTCAGCGTGTCGATCGCCGTCGGAACCGCCTCGGCGACGGACGGGACGTTCGGGATGTTACAGGCACCCGTGGCGATCACGACGGTCCGGCATTGCCACGTCCCCTGGCTCGTGACGACCTCGTAGCCGTCGTCGACGCGGCGCACCGATGTTACTTCAGTGTGGGTCCGGACGGGCGCCGAGATCGCATCGGCATAACCCTCGATGAACCGTATGGTCTCCGGCATCGTGCGGTAGCCGTCGGGGTCGTCGCCCTCATAACCGTAGCCCGGCAGCCGGCTCTGCCAGTTGGGCGTAAGAAGCCTCAGCGAGTCCCATCGCTCGGTCTTCCACGTGTTCGCCACCTCACCCCGCTCGAGGACCACGTGGTCCATCGAGCGGTCGGCGAGGCAGCGACTCATGGCCAAACCTGCGTGGCCGGCCCCGAGGACTACGGTGGTGGTGCGCACGACTTCCATCGAATCCCTATGCGACGGTCAATTGACCTCGACCGTGACGTTGGTCGGGTTCGTGATCACGTCGTAGACGGCCGAACGCTTCTGAGACTGAGCTACCACGGCCCTGATCTCGTCGGGCGTCGCATCGGCATCGATGTCGTACGTCACCTTGATGCCGTCGAAGCCGTTCCGGACATCGCCGTCGATCCCGAGGATGCCCTGGATATCCATCCCACCCTCGAGCGTCGCCTTGACGGACCGAAGCTGGATCTCGCGATTCTGGGCTACCGAGGCGACACCGGCGGTCAGACAGCTCGCCAGGCCGGCCAGAACGAGCTCGACCGGAGTGGCGCC
>JBDHFS010000086.1:0-14201 GCA_039590285.1 Gemmatimonadota bacterium
GTGCCTATTTGGACAGATACCGCCATACGATGACCAGCAGGACCACCGCGCCGACCACATAGTACCAGTGTTCCTGCGCGACCGTGAACGTCCACCTGAGTCCGTACCCGATGCTTCTCGAGCCGTATTCGATCGCTGTCTGATCGACGTACAGCGCGGCGAGGCCCGCCGCCGGCAGCGCCAGGAGTCGCTCGAATCCTCCGCCGATATCAGGACTGCCTGTCACGCGTCGGAGCTTGTCCATCAGCTACTCACCCAAGGCCTCAAACGTTGCGCCGCCGCCCGATACGGGAAGCGGGGACCTGCTACCACCGACAGTAAGCAACAGGTGTCCGGAAGAAAACTCTAACGACCCTTCAACAGACGTGCGCTCGACGCGAGGACCGGTCCCCACCTCCGGGTCTCGGAGGGACACCGTGATCCTGCGAGGGCAGATTCAAGCGAGGGGAAGACAAGGTCACACAAGGTCAGTCGGCGAGTGTGACACGCCGGGCCTGCAGTCCACCGCATCCCTGTGGTCGGGAAGATCCTGCTGAAGTCCGCCCGACCGTGACTTCAGACTGCGTTCGAGAGATTACCGCCGATGTTGTTGAAAACGGTCGCGATGATGGGACCGAGCAGCCTGAGGGCCGCGATCACGACGATGGCGATGAGCGCTAACAGCAGGGCGTATTCGACGAGGTCCTGACCGGACTCGTCCGCCCAGAAGGTCTTGAAAGGTGCGAGCATCGTTTCTCCTCCCGGCATGTGCCATCCATTGGTTGGGACTGTCAGCCGCGAGTACCGTGCCGCGAGATGATGGCTGAGGATTGCGGTGTAATCGCGAGTCGTTCAAGTATATAGAGCATTATGCCTGTGAACAGGGCATTCTGCCGGACGACGGGATTTCGCTGTATTCCGTGGCGTCGCCTCGTCATCTGTTGAGCCGCAGCCACAGTCCTGGCGTGATTCCTCGCGACACACATGTGGACTGGCTACCAGTCATACACCGTCCACGCTCCGCAAGAATCATCCGAGCACGTCAACCTGACGCGGAAGGGCGAGCCTCCTCCATGGGGGGCCGGATACCGCTCCACACGGCGTACCATCTTGACTCCGCACTGAGGGCAATCGGGCTCGCCGCCCGGGATGGGCCGCTTTCGGTCTTCAGCCTCTAGACGATGGCTGACCTGAGGATCCAGCAAAGGCCCGGGACGCGGGTCCTCTTCCGGACCCTCTTCCGGGGCTTCGGGATGCCTGACATCGGCTGTCGGTGTACGTCCCTCTTCGGTCATTTATGGTCGAGAGTCCGGTTGTCGTCGGTCCTGAGGTCGGCAGAAACAATACCGCGACTGGCGTGGCCCGCGCCACTCGCGGGCGGTGGTGCGGCGTCCCCGCCCGCGTGCTATGCTTGAGCCATGCAGGTTGAAATTCACCGAATCAGCATCCGCTCGGCGTTCAAGCTGGCCATGGTACTGTACGGTCTCATCGGGTTCCTCGTGGGGCTGGTGCTGGCGGTGGCGGCCAGCGTGGAGGTGCCGCCCGGAACCGAGCCGAACCTGCTGACGAGGCTGGGATTCTGGTCCATAGCCGTGTTTCCCGCGCTGTACGGGCTGGCCGGCGGATTCACGGCGGCAATCGCCGTGGCGCTATACAACGTAGGCGCGTCTCTCGTCGGCGGGCTGCGCTTCGACATACCGGGCATGGAGCCGGACGATACAGGAATGCTCCGGGGAGAGGACGTACGGGCGAGGCGGCGTGGCGCCGCTCGACTCGCGACCCTCGTGCCCGTCGAGCCGGGCTCCGACCGCCGTGAGGAGGCACCTCAGCCTCCTTCGGAGGACGATACGGACGAAGAACAGGCTGTGGGGAAATGAGGCGGAAGAAAGACATCCGATTCTTCACCGTCGAGGAGGCCAACCGTACTCTCCCGCTCGTCGGCCGTATCATGGCCGACATCATCGAGGAGAACGACCGGCTTCAGGTGTTGCTCCCGGCACTGAAGGAGGTCCGCATGCGGGCCCGCCGCAATCCGTCCGCTGCCGAAGAGCTGGACGCCTTGCGCACGGAGGTCGCCGCGATTTCGTCACGCCTCGAGAGCTACCTGGCCGAACTCGGACAAATCGGCTGCATCTTCAAGGGTCCACAGGGTCTGGTCGATTTCTACTCCATGCGCGAGGGCCGACCGGTCTACCTGTGCTGGCGATACGGAGAAGAGCAGATCCGTTTCTGGCACGAGCTCGATGGAGGTTTCGCCAGTCGTGTGGCCCTCGAGCCGGCGGCCGCCGCACAGTCCTGACCCGCCCGTGCCTCCGGTTTCTGGCGATGGTCCCCGGGGACCGGGACGCCCACCCGGTCTTCGTCGTCATCTCGCGCTCAAGAGATCCGCGATCCGGCTCATCTCCGCCGGGGATCACCCCGGCCGCGTACACATCCTGGAGGCGCGCAAGACATGTCTGAATCCATGAAGATCGCGCTGGCTTACTCGGGAGGACTGGACACCTCGGTGGCGGTACCCTGGCTGATAGAGACTTACGACGCAGAAGTCGTGTGCGTCGTTGTGGATGTGGGCCAGGGCCTGGAAGACCTCAAGGGTATCGAGGCCCGCGCGGCATCAGCCGGCGCGATAGCCTGTCACGTAGTCGATGTGCGCGACGCGTTCGTGGGAGAATTCATCTGGCCGACACTTCGCGCGGGAGCCGTGTACGGCCGCAAGTATCTTCTGGGCACGGCCATGGCGCGACCGCTGATCGCCCGCGAGGTGGTGCGCGTGGCGCGCGAGGTAGGGGCTTCCGGACTCTCGCACGGCTGCACTGGCAAGGGCAACGATCAGGTACGCTTCGAGCTCACGTTCGCGTGGCTCGCGCCGGATCTCCGGGTCATCGCGCCCTGGAGGGAGTGGGACATTCGGGGACGTGCCGATGCGGAGTCATACGCGCGCCGGGCGGACGTGCCGATCCCTTCGGCGAAGACCTCGAAGTACTCACGTGACCGCAACGTGTGGCACATATCCCACGAGGGAGGTCCGCTCGAAGACCCCACGTCCATGCCGGAACCGGACCTGTTCCTGTTCACGGCCGACCCGCTCACGGCTCCGGTGGAAGGCGAGACCGTCGATATCTCGTTCGAAGGTGGCACACCCAGGGCTGTGAACGGGGACCGTCTCCCGCCTCTGGCGTTGCTGGAGAAGCTGAACGAGATCGGCGGACGGCACGGGGTGGGCCGGGTGGACCTCGTGGAGGATCGGATCGTCGGACTCAAGTCCCGCGGCGTGTACGAGACGCCCGGCGGCACGCTTCTGTACGCCGCCCACCAGGAGCTCGAACAGCTCGTGCTCGACCGTCGCACACTCGAGCTCAAGGACGAGATCGCCCTGCGGTACGCTTGCCTGGTGTACGAGGGCCGGTGGTGGGGAACCGAGCGCGAGGCGCTCGACGCGCTGATCGATGTTACGCAAAGGCATGTCACCGGGAGCATCTCCCTTCACCTGTGCCGCGGAAACTTCGCGGTGGCGGGACGCTCCAGCTCGACGGGACTTTACCGGGAGGAATACGCTACCTTCGAGAGCAGCGGACTGTACGACCACGCCGATGCCACAGGCTTCATTCGCCTGTTCGGACTGCCTTACAAGCTGGCCGGGCAGGCCCGGCTCCAGGACCTCGAGGAGACCGGCGCTGTTCCCGAGCCGGCGCCCGAGCCCGAGGCGATGGCCGGAAGCGACTGGCTGGACTAGGAGGGATACCGGAGCGGGACATGACGAATCAGGACTCGAAACCCGAATCCGACGCGCCTCGTCTGTGGGGAGGTCGCTTCGAGAGAGGCCCGGCGCCGGAGCTGGACCGCATCAATCGGTCACTTCCCGTCGACTGGCGGTTGTGGCCTCACGAACTTGCGGTCGATCGTGCCTGGATCGAGGAGCTTCTCGATGCGGGCGTGCTCGAAGCCGGGACCGCCGACCGTCTCCTGGAAGGTCTGGACCGGGTCGAGAGCCGCCTCCATGCCGGCGCCCCAGGGGACGAGCCTGACGAGGACGTGCACACCCTCGTCGAGCGGTGGCTGGCCGAGGAGGCGGGCGACGAGGCCAGCCAGGTTCGGATCGGTCGGTCGAGAAACGACGTCGTGGCGACCGACACGCGCATGTGGACGATCGGTGCGTGCCGCAGAGTAGACCGGGCTATCCGGGGCCTCCAATCCGCGATGTTGGCAGCGGCCGAGCTCGGCCTCGACATGCCTTTCCCCTCCTACACCCACCTGCAGAGGGCCCAGCCGACCCTGGCCGCTCACTGGATGCTGTCGCACTTCTGGCCGCTCGAGCGGGATCGGGAACGGCTGGCGGACGCCCGGGCTCGGGTGGCACTCCTCCCGCTCGGGGCGGCAGCCGGAACGGGTTCCACGGTGGCCGTCGATCGCGAACGACTGGCCGAACGGCTCGGCTTCGACGCTCCATGCGAGAACTCCCTGGATGCCGTCGGCGGCCGCGACTGGGTGGCGGAAGTGCTCTTCGCCTGGACCCAGACCGCCATCCACATGTCCCGCCTGGCCGAGGACCTGGTCCTGTACTCAAGCGCCGAGTTCGGACTCGTCCGCCTCGATGATGCGTTCAGCACGGGTTCGAGCCTGATGCCGCACAAGCGGAACCCGGATGGGGCCGAGCTGGCGCGGGCCCGCGGCGGTACGCTGCTCGGGCTGCTCGCCGGATACCTGGCCACCCTCAAGGGTCTCCCGACGGGCTACAGCAAGGATCTTCAGGAGGACAAGCGGTCACTGTTCGCCGCCGAGGATGCGCTCGCCGAGACCCTGGATGTGCTGGAGGGGACGGTCCGCACGCTGAGATTCCATGCCGAGCGGGCCAGGACCGCGCTGTCGGCCGACATGCTCACCGCGGATCTGGTCGAGAGACTGGCGGCGGACGGTGTCCCATTCCGGACCGCACACGAGCTGGTCGGGCGTCTCATCCGGCAAGCCGAGGAGACTGGTGAGCCACTCGCGAACCTTGACGCCGCAGTCGTGGTGGGAGTGGATCCCAGGCTCGCGGGCATCCGGGCCGAAGAGTGGGAAGTGGACGCGGCTCTGGGGCGCCGGTCGGTCACAGGGGGAAGCTCGCCGGATAGCGTGCGCCGGCAGCTGGAAGCGGCGCGCGGTCGTCTGAAGCTGGAACCGGAAAGCTAGGGGTCCGCACTCCGGAGCATCAGGAGCCTGCTTCCGCCGCCGCGGCGAGCATGGCTGCCGGCTCGATTCCCTCTCGCCGCAGGATATTCTCCACCGTCTCACCGATCAGGCTGTCCGGAGTGGAGGCACCCGCCGTCAACCCGATCTCCACGTCACCGTCCGGAAGCCAGTCCGACTCCTCGCGAATCTCCTGCGCGCCGGCCCATTTGTAGGAGATCGTGCGGTGCTCGGGATCTATGCAGCTGGCAGCATCGATGTGGAAGGTGCGGGTGGATCGCGCGCACAGACTCGCGAGGTGGTTGGTATTGCTTGAGTTGTAGCCCCCCACCACGATCATGATGTCGGGCGGCTCCCTCATCATCTCCTCGACCGCGTCCTGCCGGTCCTGCGTGGCCGAGCAGATCGTGTCGAAGCTTCGGAACCTGTCTGGTAACTCGGCGGCTCCATACCGCTCCGCCATCGCCTCTCCCAGGCGCGCGGCTATGGCGAGCGACTCCGAGGCCAGCATCGTAGTCTGGTTCGCCACGCCAATCCGGGCCAGGTCCCGGCCCGGGTCGAAGCCCTGTGACGTTCGATCGGCGAAGTGCTCGAGGATCTCCGCTACCCCCGAACGGCCCCGGATGAAGTCGCACACCATCTCGGCTTCATCCATGTCGCGGACCACCAGGTACCGACCCTCGGGATGCCTGAGTACCTGCGAGCTCGTCGCCCTCGTCTCCTCGTGGAAGTGCTTGCCGTGGATCACCGACGTGAAGCCGTCGCGCGCGTAACTCTCGACACGTTTCCACACGGAGAGCACGGATCCGCAGGTGGTGTCCACCAGTACGCACCCGATCGCTCTCAACGCTTCGAAGTCCTCCAGCTTCACGCCGAACGCGGGAATGATGACCGCGTCGTCTTCCGTTACGGACGAGAAATCGAACCGGCCGGCATCGTCCGGGAACAGGAACCGTACACCCCGGTCCTCCAGCTGCTGGTTCACGTGCGGGTTATGGATGATCTCTCCAACCAGGAAGATCCGCCGTTCCGGGAACCTGGCGCATGTCTCATACGCGTATTCCACGGCCCGGTCCACGCCGTAGCAGAACCCGAGGCTGCTGGCCATGCGGAAGGTGAACCTCCCCACGCTCAGACGACAATCGGACGCCTTGATCGCCTGGACTATGGCGCTCCCATAAGCCTCTGCCAACAGAGGTTTTACCTCTGCTCTCAGGCCCAATCCACGTCGAAAGTAGTTGTCATCGTTCGCTTTCATGGCGACCTATGGTAACCCATGGCTCACGCCGTGTTCAACCGATGCCTCCCGCGCAACCGAGGCCACGAGGAACGCGGCGCTCCGGTCGGCGCTCGCCACGCCGGTCGAATCCGGCCCGGTCCCCACCGACTGGCGCCAGGCGCCCTGAAGGCCTGCCCCTGCCCTGGCGAGAAGACGGAGCTTCCCGGCTTTCGTGGTCCAGACTCTCGCCGACACGCTGTCGTAGTCCGAGTCCCGCACCCTCCGGCCAATCTCGGCGTACACGACGGCCGCCGCACGAATGGCGGGACGGCAGCGCGCGGGAAGGTCCGCGATTCCAGGCCACGCGCTCGCGTACAGTCCGTCCGCCTCGTCTATGAGGGAGCGCACCACGTGCCGGACGCCAGGCGACGGAGCTGGAGCCGCCATCCACTCCCGCGGATCCACACCGGCATCCAGCAGAGGACCCCGCGGCAGGTAGAGACGGCCGGCACGGGCATCCTCACCCACGTCCCGCGCGATGTTCGTCAATTGCATCGCCACGCCGAGGCGGCAAGCGGAACGGAGGGTCTCCGGCCGGCTCTGGCTCATCACAAGGCTCATCATCAGACCGACGGTGGAGCCCACGCGAACGCAGTACTCGATCAGGTCGTCCCGGGTCTCGTACGTTCGCCCGGACACATCCCACTCGAAGCCCTCGAGCATGGCATCGGGCACGGATCGCGGGATCCCGTGACGCGCGACCGCTCCGGCGAAGGCTCGCTCGATGGGACCCTCGGGCTCGCCGGCGTAGGTCCGGTCGAGTCCTTGCCGGAGACGGTCGAGGGCGGCGGCGGGCTCCGCGCTGCGGTCGATCGCATGGTCTCCGGCCCGACACCAGGCGTAGACCGCGCTCGCGTCGTCGCGCACTCGCGGAGGGAGGAGGAGCGAGGCCGCGAAGAAGCTCCTGGAGCCCTCGCGGAGAATCCTCCGGCACACATCCCGGTCGGCCGTGGCAGCCCCGGCCGTCACGAAGCCCACCCCTGCCTCCCGGCCGGATGCGAAGCCCGTGATGGCGGGGGAACGACCGCATCCAGGACCCGCGCTGAGGACAGGACTCCGGGAACACCGGCCCCGGGGTGCGTACCGGCGCCCACCACGTATAGCCCTTCGATGTCTCTGCTTCGGTTGTGGGGCCTGAACCAGGCGCTCTGCCTGAGGATCGGTTCGAAGCTGAACGCCGAGCCTCGAAAGGCAAGAAGCTCATCACGGAAATGCAGGGGCGTCATGACTCGCGAAGTGACGATCTCGTCCTTCAGCCCGGGCAACATGGTGTCGGCCAGATGGCGCTCGATCGCCTCCCGGTACGGCTCGGCCTGGACCGTCCAGTCGGCGTCGCCCTCGAGGTTCGGCACGGGAGACAGGACGTAGAAGGCATCCATGCCGTCCGGCGCGAGGCCGGGATCCGTCGCCGTCGGCCGGTGCAGGTACAGGCTGAAGTCGGCCGCCAGCCTCCTGTGGCCGAACACGTCCTTCAGCAGCCCCTCGTAGCGGGGGCCGAGCAGGATGGTGTGGTGTGCCACGTCCGGGTATCTGCACCGGGTGCCGAAGTACCACACGAAAAGGCTCATCGAGTATCGTGCCCGCTCGAGGCGGCGATCCGTCCACCGACGTCTCGCCGACTCCGGAACGAGGTGCCGGTACAGCCAGGCCGAGTCGGCGTTCGAGACGACGACGTCCGCCGGGATCGTCTCGCCGTCGATGAGCCTCACGCCTCGGGCCCTCCCCTCCTCCACCAGCACTTCCGAGACGTCGGCGTTCAGCCTGACTGCGCCGCCGAGCCCCTCGACGAGACGGAGCAGGCCCTGTACGAGCGCTCCCGTGCCGCCGATCGGAAAGTGGACGCCCCACTTCCTCTCCAGGAAGGCGACCAGGGAATAGATCGACGTCGTGGCGAACGGGTTGCCCCCAACGAGGAGGGGGTGGAAGCTGAGCACCTGCCGCAGCCTGGGGTCCTTCACGTAGAACGACACCAGCCGATACACGGTCATGAAACTCTTGAGCCTCACCATGTCCGGCACGATCCGCACCATGCTCCACACCGAGTCGAATGGGACGTGTCCCAGGCGTTCGAACCCGACGCGGAAGATCCGCTCGCTCATGGCCACAAAGCGTTCGTAGCCCGCCTCGTCCCGTGGAGAGAATCGGCGCACCTCCGCTTTCATCAGCTGGGACGAGCCGGAATAGTCGAACACGTCTCCGTCGTCGAAGCGGATGCGGTAGAACGGGTGGACGGGTCGCAGGTCCACGTCGTCCTCGAGACGGAGGCCGCACAACTCCCACAGTTCCTCGAACAGGAAGGGTGCGGTGATGACCGTCGGCCCGGCGTCGAACGTGAAGCCGTCTTGCCGGAAGACCCGGGCACGTCCGCCGGGCTGGTCCAGGCGTTCCAGGACAGTGACGCGGTAGCCTCGCGTGCCGAGCCGCACGGCGGCGGCGAGGCCACCGAAGCCCGACCCGATGACCACGGCGTGGGCCCGTCCGTCGGCTGGATTCGTCAACTGACTCCCCGTCTCATCATGGTAGTGAAGGCCAATCTAGCGGGCGCTCCGCGTACGACCCAACCGGGAGCGACCGTTGCCCTGCGCTCAGATTCCCGGTTACCGTCGCCGGAACCACAGGGCCGGGAGCTGTGGTTTGAGGTTGGGGGGTGAGCGCTTGCCGGGTGAGGCGTCTCGGACACGAATGGGGAGCGATGAGAGTCGGGGTGGGAGCCATGATGTTGCTCGCGGGACTTCTGGCGCCGGCCGCCGTCGGGGCTCAGGAGGATGCCCGCGCCATTCAGTCCGGGGCGTACGCCAGCCGGCAGGACGTCTCGAGCCGGGCTCGCATGCGTCCCGCCAACCGATACGTGCGTGTGGTCACAACGAGCCTGCTCATCCATCGGGTCGTGCGCGTGGGTGACCGTGACTCCGAAGCCACCGTCACCAGCCGATACTGCTCCGTCGAACAGGGTCGATTGGGCCGCGTTCGGACTACGCTCGGTCAGGCGTTCGTGAACGGGATACCGGAGTGGGAGGCGACCCTGCGCGTGACAGGCCCGACCGACGGTGGATGGTCCGTAGAGATCGAGGAACGCGCGGTCGTCGTGGGCGCCGCTCTCGCCGACCCGTGGAACGACCCCCTGCCCACACGCCCCGACGACACGAGCATCACGGATCCGGACGGCGACGGTCAGCCCGGATTCACGGTCGACGTGGAGGGCTATATCGATGGACAGGTCTACATGGTGCAGCGACTCGTCCGGGGACTGCGCGGTACACTGGAGGCGGATGGCCGCATGAGTGGAAGGGTCACCGGATTCGGCGACCAGGAGATCCTTGGAGCCAGCAACAAGATCCTCGAGGCGTTTACACCGCGTTTTCAGCAGGACCCGGATGAGTCGCGACACACCTTCGTGTGGGTCCGGGTCCCCGATGAGTGGACGTGCCAGAACGTGGTCGCCGCGGGCCCCCGACTGTTTGCAGAGGACTGAGGCATGCCGGTGGACTGCGACGTTCTGATCGCGGGCGCCGGATGTGCCGGTCTCAGTCTGGCCGTCCACCTGATGGATGTCGGGGCGACGGATCTCGAAGTGGTTCTGCTGGAGCCGCGGGAAGCCCACGTCCGGGATCGAACGTGGTGCTATTGGGCCCTGTTCGATCATCCGTTCGAGGCCGCCGCCAGTCACACCTGGTTCCGGTGGAGTGTCATCACGGATGAGGGAGCGGTCGAGCAGGGGTCGTCCTCCCTCGGGTACCGCTGCCTCCCCGCGAACGGTTTCTACGACCTGGCGTTCGAGCGCCTGCGCCGCCACTCCAACGTTCGCCTGGTGCGGGGCGTCTCCGTGGAGTCGTTTCGCGAAGAAAGGGGAACCGTTACGGCTCACACCACCGACGGTGACATCCGATGCCGCCTGGCTTTTGACAGCCGACCTCGGGAGCGGCGCCCTGTCGCACGACGCGCGGCCGCGCGTGGCGAGATCGACTGGGTGCAACACTTCGTAGGACTCGAGGTCGAGACCGCGAACGAGGTGTTCGACCCGTCCGTGGCCACGCTGATGGACTTCCGAGCGGGGGCGCACGATGGGATTCGGTTCATGTACGTCCTGCCGTTCGACGGCCGCCGGGCCCTCCTCGAAGACACCTTCTTCGGCGGTGAGGTGCTGCCCGAGGCATCGTATGTGGACGCGATCCGTGGCTATCTGGTGGACCGCCTGGGCTCCGGCGGGTGGCGTGAGGTGCACCGCGAGCGGGGCGTCATCCCCATGAGCACGCTCCCGCCGCGGCCGAGCCCGTGGCCGAGGGTTACGGACCTCGGGGTGCGCGCGGGACTGGCCAGGCCGTCCACGGGGTACGCGTTCCTGGCGGTGCAGCGACAGGCGCGGTGGATCGCCGAGCGTGTCGCGAGCGGCGGGGTCGGGCGCCCGATCCCACGCCGCAGGCCTCATTCGCGCTCGACGGCGTTTCTGGACAGGGTGTTCCTGGCCTACCTTGAGCGTGAGCCCGGGGCGGCGCCCGAGATGTTCCGCCGAATGTTCGGGGGCGTTTCGCCCGATCGCATGGCGCGCTTCCTGTTCGATGGTGGGTCCCTCGGAGACCGCCTTTCCGTGATGCGCGAGCTACCGGCCGGACCGCTGGCGCAGGACGCTCGGAAACCCTCTGTCGCAACTACCCGAGGAGCTCCCTCCGGAGCTCCGGGGCCCGGACTGGGTGCAGGCCAATCCGCGTCGCATCGAGTCCGAGCTCCGGGCCGCGCTGGCCCTTCCATCGGGTGGCTGGTACGCCGTCGACTCGAGTCGATCCATAGGCGCTCGCCCCCGGCTGTTGCGGATCGCGGGCCGGGAGCTGGTGGCGTGGCGCGCCGGCAACGTGCTCCGCATAGCCCCGAATGCCTGCCCTCACATGGGGGCCTCGCTCGCGGAGGGCACGGTCACGGATGGACGGCTCGTGTGTTCGTGGCATGGCCTCGAACTGGGCGGAGACCGTCATGGAGCGTGGTGTCCGCTCGACAGCCATGACGACGGCGTTCTCGCATGGGTGCGCCTGGAGGATGGCGAGCCGGTCACGGCCGCACCGATCGTTTCGCCACGTCCTGACGAGTTCATCGACTCCGTGATGCGGGTGGAGGCCGCCTGCGAGCCGCGCGACGTGATCGCCAACCGCCTGGACCCCTGGCATGGCGTCCATTTTCATCCGCACACGTTCAAGCGCCTCAAGGTCATCGGGCTGGAAGGCGGACGCCTTCTCGTGCGCGTGGTCTACGGCGTCACCGGTCGTCTCGGCATAGAGGTCGATGCCACGTTCCACTGCCCCGATTCCCGCACGATCACCATGACGATCGTCGGCGGCGAGGGAGCGGGCTCGGTCGTGGAGACGCACGCAACACCTATCGAAATGGGACGCACGGCGATCGTGGAGGCCACACTGGCGACGTCCGAGCGGCCGGGATTCCGGCGGGCCCTGCGGGTGGGCGGCCTGATTCGCTTCTTCATCCTGAGGTCCCAACGACGGCTGTGGGTCGAAGACGCGGCGTATGCGGAGCGCCGATACGCCCTGCGCACGGGCGGGGCGTCAGCCGCGGCGCAGAACCAACGGCCCGAACCGGGGCACTGACCACACGGGCTCGGGCCTGACGTCCCAACGGCCCAGCAGATCGTTCGCCGCGAGGATGCCCGAGGTGGCGGCACGCTCCATGAGCGCGGTCGGGAAGTCCAGCCGCACGAAGTCGCCCGCCAGCGCCAGGCATGGGTCCGGCGTGGCCACGGCGGGCCGCCGGACGTGCCCTCCCGGTGGAAAGGCGGGACAGTCCCGATCGACGCGAAGCGTCTCGTGCACCACCGCGGCCTCCTTCGTCTCGGGATACGCGTCGTGCATGCCGGCGAGCATCGCTTTCCTCAGATCCGGCTCGTCCGTGTCCTCAGGCACCGCATACGCGTGCAGCTCGACCACGGATCCGCCGGCCCTCTCGGCCCACCGCCGGCTCTCTCGCTCGAACCGCTCGTACACCGAGATGTTGTCGAGCAGTGGATAGCCCGCCGTGCCAGCGAAGGGATGCCTTTCCGGCCGCACCGGACGGTCGAGCCACATGCGCCACACCGCGAACGAGCGCGTGAGACGGAGAGAGCCCACGTCCGAGCGCCACGGCTCCGTGCCCAGGGCCGCGGACTGGCTCAGGATGCGCTGCAGCCCGGGAACGGTGACGGCCAGCACGGCTACATCGGCTGTCTCGGCGTCAGGTCCGTCCGATCCCGAGACGGCGGCCCGCCATCCCCCGCTGGAGCGTTCCATCGAAGTCACTTCCGTTCCGACTCGGAAGCGCACGCCGAGTCCCTCCAGGTAGCGCCGGAACGGAGTCCACAAGGCCGTCTCGAACTCGTCGTCCAGCACGTCGAACACGAGCCCTTCGGGGTTCGCCATGAAATAGAAGTGGAACATCATCAGGAGCTCGGCCGCCGACATCTCCTCCTCCGGGTTGAAGAAGGAGTGCGAGAACACGTCGAACAACATCCGGCGCGCGGATGGCGGAAAGCGAAGCGAGTCGAGGTAGGCGCGCGCCGTGTCTCCGTCCCGGTCGGCATACGTCCGGTCCGGGTGGAATCGCAGCATCTCGAGAGCGGCCCGACCGTCCACCCGGAGGAGGTCGCGATAACGGAATGTGTCAGCCCGGCGCACGAGTGACGCGACGTTCCAGGGGGGGCGCGTGGGAAGATCCTCGAACGACTGCATGCGCCCCCCGGGGGCGAGGACCGGGTAGTCGCGGAGCGGCACCAGGCGCTCGAGACCCGGATCCACGCGACGCAGGAGCCCCCTCAGGTTGTAATAGTGGCGGAAGAAGGCGTGGAACCCGCGATCCGCGCGCACCGTCTCGCCGCCGGGGAGCTCTTCCTCCCACGCGCGGAGGCGCCCGCCCAGTGTTGGCTCGCGCTCCACGACGGTCACGCCGACCCCGCGCTCCGACAGCACCGTGGCGGCGGCTATCCCGGCCAGCCCTCCGCCGACGATGAGTGCGGAGCTTCCCGCGGGAGCCCGCTCTTTCCCTCGCCGCCGCTGTGGGACCGGCCGTCGACCGTGTGAGCGTTTCCACTCGCGACCCCGCACCCGGCTCTTCATGAGCCGTCCGGAGGCCGTCGGGCGAGAAATGAATGAACGATTCCGCGCGGCCAGCCGTCCATCGGCTCGGTGTGCACTTCGTCGAAGCCCGCGTTTCGCAGCCGGGCCTCGAACTCGCGCACTCCATCGAAGTCGAGGACGCTGTTCCGCAGGTAACGGTAGATGCGGGAAGTCCCGGAGGTCAGCAGGCCTCCGGGAACGATCACGCCGAGGGAGACCGCGTTCCACACCGTGCGGGCCAGGCGTGAGTCCGCCACGGAATATTCGTGAAAGCACGCTCGACCGCCGGACCTCAGCAAGTCAAAGAGGTTGGCGAGACAGGCGTCAGGGTCGGGCATGTTTCGGATCCCGTACGCCATGAAGGCGCCGTCGAAGGGACCCCCGATCCCCGCGGCCTGCGGGTCCATTGCGTCCGCGAGGAACAGTCGGGCACGCGCCGGCGGGAGCTTCGATCGGGCTACGGCGAGCATTCCGGCGGAGGCATCGACCGCCGTTACGATGACGCCGGGATGCTCGGCCAGCAGAGCCTCCGTGGAAGCCCCCGTGCCGCAGCACAGGTCGAGCACCCGACCCCGCTCGGGAATCATGAGACGGCGGGCGCTGAGCCTCAGGTGGCGGTGATATCCGGGGTTCAGGGCCGTGAGGAAGTCATACCGATGAGCCACCCGGTCGAACTCGTCCGGAACGTC
>JBDHFS010000087.1:0-11004 GCA_039590285.1 Gemmatimonadota bacterium
GCCAAGACTGCGAGGAGGAACGGTGCTAGGGAATCCCGAAAGCGGAATTCGGTGAGGCTCTCCACACCGCCGGACCACTTAAAAAGAAGACCGGCAATGCCAACGGCTAGTACTAGCTGTGAAACGTTGAACAGCTTCTTTAGAACTGACTTCTCTCGGTACAGGAAGAAACCGGAAATCAACTCAGAAATCAGCGTAACGGTCACTGCGCCCGTAGGACCAAGAAGCAGAATGGCTCCTAATTCGGGCACGAAGTCCATTGACGTGGTCGAGCCAGCCTCCGTGAATCGGAGGTAGAGCATCATGGCCAGCGTGATTACGGCTAGGAGCGTTCCGAACGCGATTAGTGACTCGGAGTTCAACTGGGGAGGGGACTTGACATACAGACCAACGATGAGCGCAGCCGCAGCCGCCGTGGTCCCGTAGATCGTTCTAGTGACTCTTGGGTCCATACCCATAGGGCTGGAGTAGAATACCCCCGTACCTCAATCGGTTACCACCTAACGGTTCCACCAAACAGCATAAAGAGCCAGTTCATAGAGCAACCTCCTTTCGCATGGAAGTCACACCCATTCGCTACGGGTATGCTTCAACTCCGCTCGGAGGTAACGCTCCGCTCAGCTAGCGGTGGTCCGATGAGGCCGGGGGTATGTCTGTGTCTACGGACCTTTCATCTAGTTCCGTCCGCTGACCCTGTGATACGACGAAAGGGTCAACGACAAACGACACTCTCGGCGCCCGCTAAAGAGAACTAGCAAGGCACGGACGCGCAACTCGGGGGGATGTGACTAACGGTTGGCGATCCAGCGATTGATGGCCTGAAGACAGGCAAGAACAGCCGCTTCCTCGACCGAATCGCGGACCGGGACGACGCCTGCGAGTGCAGCGGACTCGCGACGTACGGAGCCACTCACGGATGCGAGCACGAAGCTGTGTCCGAACGCCCCGACGGAGTCGACCCCCTGCAGTGCCAGCGTCACTCCCTCACCAGTGGCCTGCTGGGCGGCCTCGAGCACGGCGGTCGCGGCCACCTCCATGCGTGCCTTCTCGAAGTCGGGGCCTTCGGCCTCTCCGGTGTAGACGGAGCCGGCGTCCGACAGGTCGACCCGGCACGTCACCTTCTGCCCGGTCGCCCTTTCGATGTTCACGTTGCCCAGGGCCAGACGGCGCTCTGCCGGCTCCGCAACGGCCGTCGGCGCGGGAGCCTGCTCTGGCGCAGCCGCCGCGATCTCGGGTCCCTTGACTCGGGCGATGGAGATCTTGCGATGGTCGATCTGGAGGCCGAATTCGGCCAGAAGGGCCGACTCGATGTTCCGAACGATCTGTTTTGGCCCGAGCGAAGATCCGGTGAGGACGTGGATCTCCTCGATACCACCATGACCGTCGGGGACAATCTTGAGCGATCCGACCCCCTCGAGGCCGAGGAGAAGCTTCTCGATCCGTCGAAGTCCCCAGGGATCGAGTCCCACGAGGTCGCGAGCTTCTCTTTCCTCGGGCGTCATCTGACGAGCTTTCCTCCGATGGTCGGATGGATCGTGTTGCCGCCCTGCGCCTTCGCCACGTACAAGGCCGCATCTGCCTCGGCCATGAGATCTTCGGCGGAAACGCGCGCCTGGGTGACTCCCGAATGATACGCGACGCCTATGCTGAGCGTAACCCCCGCATAGCCCTCGGCGGTCGTGACTCGCATGTCCGACACTCTCTCGCGTATCTGCTCGGCCAGCCTGCCGGCGCCATCCCGATCCGGATTGACCAGAATCACCACGAATTCGTCTCCACCGTAGCGACAAACGATGTCCGTGCTACGGGTGGCGTCCTCCAGGATCCGCGCCACGTTTCGCAGTATGAGGTTTCCGGCCGCGTGCCCGTGCACGTCGTTCACGGGCTTGAACTTGTCGAGATCCACGAACAGGACGGCGACGGACGTACCCGTCCGGCTTGCCCGAGAAAGTTCTTCCTCGAGACGGGTGTTGAGCACCCGGAAAGTGTAAACACCTGTAAGTGCGTCGTGCATCGCATCACGCGACGCTTGCTCGTACTGCCGGGCCAGGTAGATGGGACACAGCGACAGCGTGGAGCGACCGCGGGCCACGGCCTGTGCGAATTCGACGCAGGTTTCGTGGCCGCACGAGCCGGTGTTCCACGGCTTGCCGTCAGGAGTCAAACCGATCTTCTCCAGGACCTCCTGGACCATCGCTGGATCGGGTGCCTCCAGGGTCGTCCGCGGAGGCTCGAAGAACGTCCGCAAGCCTAGTTCGTCCGGCATTGCCAGCACCGCGTTCTCCGATCGTGGAGGCTCCGACAGCTCGGCGATCTCCTTGCGCCAGTACAGATCGTCGGCCGGACCGAACGCGGGGTGGCTGAGGTTGCCATCGAAAGGCAGAATGTCGACGAACCCGAGCGCGCTGTCGTCCTCTATGAGAGCGCGTGCCAGGGCAGGAAGACTCCTGAGGTCTCTTTCCTTCCGGAACGTACGGGACGTCTGTCGCTGCTCCTCCAGCATCTGCCGGGGCAGACCTCCCGCCAGTGACAGATGACGCCTGCGGTCCGGGGCGAGCCGGGACAATGTCTGCGGCTGGTCGAGCGGTTTGAAGTCGCGTTCGGCGAGAAGCCTCTCGAGTTCATCGAACGAGAGGCAAATGTCGATTTCGGCGTCCTCGCCCGAGGGATCCGCTGAACCAGCGGAGCCGGGCGCGCCGAAACCGGCGTACACGACGTCAGTCTCCCCCTTTTCCACCAGCCTGATATACCTGGCCAAAGCCACGGCAGGCGTGACGACAGGGGCCAGGAACGGAAGAAGCTCGGGCACTCGCATGCGGCAGTAGTTGACGACGACCGGGCTCGTCGATCTCAGCCACGAGCGGAGACCTCCATCACGCCACAGGCGCAGGTACTCGGCCGCGACCAGCTCATCGCCTGTCGCCTCGAAATACACGGTTCGGAAACCTGCCCCGAAGCACGCATTCACGATCTGCTCCGGTGTGGCAGGGAAGAAGAAGACACTGATTTCCGTGGGCAGGATCAATAGGGCCCGGCCGGCTTCCAGCGATTCGACACAGCGCTCCCGGTCGCCGACGACATCGATGGCGTCGTGGTAGCAGGCGGGGACGCAGAGGCCGCACTCGATGCAGGCGTCCTCGTGGATGCGCACGTCTGTCCCGGCGACGGCTATTGCCTCTACGGGACAGACCCGCACGCACGCCATGCACGACGTGCATTTCTCATTGATCGAGAATTTGAGACTCACGTCCCCCCTGGACCGTTCGCGGTTCGGCCGAATCCCGGCGCGGGATGCGCGTGTCCGTGCGTCACAATCAACTGCATGCGTACAAGAAACATACCCCGACCAGGGGTCCTCAGTGTTGCAGAAGACCACTCACGCCGTATTGGAGAGGTCTCTGTAACCAATTGTGTGAAGATCGTTTACACGACCGTCATGCAAAGTGCTGCCCTCGCGGGGTGATGGTCCCTTCCCATTCGAGTTACATGCGTTGTGGCGCGGAGGCAACGACTCTGACGGGCAACCGCCGCACAGGTGGCAATCCAGTCGGCTCAGAAGTAGCTTGTCGGCGGCCGTCAAGGGAAGCGACGCCATGGTCGATACGGACCGGCTGGATCCCTCTTGTGGCCCCACCGGCGATCCTCCGCTGGCGGCTCGAATGACACGCTCAACCGCGAAGGCGATTCATGGCCAGTCAGGAGCAGAGCCTGCTCAAGAAGCTCATCTTCCGACTCGACGGGACGGCGGACAGCAAGAAGGTCGAGTTCACCAGTGCTGCCGGTAGCAAGTGGCAGGCGGAGTTGTGTCTGCACTCGGGCACCAACCCGCAGTCGCCCCGTCTCATGGCGCTGTTCCGGAACAGGACGCGCCCCCATGATCGGCAGAGATACACGCTGGTCCCTCCAGGCTACTCCAAGGTCCCATCGGAGGCGGCGGAGCAGCTGAGCGAGGACGACCTGCGAGCCATGCTGGCTTCCTCAGTGGAGGTGTGAGTTCTCATGGCGCGAACGATCGTCGATGACAACTTTCTGAAATGGGAAGTCTACATTTCCGGGGGCCAGCCCGATTCCCCCGAAGCGGCCCGGATCTTCTTCTACTGTCTCGATGCTCCGATGAACCCGGCCCGATACGTTGAACACGAGAGTCGCAACGTCGCGGAGGCCGAGGCGGCTTTGCGCGGGATGAGCGACGACGACCTTCGTGAGATCCTGAGCGGCGCTACGATCAACGAGTAGTGGAAGGGACCGGACCGGGCCGATGACGAGGGAAGGACGAGAGGGGTCCATCGAGGTCATCACCGGCGTGATGTTCTCCGGCAAGTCGGAAGAACTGCTGCGGAGGGTGCGCCGGGCAATGATCGCCCGCCGCAAAGTACAGGTCTTCAAATCCCAGCTCGACGATCGCTACGGCGGTATTCATACGATCAGTTCGCACGACGGCCGCGAGGTCGAAGCTCGGCCCGTCTCCAACTCGCGCGATGTGGCAGAGTTCGTCGAGCCGGACACAGAAGTTCTGGCCGTAGACGAAGTGCAGTTCATGGACGCGGGCATCGTCGAGGTCGCGAACGAGCTCGCGGACCGGGGCGTGAGGGTGATCGTCTCCGGCACCGACATGGACTTCCGTGGCCTTCCGTTCGGACCCCTGGGCTCGCTGCTGGCCGTAGCCGAGAAGATCGACAAGCTGCACGCGATCTGCGTCGTGTGCGGAGACCTGGCCACGCGTAACCAGAGACTGATCGACGGGCGGCCCGCTCCAGCCGAGGGTCCCACGATTCAGGTCGGCGGGTTGGAGAGCTATGAGGCTCGATGCCGCGCGCATCACCTCGTCCCGTCCCGTCTCGACGATCAGATGCCTCTCATCTCGGAAGCCGGGGACGAGAGCTGATCGCACCGCTCGGTCCTGACCGCGCCGCCGCGTTCAGGACGGGAACGCGTGCAGCGCCGTGGCTTTGACCTGCACCCAGATCTCCGAGCCGACGTCCAGCGACAGCTCATCTCCGGCGGCCCGCGTGACGACGGCTACCCAGCTGACCGATCCCTCCAGGCGCACCCTGAGCAGACTCCCGGCGCTTCGTACCTCGGTGACCCGGGCGCGGAACCGGTTTCGGGGGCTCGCCTCGCCGATTTCCCTGCGGGAAAGGAACAGGTCCTCCGGCCGATAAGCGATTCGGACATCCCTGCCGGGCTCCGCATCCCCGCTCGCCGTCAGCGACGTGTCTCCCACCCGCACGTGAAGAAGTCCACCTCCCGCTTCCAGCACCGTGGCCCGAAACGACAGCTCGGCTCCCGTGACGGCCGCGATGAACGGATCGGCCGGGTTTTCGAACAGGTCCTCCGGTGCTCCTGATTGCACTATCCTGCCCGCCCGGAGAAC
Source organism: Gemmatimonadota bacterium (assembly GCA_039590285.1). Lineage (GTDB taxonomy): Bacteria > Gemmatimonadota > Gemmatimonadetes > Palauibacterales > Palauibacteraceae > Benthicola. The sequence continues at coordinate 5,375 of JBDHFS010000087.1, forward strand.
GACCACGCGATCGGCCAGACTGAACGCCTCGGCGCGATCGTGCGTGGCCAGGACCGTGGCATGGCGGCCGTCCCGGCCGATGCGTTCCAGGTCTTCCATCAGCGCATTCCTGACACTCACGTCGAGGTTCGCACCGGGCTCGTCCAGAAACAGGAGGTCCGGTTCGACCGCCACGGCCCGGGCGATAGCCGCCCGCTGCGCTTCTCCTCCGGACAGGGTGAGAGCGTCCCGCTCGAGAAGTTCCTCGATCCCGAGCTGAACGGCGGCCTCACCCGCCGCACGGCGGACCACATCCGGCGCACGCCGTCTGAGCCGCAGGGGAAGCTCCAGGTTCTCCCGTACCGTTCCGGCCCACAGGTGAGGCCGCTGAAAGACGCACGCCGAATCCCGTCGGAGCTCCTTCTCCGCCGCCGCGCCGGAGAGGTCCCGGAAGGAGACGACCCCTGCATCCGGGGTCTGCAGCATGGCCAGCACCCGCATGAGCGTCGATTTCCCCGCCCCGTTGGGTCCCAGAACCGACAGGATCTCGCCTCCGCGAACCTCCACCTGCTCGATATCCAGGAGGCTCGTATCACCTTCTCTGACGATCAGATTCCGCCCCGTGAGAATGGCGGCACCGGCCTCATGCGAATGGCCATTCATGACAGCACGGGGCGTCTGAGCCGGCGAGCGTGAAGCAGGGTGAGAAGAAGGTTCACCGCGAACGCGATGGCCAGAAGCACCACTCCCAGGGCGATCGCGACACCGAAGTTGCCTCGCCGGGTCTCGAGCACGATCGCGGTGGTCATCACTCTGGTCTCACCCAGCAGGTTGCCACCCACGATCATGACGGCCCCTACCTCGCTGATGACGGCCCCGAACCCGGCCGCGACCGCGGCGACGAGCGAAGCCCGGGCTTCTCGAAGATGCAGAAGCAGGGCCTGCAACCGGCTGGCGCCCAGCCCCCTGGCCTGCATTCGGACGTCGGGGGGAACGCCATCGAGGGCGGCCAGGGTCACGGCTGCGATGTACGGGCCCGCGAGCACGACCTGCGCCAGCACGACCGCCCAGGGCGTGTAGAGAAGCTCCAGCGGCCCGAGCGGCCCCGAGCGGGACAGTACCAAGTACGCGGCGAGTCCGACGACCACCGGGGGAAACGCCAGGCCCGTGTTCACGAGCGCCACGACCGGCGTCTTGAGCCGGAATCTGGACAGGGCGAGGGCGGCTCCCAGCGGCAGGCCGATCAGCGTGGCGAGGAGGAGGGCCGTTCCCGAGATCGTCAGAGACCGGATGATCACCTCCAGAACGTACAGATCCCCGGCCGTCAATAGCGCCCAGGCCTCGCCGAAGGGATTGATCGCCCGCCCACGGACTGTCGCGGACGTTTCCGGTTCTGCATCGAACGGCACGAGAGTGAAAAGAGGCTGGCCGAAGCGTTCGCGTCCGAAAGTGGCGATCCGTTGCTGAACGGGCTCGCTGAGCAACCAGCGGTGAAGACGGGCCGCCCCCTCCTGGTTGGCTCCCGCCGTGGTTCGCATTACCGAGTACAGGTTGCTGAGTTGCTCTCCGCCGCCCGCCACGACCTCGAGGTCCACGGCGTCACCCAGAACCGTGAGAGTCGCCCGATCGGTGAGCGTGTACGCTCGCCGTTCTGACGCGACCATCAGCGTGGCCGCCATGCCCTGCCCGCTCTCCATGTACCAGTCGCCCTCGGGACGGATGCCGGACGATTCCCACAGCGTCATCTCACGCATGTGGGTTCCGGAATCGTCTCCGCGGGAAACGAACGGTGCTTCCCGGCTCTGGATCACACGGAGGGCCGCGGGACCCTCCGCCTCCTCTTCGGTAGACCGCAGTCCGGCCGGATCTTCGCCCGGTCCCGCAATCACGAAGTCGTTACGCATGAAGGTGACACGGTTCCATCCATGGCCCTGCCGGACGAACTCTACCTCGGCCGGCGGAGCGTGGACGAGCACCAGGTCCGCATCCCCTCTCCGCCCGAGAGCCAGGGCCTGGCCGGTGCCCACCGCGAGCACGCGAACGCGCAGGTCGGGGTTCTCCTGCTCGAAGAGGGGAAACAGACTCTCCAGCAGACCGGCGTCGTACAGCGAAGTGGTCGAGCCCACGACCACCGGGATCGTCTGCTCGGCGCCACCGCAAGCGGTCGCACCGAGTGTCAGGACGCCGGTAAGGAACATCGCGCGGGTGCGTGCCTCCCACGCGGAGATAACTTGCCTTATCCCCATTCCTCCAAAGCCGTTTCTCAGAGACAGCGCGGGATGATATACTTACATGCTGTACCGTTTGCCGCCGCGGTCCCGGTGGTGTCCCGCACGCCGTCGGAACCAGCACCCGCCCCGGAGGAGCGAGCATGGGAATCTACCGCGTCCTGTACTATTCCACCGTCACCGTCGGCAGCGGTGGCCGAATCACGATCCCGCAGGACATGCGAGACGATTTGGATCTGCAGGACGGAGATACGCTCACAGCCCGCATGGAGAGCAGCGAAACGGGACACCGCCAGCTCACCATCTGGAAGCAAAGGGAGGGCTGAGGGGGGCAGGTGGTCACGCCGGCGCCTCTCCGAAGTTGATCGCCATCGCACCGTACACCAGATCGATGTGCCCGCAGCGGACGAAACCGTGCTGCTGCATGAGTTCCGTCACTCCCCTCTGTGCCGGGTACTGCCGCAATGATTCCGGTATGTAGCGATAGGACTCCACGTCCCGGTGCAACACCCACCCCGCCGCCGTCGTGGAGGCGTCCAGATACCTCAGGTACAGAGCATCCAACCACACCGGCTCGACACGCCCGAAATCGAGCGACACGAGGCGACCTCCCGGGGACAGGCAGCGCAGGATTTCCCCCAGGCACCAATCCAGGTCGGGAAAATTGCGCAGGCCATACCCTATGAGTACCCGGTCAACCGACGCATCGGCGAGCGGCAGATGCGTGGCATCACATTGAAGCCACCGGACGCCGCGCCCACCTCGTCTGATCCTTCCAGTCTCAATCATCTCCCACGTGAGGTCCCCGGCCAGGACCAGGGCTTCGGGAACCGCCCGAGCCGCGCGAATGGCGAAGTCCCCCGTACCAGCGGCGAGGTCAAGCACCACGTGGCCGGGCTGGATACCCGCAAGACCTATGGCAAAACGCTTCCAGGCGCGGTGCCGGCCGAGCGACATCACATCGTTCGTCAGGTCGTATCGGCCCGCTATGCGGCTGAAAAGCGTACGGACGTAGCGCCGCTTAGAGGCAGGGGCATCAATCCGATTTCGGATCCGGTCGGTGACTCCGGCATTGGCCATGAGGCTCACGATCATGGCATGGGGCGTGCGCTGTCAATGCGGGAACAATGGAACCTTGCGGAACATCGAAACCGGACCATTGAATCAGGGTAGGAAGGAACTGTCGAACAACGAGAGGTTCACATCGGAGGAGCCATGTCTGTGCAGAGATCGCTCAGTCCACGCCGCGCACACGTCGCGCCGATCGTCCTCCTCATGCTCGCTGTCGGGGCGATGGCCTGCAGCAACAAGCACGTCACGCGGGTGGAGCCCGATACGGTCACCGATCTCTCGGGGGCCTGGAACGACACCGACTCGCGGCTGGTAGCCAACGCGCTCATCGAGCAGAGCGTCGGCGGGCCGTGGCTCGAGCGGTACTACAACAACCACGGTGGTGATGCCCCGGCCGTGATCGTGGGGGATTTCCGGAACCGCACGTCGGAGCACATCGAGACCACCGTCTTCGTGCGTGACGTCGAGTTCGCCTACATCAACTCCGGCCTCGTGACCATCGTCGCGAGCTCGGAGGAGCGCGAAGAGATCCGCGGCGAGCGGGAAGACCAGCAGGAGTTCTCGCGAGCCGACACCCGGGCCCGCATCGGACAGGAGCTCGGTGCCAACTACATCCTACAGGGCGACCTGACCTCGATTCAGGACGAAGAGGAGACGACGCGCTTCGGCGTGACCCGGAAGGAGGCGATCGTCTTCTACCAGGTGGATGCCCGTCTGATCGACCTGGAAACAAACGCCGTCGTGTGGGCGGGTCAGCACGAGATCAAGAAGTACATCGAGCGGCAGCCGTTCGGACTCTGATCTTCGAGCGCGTCCATTGACCGGGTCCCGCTCCGGCGGGACCGCGATACGGGAGAGAGCGATGAAGCGGACGTTCCTGCTTTTGGCCCTCGCGGCCTCAGCGGCCTGCGTGCCGAAGAAGGTCCACGAGGAACCCATCATGGAGAACGACCAGCGTGTCGGGGACTCCTCCGCCGCTGTGGCGACGGCAACGGCTAACGCGGCCGACGCCAAGGCCAAGGCCCAGGAGCGTGAGGCGCTGACCGCGCAGGCCATGGCCGACTGCACCCCCGACGTGTGCGAAGCCCTGGTGCGCGGAGAGGTGGCCCTCGGTATGACCGAGACGCAGGTCCTGGCCGCCACGGGGACTACCGACGACGCCTGGTCGATCCGGCACGCCGGCGATGCGACGGTGATGATGCCCGCCACATCCTTGAGCGCGCCTTCCGACGTAGTAGGAGACATCGCGGTTGTCCAGCTGGCGAGCAACACGGTGAGCCGGTACGCGTATCGGGAGCCGCAGGGAGTAAGGGTCGTAGATTCTCCCCTCGACGCCACCACCGAAGGCCGGGCGATGGCGATGGCTGAAGCCCTGCTCCAGGAGGGCGATGACTACGCCGCGCGAGGAGACTTCGAGGCGGCTCTGAATCGCTACGATCGCGCCAGTATCCTGACGCCGGGAGACCCCTACATCGATTACAAGATCGCTGAGTCGCTGGACAAGGCGTTGCGACCGTACGCGGCTCTTATCCAGTACCAGCTGTTCCTGCACCGCATGAATCTCGAGACGATCGAAGCGCGTGGTGATGCCGCGGCCAAGCTGGCGGAAGCCATCGCACTGGCCCAGCAGCGCATCTTGATCCTGGAGCGACAGGTACCTCAGTAATGTGGAGCGACGGAGAACGCGGTCGCGGATCCGTCCATAACGCGACGGGACTCCTCCGGCGCCGCCTACCGCTGCCCGGCGTGGCAGCGGTGGCGGCGCTTCTGCTGTCGTCCTGCGGCCTGATCGGATCGTTCAAGACAGGGCCGGAGGGGAGGTCCATGCACGATACCGACCTCCGCCGTCTCGCCCGCGATGGACAGTTCGATGAGGCGATCGACCTTACCGACCCCGAAGACCGGGGGGATATAGGGGACGAAGTTCTGCGCCTGATGTACAGAGGCCTGCTTCTGCACTACGCCGGGGAGTACGAAGCCAGCAACACCGTGCTGCAGCGTGCCGAGGTGCTGATCGAAGACCGATACACACGGAGCGTCTCCAAAGCCGTCCTATCCGTCGTGACCAGCGACCGTGTGCTGGCCTGGCTCCCGAACGACACAGAGCGCCTGATGATCAACTACTACGGCGCCCTGAACTACCTCGCCCTCGGCGATCCGGAGGAGGCGGCCGTCGAGGCTCGCCGGCTCAGCCGTCAGCTAGAGCTGGGTGAGGAAGACGAAATCGCTGCAGCGGAGCTGCGAATGCGGACCACTCTGCGCTACTTCGCGGCTTCCGTATTCGAGGTAGCGGGCGACGATAACAACGCTTCGGTCGCGTATCGGCACGTATGGTCACCCTCCAACGTCCCC
>JBDHFS010000088.1:0-10986 GCA_039590285.1 Gemmatimonadota bacterium
AGTGAGCTCCTCTTCGCCCTTCGGGTACGTGCGCCATCAGATCCAGCAGATGAGAGTTGTTCGCCTCATCCTGGGCGTTGGCGTCCATCGATTCCACTGGCGCAAACCGGCGCGAGCGGACGCCCGGTCCTCCGTCGAGTGCATCGACGCACAAACCCGAGTCGTCGGCGACCACGTCCATGCCCGTGTGGAGTCGGTAGAAGTGAGCTTTGGCCATAGCGTTCGCCTCGAACGTGTCGAAGACTTCGACCTGCTCCTCGCCGGGAAGTGCCGGCAGGTCGAGGTCGGGTAGAGACGACACCTCAACGGCTACGTCTCGTAAGAGATCCCGGATCTCGGAGAGCTTGTGCGGATTGCGGGTCGCCACGAGCACTCGGCTCGACGGCCGGTCGGTCGTCGGTGGAGCGCCAGGCTCCGGACCTCGATCGCTCAGCGGCCGCTCGGCTTGGTCCACCGGCGATTATCTGAGCTGTGTCGTGAGCGCCCGCTCCGATGCCGGAGAGCTCCCCGCGCCCACCGACTTTCCATCCACGGTCAGCAGCATCAGGAGGAGCGGCAGATAGAGCAGCGATATGCGGAACAGACTCCGCGCCGTCGGGGAATCGGCGCGGAAGGCGAAGCGCACGGCACCCCCGACGTACGTTCCCGTCAGAAGCAGTGCCGCGACGGCATAGAGCGGACCGGTGAGGCCGAGCAGCGCGGGCAACAAGCTCGTCGGCAGCAGGGCCAGGGTATAAAGAACCGACTGATGTCGACTCTGTCGGCCTCCAACATCGGTGACCCCCAGCATCTTGAGCCCGCCACGCCGGTAGTCGTCACGGTACAGCCATGCCAGCGCGAGAAAATGAGGGAGCTGCCAGAAAAACAGGATTCCGAACAGGGCCCACCCGCCAGCGTCCAGGCTACCCGTCGCAGCCGTCCAGCCTCCCATGATCGGCAGGGCTCCCGGCACCGCGCCGACCAGGGTCGAGAGCGATGAAACGCGTTTCAGCGGCGTGTAGACGAGGACGTAGCTGAGAAGCGCAACCGCGGCGAGCACCGCGGTCAGAACGTTCACCTGGAGTGCCAGTATCAGCACACCGAGCAGTGAGACCACGGTCGAGAAGACGGTGGCGACGGGGGCCGTGACTCTTCCTGTTGGCAGAGGACGACCCCTGGTGCGGTGCATCAGGGCATCGATATCTCGCTCGACGACCTGGTTCAGCGCACTCGTACCGCCCGCCACCAGGCCGATGCCGAGCATCGCGACGAGAAGACTCGACCAGGAGAACTCGCCTCCAGAACCCGCCACGTATCCCGCGCCCGCCGACACCAGCACCATCAGCGTAATCCTGGGCTTGGTCAGGGCGAACAGGTCCTGGGGGCGGTTAAGGCCCCCCGGCGCGTCGGAATGCATCCTCTCCGCCGTCCGTGTGCTCGTCGCTGTCGCTCGTGTCACCGGCAGCCTCGTGAGGTTCCTTCCGCCTTATCGGACAATTGGTCCGAAGCCTTCGCGCGTACGTATTTACATAGGCGGGCCGCAGGAACGCAATGGAGCATCACTCGGACTGGCCGGACCGCGCTCGAGCCTGCCGGGCGAGCTCGGTGGTGGAAAGACCGGGCTCCAACTGCACGAGTACTACGTCTCCGCCCGCTTCACGGACGGCTCGAGCCCCGGCGATCTCGTGCTCGGCATAGTCGGCCCCTTTGACGAGGACATCGGGGAGTAGAGCCTCGATGAGCTCGGCCGGCGTGTCCTCGTCGAACACGCACACGGCATCCACATAACGGATGGATGCGAGGATGGCGGCCCGGTCAACTTCCGGTTGGATCGGCCGGTGTGGGCCCTTGAGACGCCGGGTGGAGCTATCCGAGTTGAGGCCCACGACGAGATAATCCCCGTGCGAGCGGGCCGTATGGAGAGAAGCCACGTGACCCCGGTGCAGGAGATCGAATACTCCGTTCGTGAACACGAGTCGGTAGGTCCGGGGACGGCCGAACCGCCGAAGCAGCTCCTCCCGGGTCAGGATCGGGGCCGGAGCGCCGCTGGAGCCCTCAACAGGCCCTGATGGAACCATGTCAGTAATGCGTGTCCTCCAGGTGCTCCGTCGGAGCGGGCGCCGTGCTCGGCTGCCTCGCGAACAACGTCTTCAGCACCGGAGGAACGATGAAAGTAGACAGGATCACCATGATCAGAATGGCGCTGTACACCTCGCCGGTGAGGATTCCAGTGGCGAGTCCGATGGAAGCGAAGATCAGCCCTACCTCACCTCTCGGCACCATCCCCACCCCGACAACGAGCTTGCTGACCTCCGCGCTTCGAACAGCGAGGCCGGAGAGGAGCTTACCGATTACCGCCACGACCGTGAGGATAAGGCCTACGGTAAGAACGCCGAGGTCGAAGTCCGTGGAACCCGGAATGAACAGCCGCACATTCACGGGAGCTCCGACGACCACGAAGAAGATCGGAGTGAACACGTCGGCCACCGGCTCGATCTTCTCCACCACGGAATCGAACTGATTGGTCGATGAGAGGACGAGTCCCGCGGCGAAGGCTCCGATGATCATCGCCGAGCCGGCCCAGTCAGCCAACGCCGCGACACCCAGGGCGAAGCAGAACGCCGTCACCAGCAGCACTCCCCGCACTCGCATTCGATCCACGGCGTCGAACAGCGCCGGGGCAAACCGATTGCCGATCACGACCGCGACCACCAGGAAACCCACCGCGAAGACGAAGATCCTGCTGATCGCGAACAGGCCGACCGCCGCCCCGGAGGCAAGACCGGCCACGACCGCGAGGATGACGATTCCGAGAACATCGTCAATGACGGCGGCTCCGATGATGATACGGGCCTCCGCCGTGTGCATCCTATCCAGGTCGCTCAATACGCGCGCCGTGATTCCGACGGATGTCGCGGTCAGCGTGGCGCCGACGAAGATCGCGACGATGACGAAGCTGATATTCTCCGGCTGGATACCGATGGAGGGATTCACCAGGTACCAGTATAGGAATCCGAGGCCGAATGGAACGCACACTCCGATGAGCGCCACGGCTGAAGCCGTGGGACCGACCCGGAACATCTCCTTCAGGTCCGTCTCGAGGCCAATCTCGAACAGCAGTATGGAAACACCGATCTCGGCGAACACGTGGATGATCTCGTACATCTCGGTGCCGGGGCCCGGTATGACTCCAAGCACGCTACCACCGAGGATGACCCCCGCCACCAGCTCGCCGAGCACGGCAGGTTGTCCTCTGCGCTCGACGATCTCACCGAGCAGCTTGCCCGAGATCAGGATTACGATGAGTACGAAGAAGACGTCACGAATCCGCACCCCATGCCCTTCCGCGGCCGAGTCCGTGGGCAGCCGGGCGGCATCGCCGCTCTCCTCCCCATGGACTTCGGACTCCTGGAGGCTCGGTGAGACGGTGAGCTCGGTCGGATCCGGACCCAGGACTCCTCCGGCCTCCCGGCTTTCGGGGGCGTGAGTGGAACCCGCGTTCTCCTCGGCGGCGACCCAGGGGAGCGTGGAGGCCCCACCGAGAAGGAACCAGAATCCGGCGGTGACGAGCACCAGCCGCCGGACGAGTCGAGCACGAGAGCCGGAGCGCCGGATTACCATTGAGACTGCGCTCCGTCCAGTATTTTCCGAACCAGATTGTCGAGAGCCACGTCCTGCCCAGTCGTCTCACCCTCGGGATCGGCCGGACTGTATTCTCCCTCGCCGCTCACACCCGACCCGCTCCAGATGATCGCGTTTCTGTCCACATCGATGATCTCTACGCGCGCCACGATGCTCACTCTCCGCTGGAACACGGCGGCCCCTACGTCCTCGATGCCCTGGAAGTTCAACGCTGTATCCGAGTAGCGCGTCAGTTCGGCCACTATCGTGGCGTCCGCTTCCGCTTCCGCTGCGAGCTGAAGGCCGAGGTCACGTCGCACGGCCTCGAGGAGCCTGTCGGTAAAGCCCTGCGTCAGCGCGAACTGTGTCGTGTTGTTCTCGACCGGGGGTACGTAGGCCGTTTCGATATGAGACGGAAGTCCGCCTCCACCTGCGAAGGTGTAGTTGCATCCCGCTGCGCTCGCCAGCAGCGGCACCAAAGCCGCCAGCCACATGCTACGGTACGGGCGGCAGGTCGTAGATTCGGGCAGGGTGGCTCTCCGTCTGATTCGTGATCTCGCCCATCTCCCAGCGTACTCTGTTCCGCTCGAGTAGATGACGGTATTCCGCCTCGGCCGGCCACGCACCGGAGTCATTCCACTCTACGTTGACGCGTTGAACGGTGCGGCCGCTGTGTCGTTCCTCCACGCGCCTGAGGCGCCCATTCCGTACGAAGAAATATGTCCTGGTGTCGTCCGCCGCCGGGTAGACCAGCACCGAATCCGCTCCCGCGACATAGGCCTCGGGCGGCGTTACATCGGGCCTGAGCAGGCCAGCCATGGCGTAGACGAACGGAAGACCGGGAATCTCGATATCCCCTATCTCCCCGAGGCTTCGAAGCTCCCCCTCCGCCACCGCCACGGCCATCGCGACATCACCCGACGTGAACAGATCGATCCGAAGACTGTCCGGCGGGTTGTAGCGCCCCACTCCCTGTCCCGCCACGTCACCCCGCCGATCGGCGTATCGCCATTCAAAACGCAGCGTGGCCGGCACGTCGCTTCCGGACCTGTTGCCCACCTGAGTCGCGAAGTCGACCGGGTGCGCTATGGGAGGTCCGCTCTCGATGGCCGCGGCGCAGGCGCCCAGAATGATAGTGGATGCTGCGACAGAGCCCATCCAACAGGATCTTCTGGCTCCACAACGTGTCCGAGAACGAGACGCGCCCAAGCTACCGGCCCCTATCTGGAGGGTCAAGAAACGGACCAGTGGGCGCTGCGAGCGTCTCACTCCGAGCTCTCCCCGGTGGTCGCTTCGGCCAACAGGCGACGCAGCGTATCGGCCACGGTCTCAGGGATCCTCCTGGGCCTGCCGTCGGATCCCGTACACACCAGTCTCGTGCTGCCCGTCGCGAGCACCTCCCCGTCGGATGCCCGCAGCGCTCGATACGAGAACGTGACGGTGCGGCTGCGGACTTCAGAAACGGACGTCTCGATCTCCACCAGCTCGTCATATCCAACGCCTCGTCGGTACTCGACAGCCGCGTCTGAAACGGGCAGCAGCGTGCCCTGTTTCTCCAGCTCCGAGTAGGCCACGCCCGTTCCTCTCAGAAGCTCCGTGCGACCCAGCTCGAACCAGGCCAGGTACTGCATGTGATGCGCCCGGCCCATCTGATCCGTCTCCGCGTACCTGACGCGAAAGCGGATGCGGGCTCCGGCTGTTTCTTCCCCCATCATGGGCAGCCTCTCGCGACCGCAGGTCCCGAAGGCGTGAGGGACCGTTTCACGTTGGTCAGTCGCACTCTATACTTGGCGCCATGGAAAGATCCACCACCATCGTCGTGTCCGACGCCCACCTCGGCGCGGCCCCCCGGCCAAACGAGGAAGCATTCCTCGAGTTTCTGGCCGGCGTGCCGGAGCGTGGTCGCGACCTTCTCATCAACGGGGACCTGTTCGACTTCTGGTTCGAGTACCGTTCGGTGATCCTCAGTCACCACTTTCAGGTATTGCGCGTTCTCGCAGAGCTTGCCGATGCGGGCGTCCGGATGCGCATGGTTGGGGGAAACCACGACTCCTGGGGCGGTCGTTTCCTGCGAGACGAAATCGGTATCGAGCCGCTTGACGGTCCCCTCACGACAGAGGTAGGTGGCCGCCGGGCGTTCGTGGCGCACGGGGACGGGTTGGGTGGCGGCGACTGGGGCTACAGGGCCCTCAAGAAGCTCATTCGTAGCCGCCCCGCTCGCTTCGCGTTCCGCGAGGTTCACCCCGACTGGTCGGCGCGCCTCATCCGCGGCGTGAGCCGGACAGAGAGCCGTCACGGAAGGGCGGCCGATCGGTCGAGCATCGCGCGCGCCGAACATCTCTCGCGGCTCGCGGACGAGCTCCTGGCCGGGGATCCCGAGCTCGACCTCGTGATCTTCGGACACTCCCATACGCCGGAGCTGCGAGAGGTCGCACCCGGGCGTCATTATCTGAACGCCGGAGATTGGGTACATCACCGCACGTGGGCCGAGGTGACCAGGGAGGACGTGAAACTCATGCGGTGGAATCCACGCTGACCCGCTCGAGGTGATCCACCTCCTCTCCCAGGAGGCGCCGAGCGAGCAGGTCGAACCTGGCCGCAGCATCCGTCACATAGTAGCGGGCTTCAGCCGCCGGTCCCTGCGCGGCTCCCAGGCCGAGATCAGCCAGCAGCTCTCCGAGTGCCGTTGCCGTCGACTCGGCCGAATCGATGAGTGTAATCCCCGGGCCCACTACCTCCGCGAGCAGGCTCATCAGGAGCGGGTAATGCGTACACGCGAGGACCAGCGTGTCGATTCCCTGCTCCAGGAGAGGCGCCAGGTATCGCTGCGCGGCCAGGCGCGCTACATCTCCGTCCGTCCAACCCTCCTCCACGAGCGGCACGAACAGGGGGCACGCCTGCTCGAACACCTCGGCATCCGGCCTGAGTCGGTGAATCACGTCGTGGTACGCTCGACTCGATATCGTGCCGCGAGTACCGATCACTCCGATACGTCCATTTCGCGACGTGGCGGCGGCTGCGGAGCCCCCCGGCTCGACCACCCCCAGCACGGGCACGCCCGCTCGAGCCACTATATCCGGAAGAGCCCTTGCCGTGGCCGTATTGCACGCGACGACGATCGACTTGACTCCGCGAGCCACCAGAAAGTCCGTGGCCTCACACGCGTATCGTCGAATCGTGTCTTCCGCCTTGGGCCCGTAGGGAACTCGGGCCGTGTCGCCCAGGTAGACCGTGGACTCGGCCGGCAACCGGGCCCGGATTGCCTGGAGCACCGTGAGCCCGCCGAGTCCCGAATCAAATACGCCTATGGGCGCCGACGGTGACCTGCTCCCCGTCTCGCTCATGGAAGATCCACCGGAATCGAATACTGAACGGCCACCCCCGGAGAGCCATCCGGAGGGGGCACCACAGCTCCCTCGAAGTCCCATAGGTGCGCCGACACCCAGGCGTCGACTCCCGCGAACAGAGCCCAGAACACCGCGAGCACGATCCAGTCCTCCTTCTGCTCCTGGCGTGAGGCGGCCAGCTCCTCGTCCCCCGCGCGCTTCGCTGCGTCTAGCTTCGCCTGCGTCTTCGCCAACATCCAGAGCGACCCCGCTTCCATGGTGAAGTAGAACGCTCCACGAGCCGGCTGGTCCACGGCCGCCTGGCCCCAGCCCGGGAGAATGAGAGAGCGGAAGAACGCACCCATCGGGCCGACCGGCGAACCCTCGCCCTGGACGGCAGCCTCGGAGGCTGGCTGGACGACCGCCGGGTCCGTTTCAGTCGGCGCCGGGGTCGAATCCACGCGAGCCGTATCACCCTCCACGGCCTCCTGTGCCTGGAGACCGGCCGCCGGCAGAAGAACGACACAAGCCAGAAGTGAGAGTCCTCTCGTAGCCGCCACGAGAGAACACGAACGAGAATGGCGGGAGCGGGTGGGAGTCGAACCCACCCGGGACGTTGTCCACGCCCCACAACGGTTTTGAAGACCGCAGGCGACACCGGCCGCCATCCGCCCCCCCTTTACGAGCAGGCCCGACCTCGTCCCGTTCAGCGAAGCCTGGCCACGACGTCGATCTCTACTCGCGCCCCTTTCGGAAGCCCTGCCGCCGCCACGGTCGATCGAGCGGGATAGGGCCTGGTGAAGTGCTCCGCGTACACGGCGTTGACCAGGGGAAACTCCCCCATGTCTGCAAGATAGACGGTCGTCTTCACAACGTCCCCGAACGTCAGATCCACGGTCGCCAGGACGGCTGCAAGGTTGTCGAACACCTGACGCGCCTGTCCCTCCACCTCGGCCGCCGCGAACTCGCCCGTCGCCGGCACGAGCCCGATCTGTCCGGCCGAGAAGAGAAAGCCCCCGGCGACGACCGCCTGAGAGTACGGGCCGATGGCCTCCGGTGCTCCGTTGGTATGCAGCGTCTGCATTCGCCTGACCCCTCCGTTCAGTCCGTAGCGTCAGAACAGCCCCTCGATCCGGCCATCCGGGTGGACCTTCATTCCCTCGGCGGCGGGACGCGCCGAGAGACCCGGCATTACCATGACGTCGCCAGTAAGGGCAACCACGAAGCCGGCCCCAGCCGAGATTCGGAATTCCCGAACCGTGATGTCGAAGCCCCGCGGTCGTCCAAGCAACGTCGCGTCGTCGCTCAGAGAGTATTGGGTCTTGGCCACGCAGATGGGCAGGTCACCGAGACCGTTCTCCACAATCTGCTGAGCCTGCTTGGCAGCCGCCGGGGTAAGGTTGACACCGTCCGCTCCGTACACCCGCGATGCCACCGTCTCCAGCTTCCCGCGAAGACTGTCCTCCGTCGAATACAGTGGCTGGAAGTCCGCCTCACCCTCATCCAGCGCCTCCACGACGCGCTCCGCCAGCTGCAGACCCCCCTCACCGCCGCGCGCCCACACATCGCAATCCCCCCACTGGACTCCCGCTGCCTCACACATCGAGGCGACGGCCCGCACGTCCTCATCCGTGTCGTCGGCAAAGCGGTTGATCGCCACTACGACCGGGACGCCGAACTGTCGCACGTTCTCGACGTGGGCCATGAGGTTCTGGAAGCCCGCATCCAGCGTCCCGGGAACCGGGGTCGTGAGCTCCGCGGTCGCCGCCGCGGCATGGTGCTTCATAGCCCGCAGGGTCGCCACGATCACGGCTGCCTCGGGTTTGAGGTCGCCCATGCGGCACTTGATGTCGAAGAACTTCTCCGCTCCGAGATCCGAGCCGAAACCGGCCTCGGTCACGACGATGTCGCCCAGCATGGCGCCAGCGCGGGTCGCGATGAGGGAATTGCAGCCGTGAGCGATGTTGGCGAACGGCCCGCCGTGGACGAGAGCCGGGCCACCCTCCAACGTCTGCACCAGGTTCGGAGCCAGTGCATCCCTCATCAGGAGGGCCATCGCTCCGCTCACGTTCAGCTCTCCCGCACGGGCGAACGACCCGTCGGGACGCGTGCCCAGCACGATCCTCGACACTCTGTCCTCGAAATCTTGTAGGTCCTTGGCTAGGCAGAAAATAGCCATGATTTCCGAGGCCGCGGTGATCGTGAAGCCTTCCTCACGCGGAACCCCCCCCAGGGGGCCTCCCAGACCGATGACGCAACCGCGCAGGGCGCGGTCGTTCATATCGATCGCCCGTTTCCAGTTGATCTTGCGGATATCTACGCCGATCGAGTTGCCCCGGTGGAGATTGTTGTCAAACACAGCGGAGAGCAGCGAGTGTGCCGATGTAATGGCGTGGAAATCACCCGTGAAGTGTAGGTTGATGTCCTCCATCGGCAACACCTGTGAATAGCCACCACCGGCTGCTCCACCCTTGATGCCGAAGACCGGGCCCAGGGACGGCTCTCGAAGGCACAGTATCGTGTCCTTACCGAGGCGACGCAGGGCTTGGGCGAGGCCCACACCGACGGTCGACTTGCCCTCCCCCGCCGGGGTGGGAGTCATTCCGGTCACCAGCACGACCTTCCCCCTCGCCTCTCTGCCCTCGAGGGCTTCGGGAAGCACCTTGGCCATCGTATGGCCGTACGGTCTCAGATCGCCGTCTTCGAGACCGATCTCAGCCGCCACATCCCCGATCGGGCGCAGCGTGGCATTCTGGGCGATATCGATATCTGTGGGCATGCTCGGTTCCTTTCTATCTTTATCGATCTGCCGTGCTCGTTATGGCGTCCCGCCTTTACGCTCGGTCGATGCGAGACAGAGCCGCCAGAAGCTCATCGTGGGTTACCGGAACGGCACCCAGTCGAGTGACCTCAATACCGGCGGCGAAATTGGCGAGGTCTGCTGCTGCGGCCACCGGAGCGCCGGTCAGCATGACGACTGCCAACACGGCCGTAACGGTATCGCCCGCGCCCGTCACATCAAAGACCTCGCGGGTCTCCGGAGCAAAGAGGAGAGCGTCTCGATCTCGCTCGATGAGCAGCATGCCCTCCTCCCCAAGAGTAAGCAGCAGGCTGTCGCATCCCAGTCGCTTCAGCAGGGGCCCAAGGACTTCTTCGTTTCGCGGCTCCCTCTCCAGCCCCAGAGCCGCCGCCAGCTCGCGAGCATTCGGCTTGAAGACGCTCGCGCCCTCGAACTCGAAAAAGTGCCTGAGCTTCGGATCCACGACGGAGGGAATTCCCCGCTCGCGGGCCCTGTCGAGCACGGCGCGACACAGGCGTCCGCTGACCACTCCCTTGTCGTAGTCTTCGATCACGACAGCATCGGCCCACTCGAGCGCCTCAAGCGTTCTCTCGATGATCCCCTCGTATGCGCCGGTCTCGATCTCTCCGGGCTCCTCCCGGTCGACCCGGAGCATCTGCTGGTGCCGGGCCAGAATCCTGGTCTTACGGGTCGTCGGACGTCCGGGCACGGTGACCAGGTCATCGATCGGCACGCCGGCGTCCTGGAGGAGGCTCTCCAGCCGGGCCCCGGAATCGTCCTCTCCCACCGCCGCCACGAGCCTGCACCCCGCGCCGAGCGCGGCTGCGCCGATGGCCACGTTCGCCGCTCCACCCGGAGCGGCGTGCTCGTTCTCCACGCGAACGACGGGGACCGGAGCCTCTGGAGAAATGCGAGCCACGCTGCCCGTTAGATACACGTCGAGCATCGCATCTCCCACCACGAGAACGCGCCCGCCACGGGCCGAGGTAAGCAGGCGGGTGGCCGCTTCGAAGCCTACGGGGAGAGTGTGCGCGCGCACGATATCGCCTTGCGTCGGATTTGGATCCCGGATAACCTGCCGCGAGGTCTGTCAGCCGCCGGGGAGCGGCTCAGACCCTTGGTCCTGCGGTCATTTCGACAGGCGCGTGGTTCGAGCAGGACACGTGTCGCGCGAAGTTAGTCTCAGGGCGTGGGGGAGTCAAAGCCCGAGGGGGGTCGCCAACTTGTCATGAGTCTGATCCAGACCGCCCGGACGCCCTT
>JBDHFS010000089.1:0-10958 GCA_039590285.1 Gemmatimonadota bacterium
CGCCTCCGGCTGCCAGCCGAGCGTCCGTCGCAGGATGCGCTGGGCGTGATACGGGACGCCGACCAGATCGACGGTGATGCCTCCGGCCCCCATCTCCTCTTGGAACTCCTTCAGCATCACGGCCCCCGATAGGTCGATTCGGCCGAGCCCCCCCAGATGGACTACGATCCGGTCCACCTCGTGGCCCTCTTCGAGCTCCCTCATGAAACTGCGTTGCATCTGCGGCGCGGATCCGAACCACAGAACGCCCCGCGGCGCCAGGTGAAAGGTCGAATCCTCCCGCCACGAGTCGCACCGCACCTTCATCTCGCGCCACGCATGGATGCCGAGAGCGAGCAGGATGCCGATTACGACCGCGAGATCGATGCGCGGCGCCAGGACGAGGGTAAGAGCGAACGTGGTCCACGCCGCCAGCGCCTGCGGCTTCGACAGACGCCACAGGCCCGCTAGCTGGGAGAGGCGGATGAGGCCGAGGACGGCGGAGATGACGATGCCGCTGAGCACCGCGCGCGGCAGCGGCGCGAGCACACCGGCCACGGGGAGAAACAGGAGGACGGCCACGCCGGTCACGGCCCCGCTCCACCGTGATCGGGCGCCCGCCATGTGGTTCAGGCTGCTGCGCGAGAAGGAGCCTCCGACAGGAAAGCCACTGGACAGGGCCGCCGCCACGTTCGCCACGCCCTGGCTGATGAACTCGCGGTCCGGGTTCCAGGGACGGCGGTCAATGGCCGCGAACGTGCGCGAGATGGACGCGGCCTCGGCGAAACCCACGAGCGCGATCACACCGCCCGGAATGACCAGGAGAGGCAACTGGGACCATGGGACGTCCCGGGGCAGCGGAGGCAAGCCCGCCGGTACCGCGCCTACGGTCTGGCCACCGTAGTCGGTGGCCACCGAGTAGACGATCCCGATCAGCGTGGCGAACAGAACTCCCGGTAGGAGCGCGTGGATCCTGCGTCCGCCGAAGATCAGCAACCCGGTCATGACGGCCAGAGCCACGGAAGTCGCTTCCCAGGCGGCCGGGTGGGACAGCGCCCACCAGGCACGCGGAATGACGCCCTCCACGGCCGTCGATACGCCGAGCGCTCCGGGTAGCTGGCTGGCCACGATGAGGAGGGCCGCCGCAACCGTGAATCCCTGGAGCACCGGTCTGGACATCAGATAGGAGACACGGCCCTCCTTGATGATGCCCACGACGATTCGAGCCAGGCCCACGACCAGGGCAAGGAGCGCGGCGAGGGCGACGTACATCTCGGTGCCCGGCGCCGCCAGCGCGGACAGAGCTCCAAGTGTCAGGAGGGAAGTCAGAGCCACGGGGCCGGTCTGCAGGTAGGGCGACGACGCGAAGAACGCGGCGGCGATCGGCGGCAGAGCCGCTGCGTACAGCCCATGGTGTGCCGGCAGTCCCGCGAGATCGGCATACGCCATGGACTGCGGAACGAGAACCAGGGCTACGCTCACCCCTGCGATCACGTCCCGCATGGAAGACCCGGGCGTGGACGGCTCGTGAATGGCCGTCAGTCCATCCCCTTCTCGATCGGGTAGTCCCGCTCGACCCAGTCGACCATGCCCCCCGTCACCAGCTCGGCGCTCTTGCCCTTGCGCGCCAGGATGGAGGCCACCAGCACGCTCCGGATCTCATCCCCGCAGATCACGGCGATGGGTGGATCGTCCTCCGCCGAGTCCGCCTCGTACCACGCCTCGGTCCACGAGAGGATTCCGGATCCCGGCACGTGCCCGTACTTGAACTCGAACGGGTCCCGGGCGTCCACGACCCGGAACTCGTCCAGGCGCTCCTTGAGCTCGTCCACATCCAGGCTCGGAAGCTGCACGACCGGGAGGCCGTCCTCCTTCCAGGCCTTAAGCCCACCCTCCAGGTGACCCTGCACATTGAACCCGGCGTCGGACAGTAACTTCGCGGCTACCTTGCCGATCGCCTCCGGCTCACCGTGCATGATCATGGGAAGGTCCTTCGGAAAGACCATCTCGACGCGATCGACGAGGTCCGCACGATTGAATTGCACGCTGAGCGCTCCCTCAAGGTGCTCGGCCGCGAAAGGGTGCGGCGTCCGGAGGTCCAGAACCGCCGCTCCCTCCTGCTGGGCCGCGCGGACTTCCGCGGGCGTCATACGCCGGCCCCGTGCAGATCCGCCTTGTCGATCAGGCCCAGGTTGTAGGACTTGATCTTCTCGTAGTCGTCGGGCAGCGGCTTGGCCGTGTCCCTGACGAATTCCGCGAACGCTCCGGCGTCAGGCTTCTGCATCGCCAGGTTGTAGCGGGTCTCGTAGTACACGGTCGAGCTCACTTTGCCGCTCATGTTCACGCCGCCGCACAGCGATCCTCCGTAGTGATTCGGGTAGATCTCCACATGCTGAGGCAGGCTGAAAAGCCGCTCGGTGATCGTCTTGAACTGGGTTTGGGCTCGCTCGCCCTCGTCCATCACGTCCAGCGCCTGGTCCCCGACGAGCAGGTCCGGCCGCCCGACGTCTCCCACGAAGAGGCAGTCGCCTGTAAGCACGGCCCACGGCTCCTCGGAGCGCGACTTGTCGGTGACCAGATACGAGGTGTGCTCCGGCGTGTGGCCCGGGGTGAAGAGGCACGTCACGTCCACCTGGCCCACGCTGAATACGTCACCGTCTGCAAAGGCCGTGTACTCGTAGGTCGTCGGAGCCGCCTCGTGCAGGTAGTGGGGGCAGCCATTCACTTCCGCCAGCTCCCGGGCGCAGGACACGTAGTCCGCGTGAACATGCGTCTCGAACACGCCCACGATCGCCAGTCCGAGGTCGGCGGCCTCCAGAACGTAGAAGTCGGAGCCCAGGCCTTCTATTGGATCGACGATGAACGCCTCCTTCGCCTTCGGACAGCCGACGAGGTACGAGGCCTGGTTCAGAGGCTCGTACCTGAACTGCTTGAAGATCATGTTACCAGTCCTCCTCCTCCTCGACCTTCTTGATGAAGAAGACGAGTCCGTCGTCTTCTTCGCTCCACTTCAGGAGCTCGTTACCCGTATCCTCGCACCACGCCGGGAAGTCCACGATCGATCCGCGATCGGTCGCGAAGATCTTGAGGATCTGTCCGTCCTCCATGTCCCTCATCTGCTTTCCGGCCTTGACGATGGGCATAGGGCAGAGCAGGCCGCGGGCGTCGAGCAGCTTGTCCTCCTGATACTCGGCCATCGGTCTTTCTCCTAGATGAACAGCGTGACGTGAGACTTTCGGGCGTCGGAAAGGAATGCGGCCGCGCCACCGAATTCGACGCCTTCGATGAAATCGCTTTCCTCGTATCCGAAGACGTCCATCGTCATCTGACAGGCGATCAGGCGCACCTCGGATTCGACTGCCACGTCCAACAGCTCCTTGATCGTAGCCACGCCCTTCTTGCTGAACATCGACTTCATCATGCTAGTGGCCATGGTCTTCATGCCCGGCATGCCCGTCAGGACGTCGGGCATCGGAACCGGCATCGGCATCGCCGGGTTACCCGTGGGGGCCACGAGCAGCTTCTTTTCAAAGTCCCTGTCGATCACGTTGAGTCCGTAGAACGTGAAGAATATCGCGGTCTCCAGGTTGGCCGCGGCCGCGGCGGTGGCCAGGATAAGCGGCGGATACGCCCAATCAAGCGTACCCTTGGAGGAGATCAGGGCGACCCTCCTCGTGGCCTTATCCTTCTTGAACGCCCGCTGGATCTCCTCGCGTACGATCTGACGTACGCCATCTTCCGTGAGCCTTTCAGTCTCAAGCATCGTTGGCTACCCCCTTTTCAAGGTTGTTCAACCTCAATGTCAAGCTCGGAAACGTCCGTCTCACGGAGCGATTCCAGCAGGGCAGTGGTCGCGAGCGCACGTGCCGTCCAGAACTTCTCCACAGGTCCGGTATCGCATTCCCACGCCGCGTGCCCGCGGGCAGCGGCGCTCGCCTGTCGCGCCAGCCAATCTATCGTCCGGTCCGCCTCCTGCGCGAAGAACGATCGCAGAACGAAACGTCGCTCTCCCAACCTGAGTCCGAGCTTCATATCCCGGGCGCCCCGCGCGAGATCGAGGCGGGTCAGGATCATCCCGCTTCGAACCGGAGCCAGCAGACCCGAGAGGAACGCCTCGGAATCACCGCGGCGAGGATCGTCCAGGGCCGGTGCGTCGCGCAGATGAAGCGGCAACGTGACCGGTGGGCCGGTCCGGGCCGCCTCGACCCGAAGCGCCTGGGCCAGCAGCCTGGCCCACGCCGAATAGACGGGAGACTCCGTCTCCATGACCCTGGCGAGGTACGGTAACGCCCACGACAGGATGTGCTCCCACAGCAATCCCTGCCGGGCGGCGTCCCACAGGATCCGCTCGGGCGGAGCGATCTCGACGCTGGCGTGCTCCGAGAGAGCCGCGTACAGGCCGAGAAGCGCGCCCAGATGATCTGGCTCCGTGGGGGGCGTCCTTCCGAGCGCCCGCCAGGCGCCGGCCACGCGATCGCGCGCCTCGCCGCCAAGCATACCTTCGCCCCCCACATAAGCTGAGGCGTACGGATACAGCTGAAACAGGAAGATGTCGGCGTAGTCTTCACCGATCGGCGTGCCCGGGAGCTCCAGAAGCTCCGCCAACCGCGCGTGCTCTGGACCGGGCGCCTCCGCCAGCACGCCGAGGGCCCGAAACAGATCGGCCGTCGAGGCACTCACGCTCCGGCCGACTCCGGTTCGGCGGGAAGACGATACGCTTCCTTCTCGGGACGGACCGGCCTGAGAAGCCAGTATGGGCGTCGCGTCCCGTCTGGCGAGTGGGCGCTTGCCGAGCGGGTGACGTCCAGCCACTTCCGGTACGCCTCGTGGGCCCGGTCGAGGTCCACGTGCACGTCTCCATACCTGTCTTCTGGCCGCGCTGGCGTTACGCGGACGGCCTGGTGCCAGCAGTGCATGCCCGAGATCGGGTCCGGATTGACCTGGAATGTCAGGTTCTGGTGTACGCCGACATCCGTCCACCAGATCCGACTCGTGTCCGGATCGGATGACTCGAACGAGCCTCCCCCCTTCTTCCAGCGCAGATCTCGGACTCCCCCGACGGACTCGATTCCGACCGTGGCCATGCTCAGTCGCTGTCCCTCGTCTCCAAGCTTCCAGCGTCCCATGTGATGACTGCACGCCACCACTCCCGGTCGGATGCCTTCGGTCACCCATGCCTTGACGACGAAGTGGCCAATCCGCGTCTCCAC
Organism: Gemmatimonadota bacterium; assembly: GCA_039590285.1. GTDB lineage: Bacteria > Gemmatimonadota > Gemmatimonadetes > Palauibacterales > Palauibacteraceae > Benthicola. The sequence continues at coordinate 5,190 of JBDHFS010000089.1, forward strand.
TCGCACCTGGTCACCGGTACCCAGCCCTCCGAGCCGCTCGGCGTCCCGCGGATGAATCCACAGAGGGTTTGTATGGGCGATCTCGCTGAGCCACTTCGCATTCGCGCTCCGGGTGTGGATCTGAACGGGAAGCCGGAACGTCGAGATCAGGGGTAGCTCGTCTCTCTCGAGGTTCTGGCGATGCACGTGGCTCTTGATGTAGGTGGGGATCGCCAGCTCGGGCCATCCCCAGTCGTGCAGCGTACGCGACCAGAACTCCAGACGACCCGTGGGAGTGGGGAACCCCCTCCGGATCGAGCCGTCCACCCGTACACCGACGCGGCGCCGTCCGTCGTCGTCCGGCGCCACCGAGGGGAAGGGCACGACGTTCGGGTTGGCTGGTTTGGGGACTTCCGTGAACACGCGATCCATCTCATCGGTCACGTGGTTCACGAGCTCAACGGCAGGCACCTCCTCCTCGTATACCCGGCCGATCTTCCCGTGAACTTCGAAGGCGCCGTAGCGGCGCATGTAGTCGAGCGGAGTGAGTCCCTCTCGTGCCGCCTCCTCCGGAAGCCCCGGGACCGAGTTCTCGAACATGAAGCCGTAATACTCATCGAGCGTAAGCTTGCTGCCAGGCTGTTTACGCGATTCGAAGAAGCTCCGGATGCCCCGCTCGCCGCTCGGGTCGATGCGCCAGGTGAGGTCAATCCAGAATTCGTTCTCTTCCCAGACTTCGCCCGGATTCACATCACGCGTGTTCGTGATCGCCTCTCCCAGGCGCTCCCTGGCCACCCGGAGAACCGGCTGGCGGAAGGCGACCCACGTCCCATCGTACTGCTCCAGCGACATCGTGTCGTGCCGTTCGGAGCTGTGTCCCATGGGGAGCACGTAGTCCGCGAAGAAGGCCGACTCGTTCCACGTGGGTGTGAGCGCGACGTGCAGGCCGACCTTCTCCTCGTCGGACAGGAGCTCGATCCACGAGAAACCGTCCGGGTTCGTCCACACGGGGTTGTACACCCGCGTGAAGTAGACGTCGATCCGCCCGCCTCTTTCCTTCATCAGGTGCGGCAGCAGGAACGACATCTCCATGAGGGACAGAGGCCACTCCTGCGGCCACGTGAGGTCGTTCCAGTGGTCCGGGTGCCTCGGCGGCAGATGGATCGGGCGGGGAACGTACTTGTTCCAAGCACTCGGATAGGTGCCGCCTTCGGTGGCGATCGCTCCCAGCAGCGCATTGATCATGAACAGCGCCCGGGCCACCTGCCATCCACCGAGGTTTCCGGCCGACGCGCTGCGCCAGTTGTGCGTCGCCAGCCGTGTGCCCGCTGTGGCGACAACACTCGCTACCTCTTCGAGCACCGCCGCCGGCACCCCCGATTCCTTCTCGGCGAACTCGAAGTCGTACTCGGAGTACAGCTCCTGCAGCTCGGTCTCGAAGTTCTCGAACGTGGCGGGCGCTCCCGGCCGCCTCTCGTCCAGGAATTCCTTCCAGTTCCACCACCGCCGCACGAAATCCCGGTCGTAGAGCCCGTGACGGATCAGGTAGCCGGCGATCGACAGCAGAACGGCCGCCTCGGATCCGGGGTAGGTCGACAGCCAGTGATCGGCGTGAGTTGCCGTATTGGATAGCCGGGTGTCGAGAACGATCAGCTTCGCTCCGTTCTTCTTGCCCTCGATGATGCGCTGAGCATGCGGGTTGAAGTAGTGACCTGTCTCAAGATGACTGCTGACGAGCAGGATCACGGCCGCATTCGCGTGGTCCGGGCTCGGCCGATCCATGCCCATCCAGAACGCGTATCCGGCACGCGCACCGCTCGAGCAGATGTTGGTGTGGGAGTTGTGTCCATCCACGCCCCAGGCCGCCAGCATGCGCTCCGTGAAGCCATCCTCGCCGGGCCGGCCCACGTGGTACATGATCTCCCTGTGGCGCCCCTCGTCCATGGCAGCGGCGATCCGGTCCGCGATGTCGTCCATCGCCGCATCCCAGCTCACGCGCTCCCACCGGCCCTCTCCTCTCTTCCCGACGCGCTTGAGTGGGTAGAGAATGCGATCCGGGTCCGTGACCTGGTTGATCGTGGCCGGTCCCTTACCGCAATTGCGCCCGCGTGAGCCCGGGTGCTCCGGATTTCCCTCGAACTTCCGAACCTGGAGTGTCTCCTTGTCCACGTAGGCGAGAAGGCCGCAACCGGACTCGCAATTGAAGCAGGTCGTCGGAACCAGCATGTACCGCTTCTCGACGCGCTCCGGCCACGCTCGGGAATCGAGCTCGATCCAATCGTGCCATCGCTCCCTGGGCGGGAAGGAGGCGAGGTGTATCCTGCTCGGACCCGGGTAGAACGTCTCACCCCTCTTCTCGGTCTCCTGTCGGGCCGCCGAGACCCGCGCGCTCAGCTTGTCGAGATTCATGCTTCGATCCTCGCTATCGCTCAGGCCAGGGGCACCGACTGACCGGCCTGGACGTAGGCGTGCTCGAACGCCACGAGCCCTATCAGTCCGGCGGCCGCGGCCGGTATGGGAAGCCACGGTGCAGTCAATGCTATCGTCATCAGTAAAATGCTCAACCAGAAATAAATAGCGTATCTTCCTCGAGTCATTTCGAGGTTGGCCAGATGAGCATGTGCGGTTCCGTGGGGCAGGGTGATCTCGCCGAACGTCATGACCAGGTGAACGGCGCCGGCCGCGGCCAGCACCCACGCCAGCGGACCGACCGCAGTCGGCTCGACGGAGAGGGCTACAGGTATCATGGCGCCGCTTCCCGCGAGCAGGGCCTGCGTCAGGAGGTGCGGTGGGAGCAGGGGGCTCTGCCACAGGTCTCGGGCCTTCGCTTGCGCGAACAGGTAAGCGGTATAGACGGCGCTCATGGCGGCGAGCGGAAGACCGGCGACGGCCAGCGGCCGATGCAGGTCCGGACGGCCCAGCCAGCTCGCGGCGGCGTGTCCCGCCAGAACGGCTCCGTAGCCCGAGATGATGAAGCCTCCCCGGACCAGCCAGCTGCGCCATTGAGGTCTGACCATGAGGTAGTAGAACCGCGGCGGATGCTCGAGGTCCCAGATCAGGAGCGCCCCGGTGACCGCGAGGAACACGGCGGCGACGATGGGAGCACCCCATGTCCATAAGGGGGTGGCCCAGTCCAGCACTCCGAGAAGCACCAGCATGAGGGGAACCAGATAGGCTCCCGCCGCGATCGACTTGGTCCACGTATACAGGCTCACGCGGAAGTCCCACGGTGCCCGATGCGGTACGTCGTAGCTGAGCAGCGCGGCGGTCGAGGAGTTGGCATGCGAAGGATTACCCGCCTTGACGCCGTGCGGTATATCGCCCTGCTCGCTCCACATGAACAGGCCGCCCGGCGGTCGGGCGGCGGCCAGCGGATCCAGCGTGGTTGCGTGCGCTCCCGTGTAGAACAGCTTGGGTCTGGTCTCCTTCTCGGGCCGCCGGACCGAGAGTACCCCGCGACCGGCGATCTCTCCAACCGCCGAGGCTGGATCGTTCATGTCCCCGACCAGGATCGCCTGCGTGGGGCATACCACCACGCACGCCGGCTCGAGGCCCACGTCGATCCGATGCGCGCAGAAGTTGCACTTTTCGGCCGAATGATCCTCGGGATTGATGAAGATCGCGTCGTAGGGACACGCCGCGACGCAGGCCTTACAACCGATGCAGATCGACTTGTCGAAATCGACGATGCCATCAGGACGCTCGTGCATGGCCGCCGTCGGGCAGGCGATCACACAAGGTGGGTCTGCGCACTGATTGCAGCGCGTTACCTGGAACGCACGCCTGGCCGTCGGAAACACGCCCACATCCACGTACTTGACGTAGGTTCTGGTTACGCCGACCGGCACCTGGTTCTCTGACTTGCAGGCCGTCGTGCAGGCGTGGCACCCGATGCACCGGGTGTGATCGACGACCTTGGCCCACGCGGCGTTCGACTCCCCGGGGGCGTTTGCGCTAGTATGAGTCATGAGTCTCGTGGTAGTTCTCGCGGTGGTTCTCGCGTTCCCCGGCGTCGGGAACGATGGCGTGCCAGCTCGTGGACTGAGGGCCCGGGGGGGACCGTGCCGCTCATGGACTCTGTGACCGGTGAATATTAGATACTCCGGCCGCCGGACGGCAAACAGGAGTGCGCCATGTCGGCAGGATCGCCTCATCGAAGGCCGGTGACGGTCACCCATATCTTCACGTCGCCCGGCCATGACTTCAAGGGCCGACACGGTCACGGCCGCCGCGATCACGGAGTGGTCACGCACGAGTGCGTGGTGTGCGAGGCCGGGCGCGGCTTGCGAGACGACCGGTACGCTGCTGCACCGGAGGGGCACAAGGGGCAGGTGACATTCTTCAATGCCGAGGTGCTGGAGGAAATAGGCGAGCAGCTGGGCATCGAGGAGGTCCCGCCGCACGCGTTTCGCAGAAACGTGGTGCTGGCGGGAATCGATCTGAACGAGCTCGTCGGCCGCCGGTTTACGTTGGGGGGCATTCGGTTTGCAGGCACCGAGCCGTGCAGCCCGTGCCATTGGATGGACGTGGCCCTGGTAGACGGCACGGCGGACCTCCTGGCTGGTAAGGGTGGTCTGCGCGCGCGCATCCTGGAATCCGGAATCCTCTGTACGGGTCCCACCGAGCTCACGCTCGATTCCTGACGCCGTCGCCGACGCAGCCACGGCTGAGGTCGATCAAGCGAACGAAGGAAGAACGATGCTGAGCCTTATCTGCACCCGCACCTGAGGAACCTGTCGCAAGGCGGTCGCCTTGCTGAATGAGCGGGGAATAGAGTTCGAGTACCGCGACTACAAGAAGAACCCTCTATCCGAGACGGAGATCAGGGATACGCTCGCCTTGCTCGGTACGAGTGCACGCGAAGTGACGAGAAGGAACGATAGGGCGTACCGCGAGCTCGGTCTTTCAGGTGATGAGCCGGCAGATGTCCTGATCGCGCACATGGTCGAGCATCCGACCCTGCTGCAGCGTCCGATCGGGATTGTCGGCGAACGGGCCGTCGTCGGGCGGCCAATAGACCTGTTGCTGGACCTGGTCGGATCCGAGTGACTTCCGAGGAACGAGAACCGGAGGGCCGCATGAGGTTGTGGATCTCACGCGCGACGGTGTACTTGGGCGCTGCGTTGACGAGCCTGCTGACGATCTCGGGAGGTGCCAAGGCGCAGGAGTACGTTCCGGGTGTGATTCCGGAACAACCGCCCGCCGAGTGCACGGCGAACGACGATCGGATCCAGCTCATGCTGGTCGGCAGCTACCACATGTCGAACCCCGGAGCCGACCGGTTCAACCTCGAAGCGGATGACGTCCTCACGGAGACGCGGCAAGCGGAGATCGAGCGCCTGGTCGAACGGCTGGGGCGGTTCCGGCCCACGCGTGTGGCGATCGAGTCCCCGTGGGGAGACACCCTATCGCCGGCCCGATATGAAGCCTACCTCAAGGGCGAACGCGAGTTATCCCGACAGGAGGAGGAGCAGGTCGGATTCCGCCTGGCACGTCTCATGGGTCACGAGACCATCTATCCCGTGGACTACCGGCTCGGCCTTCCCGACGGGAAGATTCAGGCCGTGGTGGAGGAGGCACCCGAGCTCGGCCGCTACATGGCTGGACTACAGGCCTACGGCGAATGGGCCATGGCCACGATGGGTACCTGGCTCTCGGAGGGCACGGTCGGGGAGATGCTCCACCGGATGAACACACCCGAGGCCATCGAGTGGGCCGACCGGGGCTACTTCGAGTTCTTCCTTCCCCTGGCGGCCGGAGACAACTACGGTGGGGCCGAGTTCGTGGCTA
>JBDHFS010000090.1:0-2753 GCA_039590285.1 Gemmatimonadota bacterium
ATCCAGGTTCATCGTCCTACTCCGTCGGTTCGGTTGGGATCGGGCCTTCATGGGAGCGCATTCGATCTGTCGGCGTCGCCCCGTCGGCGTCGTTCCCGCGCGTACTTCAGCAGGCGGGAACGCGAGTGGCGCTCGCAGGGTTCATCCAGATCGCTGGACGGTTATTATTCGTCCGATACGGGCCGCCCCGCGGCCCCATATCCTACTGGCTTTTCCACCCCGAAGCTACCGCGAGGGGGAGACGATATGACGACGCTTACCGATCCTCCGGCGACCGCGCCGCAGACCCTTCGGCCCTGGTGGGATGAAGGCTTCACGTGGGACCGTTTTCGGGATGACGAGATCGTCGAGCACGCCGAGTTGTGGAACGGCGTCTACCGTCGGAGCGACACGCCCGAAGACGTGCTGGACGCGATCGAAGAGCTGGGTCGTGACTGGAAACTGATGGCGATCGCCGAGGATTGGTGCGGAGACGCGTCGAACCTCGTTCCGATCTTCGCGCGCCTTGCCGAGGCATCTCCGCGGATCGAGCTTCGCATCGTGAAGCGGGACGAAAGCCCGGAGCTCATGGACCTGTACCTGACGAACGGCAGTCGCTCGGTTCCGATCGTGGTCATCATGGACGAGGAGTTCCGCCCGGTCGGTCGGTGGGGACCGAGGCCGGCGGAGCTCCAGGAGTTCGTGGTGCGCGAGAAGAGGGCCGGAAGGCGACCGAGCTCCGATATCTACAGGTACACCAGACGCTGGTATGCCAGGGATCGGGGTGAGACGACGCTACGGGAGGTGGTGGAGATAATGGCGGCGGTATGACACGCTGAAACGGAGACTTCCCATGATCGAGTCGGTCCCAGGCCGGAGCCCGATCCGCCGTCCGAGCTTTCGCGTGCCAACCGGCGCCCTGCTCTCCCTTCTGTTCCTGCCCCTCGCACCGTACCCCCTGCACGCGCAGAACGTGGAGCGCCGCATCGAAGCGGCTTCGGAGCGCCTGGAACAGGCCCGCGCGGAACACCTGGACATCATCGCGCCGCGCCATTTCCAGCGAGCGGAAGAGCGCGTGGCAGACGCCCGGACTCGATACGAAGGTGGCGGCCGGATCGATGATATCGATCGGCGGCTCGACGAGGCTCACGAGACCCTCGATGAGGCCGAGGAGCTCGCGGAGACGGGACGTGTCGTCCTGGCCCAGGCGCTGGAGGCGCGCACCGATGCCCTTGCCGCGGCAGGGCCGGACTTCGCGCTCGCTGATTGGGAGAAAGCCGAGAAGTCGGCGCGGGACGCCGGCCGCCGGGTCGAGAGCAATGACCCCGGTGGGGCCCGGGAACGTGCCGGGCGGGCGGAGGCCGAGTACCGGGACGCGGAGCTCAACGCCATCCGGGCCGATGTCCTGGGCCGGGCCCGGGTCGAACGCCAGGCCGCCCGGGAAGCGAAGGCGGACCGGCTCTCGCCGATCCTCTTCTTCCGCGCCGACTCGGCCCTCAACAGCGCCGAGCTGGTGCTGTCGGGGGACCGGTACGAGCGATCCGGGGCGCGAGGGCTGGCCGAGGAGGCCGCTGAGGGCTATCGGCACGCCGCGCGCCTCGCCGCCCTGGCCGACAGCGTGGATCGGAATCGGCTGACGGTGGAGACCCTAGCCATTCGTACGGAGAATCAGGTCGGCCGCACCGCGGACGAGCTCCGGTTCGAGGCACGGTTCACGGAGGGAATCGAGCCCGTGGTGGACGAGACCATCGTCGCCGTAGCCAGCCTGTATGATGAGCGCGACGCTCTGCGGCGGGACGTGGAGAACCGTTCCCGCGAGATCGCCCGGCTGGAGCGGCAGGTCGACTCACTGGATGCCCGACTCGCGGAGCTGGAGCGGCGCGAGGCGGCCGTGAGCGCGGAGTTGCGCGAGAGGCAACGACGGGAGCAGCGGCTGCGCGAGGCGCAGGCCGTGTTCTCTCCGGAGGAGGGTGAGGTGCTGCTGGCCGAGAACCGGCTGATCCTCAGGCTCACCGGTCTCACGTTCGCGTCGGGTTTCGCGGAGATCCGGCCGGACAACTTCGGCATCCTCACGAAGGTGCAGCGCGTAATCCGGGAGTTTCCGGAGGGACGCGTCGTCGTGGAGGGCCACACGGACTCCCAGGGCAACGAGTCCCTCAACCAGGATCTGAGCCGGCGTCGGGCGATCGCCGTGCGGGAGTACCTGCTGTCGAACATGGCTCTCAGCGCGGACCGAATCAGCGCCGTCGGATACGGTGAGTCCCGCCCGGTGGCGCCGAACACGACGGAAGAGGGCCGGGCGAGCAACAGGCGTATCGACATCACCCTCACGTTCGACGAAGTCTGACACGCTCCGATTCGCCGGCCCCGGCGGCCGATGGATCAACCAGGGAGGGAGGGACCAGGGTGAAACGCCCGGATCTCGGGGTCGCGCTGGCCGTAGCGTCGCTCCTCGGAAGCCACGCCCCTTCGCTGGCGATCCCCCAGGAGACACCGGCGGCGCAGGCCGTCGTGCGGCGGTTCCCCGTCCTCGCGTCGCCGATCGAGCTGACGGGCCCGGTGCGAGGCGACGAGTACGTGGGAGTCACGGGTCCGCGCTCGGCGTGGCTCGGGGTCGAGTCCGGAGCCGGCGAGGCATGGGTACATCCTCTCAAGGTGGCCCGGAACCTGAAGGTGTCCTTCCAGGTTCCCGAGTATCGCGACCCCATCCCCGGGGCCGCGGTCGCCCGCACCGTCATCGTCCGTCCCGAGCTGACCACCATCACGTACGCGCA
>JBDHFS010000090.1:2760-13529 GCA_039590285.1 Gemmatimonadota bacterium
CATTCACCGTCCACCAGCACATCCTGGCGCCGCGCGACGAGCCGGGACTGCTGGTTCTTCTCGACGTGGAGGCCGTCCGGCCGCTGGAGATCGTGGTCGAGTTCGAGCCCGTGCTACAGCTCATGTGGCCGGGGGCGTTCGGCGGCCAGTACCTGTTCTGGGACGAGGACCGGAGAGCGTTCATTCTCTCCGAGAGCCTCCGAACCCGTGCCGCGGTCATCGGCTCACCGTGGGCCACGGAAGCCACGGCTCATCCGGCGCATCGGCTCGCCGAAGCGCCGGCCACTTTCAGGATCGAGGTCGACGAGGCGCGTGCGGCGGACGAGTTCGTGCCGATCGCGCTGGCGGGGGGCACCGGTCCGCGGGAGGAAGTGCTGGCGACGTACGATCGGTTGTTCGCTGAAGCCGAGGGCCTGTACGACGCGAAGCGGGCGTGGGCGGACTCCGTCCTGGCCTCGACCACCAGCATCGACACGCCGGACGACGAACTCGACCTGGCGCTCGAGTGGGCCAAGATCAACCTCGAGGAGCAAAGGGTGTGCAACCCCGACCTCGGCTGCGGCTTCGTGGCCGGATGGGGTATCTCCGGCACGAGCTACCGACCCGGTTTCGGGTGGTTCTTCGGCGGCGACGCCGCGATGAACACGCTGGCCATGGACGTCACGGGGCAGTGGGACCTCGTGGCTGAGGACCTGCGGTTCCTGGCCCGGTACCAGCGGGAGGACGGAAAGCTGCCACACGAGATTTCGCAGGCCGCCGCGCATCTCGATTGGTTCGGGGAGTTCCCGTACCCCTACTATCACGCCGACACCACGCCGTGGTGGATGACCGCGGTCTGGCAGTACTGGAAGGCGTCCGGCGACGACGCGTTCCTCGGCGAGATCTGGCCGGCCTTCTTGAAGGCGTGGGAATGGTGCCTATCCGTCGAAACGGATGGAGACGGGCTCATCGAGAACACCACGGGTGGGCTCGCGGCGGTGGAAATCGGGGCCATCGGCGAGGCCGTGCACCAGGACGTGTACCTGGCATCGGTGTGGACGGCGGCGCTTCATGGAGTGCCGGACCTGGCCCGCGCCATGGGCGACGCGGACATGGCCGCCCGGGCGGAGGATCTGCGCGATCTGGCCCGCGCGACCCTCAACGAGGCGTACTGGTCCGCGGACCGCGGGTACCACGCGTTCGCCATTCTTCGCTCCGGCGAGACCAACGAGAACCTGACCGTGTGGCCCGCCGCCGCGGCGGCGTTCAGGGTGCTGGACGAGGGCCGCGCGCGGAGCACGCTTCGGTATCAGTCGGGCGACGCCATCTCCACCGACTGGGGGGCCCGCATGCTCTCGTCCGAGAGCGATCTGTTCGACCCCCTCCAGTACAACAGCGGCACCGTGTGGCCGTTCGTGACCGGTTTCGTGAGCCTTGGCCAGTACCGATACCGGCGGCCGTGGGCCGGCTTCCACCTGGTGGATGCCGTCAAGCAGATGACCTTCGACTGGAGTCTCGGCCGACACCCCGAGCTGCTCTCCGGCGCTTTCTACTCACCCCTCGACGAGACCGTGCCACACCAGTTCTTCGCGTCGTCCATGCTCCCCACGCCGCTGATTCGGGGACTGTTGGGGTGGGAGCCGGACGCTCCACGCGGCCGTGCCACGCTAGCTCCCCAGCTTCCGGCACGGTGGGGCCGGGTGTCGGTCAGCAATCTACGGGTCGGGGAGACGCGGGTGGACGCGCTGGTCGAGCGAGGGGTCGGCCTTACGCACGTGCGTCTGCGAAGTGAAGGCCCGGCCGTCGAGCTCGACTACGTCGCGTCCCTGCCGGCAGGAAGCGGCGGCCACCGGGCACGGGTGGACGGCCGGGTCCTGAAGGTCGACGCCGAGTCCACGGGCCACGATCTCGTGATGCGGATCCCCCTCGTGCTCGAGGGAGAGGAGCACCTGCTCGAGATCGAGTGGCGCGGTGGGCTGGAAGCCGAGCCGCCTCGCGTGGATCTACGGCCCGGACAGGAGAGCGCCGGTCTTCGGGTCCTGGATTTCGGGAGCGACGGAAGCGCCTGGCGGCTGGTCGTGGAGGGCGACGGTGGAGGGGATTACCGTATGCGAGTGGTCGGCGATCCGGTCGGGATAAGAGACGTCGCGTTTGGGTCGGACGAGGCAGACCGGACATCGGCCGGCGCGAGAGTGTCCTTCACCGACGGCCCCGTCACGGAGCTTCAGCTCGAGTTCCCCGGCCGAGCATCGGAGCGGCGGACGATGGTGGTGTACCTGGAGCGCCGGTGAGGGGCCGAAACACCCGGTGGTCGAAACTCGTATGATGAGCCAACGATTCGGGCTCTCGCGTTGTCCAAACGTTTGAGAGGCGGCAGGGGCCGCCGAGACGCCCGTGAGGGATAGATGCGGAGGGGGAGAGATGATCGGGCGAATGGAGCTCACCGAGATCCTGGGGATGGCGGGGACCTGCGCGGTCCTGCTGTTCGCAGGATTTGTCGTGGAGACATTGGAAGTGAACGTGGCGTCCGGGGCCGAGGTCGAAATCACCGAGGTACCGGCGGCCGATGCGTTTCCCGAAGGGATCCGGCTGGAGCTGCCGACGCTCGAGGTGCCGGCCCCGCCGATACCGCCGCCGGTCGCCGCGCCGTCGGTCAACGAATACGCGACGTGCGGCAGCCTTTGCCGTTGCGTCAGGATCGCGAAGTGACCCGAATCCGGTCGCGCATCGAGTCTGCGTGCGACGGACTCATCGGCCCGGCGGCATTCTACGCCCGCCGGCTTCCCGTGGGTGCGCCCTCGGGCGGTCCCTTCGAGAGCTCGCCGTAGACGTCCGGCCGCCGGTCGGCCACGTAGTCGTACTCGTACTCCCCTTCCCGCTCCACCACCCGATTCGCGTCCGCCGCATCGAAATCGAACTCGACGTGCATGAGGCCGGGAGCGTCACCGGCTTCGGCCAGCACCTCGCCGCTCGGATCCGCCGCGACGCTTCCGCCCCTGAAGGGCACGCCCTCTTCGATCCCCACCCGGTTCACGGCCATGTAGTTGACGTGGTTCTCGTACGCCCTGATCTGCACCTGCTCCCGCTTGAGTCGCAGGTTCGGCCAGTTGGTCGGGAGCAGGATCAGCTGGGCTCCGGCCAGCTTGAGCGCCCGGGCCGTTTCCGGAAACGAACCGTCGTAGCAGATGTTGAGCCCGATCCGCCCGAACGGCAGCTCGAAGACGGGGGGTGGTTCCATCCCCGGCGTCGTGAACCGATCCACGCCCAGGCAGAGGGTATGGAGCTTTCGGTATCGGCCGGCGAGGCCGCCCGGCCCCACGAGAAACAATGAGTTGTGGAGGATGTCGCCCGCCCGCTCGATGGCGCCGACGACCGCCCAGGCGTCCGCCGCCTGGCAAGCCCGGGCGATCGAATCCAGTTCCGGTCCATCTCCGCGAATCGCGGCGTCGGCGGCCGATTCCCGATCGTGAAACACGTAGCCCGTGAGCGTCGCTTCGGGGAGCACGATCAGGCGGGATCCTTCCGAAGCGGCGGCGGTGATGGCCGCCTCGGTCATGCGGACGTTGGCTTCCCGGTCGCCGCGCCGGGGCGCGAGCTGCACGCCGCAGACCGGGACCGTCACTCCTCGGACAGCGTCGAGTAGATGGCCAGCCCGGCCCCGAGCACGGCCGCACCCAGTGCGAGGCCGAGGCCCACCCAGCGGCCCACTTCCGCTTCCGGGGTCCGGCGGCCGCGGCGCCAGGGCCTCACGATCTCGTTCTTCATGGCGCGCGCGCGGTTTCGAACCGCCCACGCCGCCAGCCGGGCCAGACTCTCGTCGTCCTTCTTCCTGGCAGTCATGCGTACGACCTCACGGCATCGACCCCACGAAATCCTCTCCCCCATCGACACGAATGACGTTCCCCGTCATCCACGCCGTGCCCTCCGCGGCCAGCGCGACCATGCACCGGGCCACATCCTCCGGAGTGGTGAGGCGTCCGTAGGGGTTCTGCCTTGTCGCCTCCTCGATCATGTGCTCCGCCCCCGGGATCTTCCGGAGGGCCGGAGTATCGGTCACGCCGGCACGGATCGCATTGGCGGTGATGCCGCGCGGCGCCAGCTCCAGAGCCAGCTGGCGGCAGTGCGACTCGAGAGCGGCCTTGGCGGCGGAAACCGCCCCGTACGATGGGATGACCCGGTCTCCACCGGAGCTCGTCATGGCGTAGATGCGTCCGCCCTGTCCCATGAGCTCCCGGGCCACGAGGCCCTGCGCCCAGTACACCAGCGAATGGGCCATCACGGTGAGGGTCATGTCCATCTGCTCCATCGTCATGGAGCCCGTCCCGTCCGGCGCGACGAACGGCCGCAGCGTGCCGAACGCGAGCGAGTGCAGCAGGACTCGCACCGAGCCCGAGCCGGCCTGCTCGGCGATCTCGTCCAGCACCTGGTCGCGCTTATCGGCAGCGGCAGCGTTGATGTTGAAGAAGACCGCCGACGCGCCTTCGGCCTGGATGGCCTGCTTGATCTCCTCCACCCTCGCGAGGCCGGCGCGCCGGTCCAGGTGGATTCCGTAGACGTCGTAGCCCGCCCTCGCGAACTCCAACGCCGCCGCCTCGCCGAATCCGCTGGATGCGCCCAGGATGAGAGCCGACTTCGACACGCTTTCGCTCAACAGATCCTCCGAAAAGAGACGCCGCCACCAGCGCCGCGTGCATCCGCGGGGTCCGTCCAGCCCCGTCTTACCCCGTCCCGAACGTAATTTCCGCGACGGAAGATGTCACGACGCCGGGGCTGTCGGCCGGGAAGCGCGTGGCATCGGCTGCGCGGTCAGACGATGAAGGCGGCCAGCACCGTATACAGGATGGCCGCTCCTCCGGCGGCCGTCATCGCCATCGGGAGCTGCGTCGTCACGTGGTCCATCAGATCGCAGCCCGTGGCCACGGACGAGAGGATCGTCGTGTCGGATATCGGCGAGCACTGATCGCCGAAAACGCTCCCACCCGTCACCGCGGCGAAGCACAGCATCAGGTATCCCGCGTCCGGGTGGACGGCCCACGCCAAGGGCATCGCGACAGGAAAAAGCACGGCGTACGTCCCCCACGAGGTGCCCGTGGCGAAGGCCACGAACATGGTGAGCGCCAGCAGCACGGCAGGCAGCAGCACCGGGCTGACCCACGGGCCGACGGTCTGCACCACGTAGTCGGCCGTACCCAGAGCATCCGCCACGGACTTCAGGGTGACGGCGAGGGCCAGCACCAGGGCGCCGATCGTCACCCCTTTGCATCCGTCGATGAAGCCGTCCATCACGTCTCGCAGCTTCATTCCGCGCGCCAGGGCGATGGCCATCCCCGCCAGGACGGCCAGGACGAAGGCCTCGGCGATCGGCAGCGAGGGGGACTCCCGGTTTCCCTGGATGTAGAACGTGACCACGAAAGGGATCACGGCCACGGCGAGGAGCGTTCCGATGGGGCCGAAGAAGTCGACCAGGCCGGGCGAGTAGCCTTCCGGGAGGCGCAGCCGTGTGAGCTCCTCCGCGGCCATCGGCTCCGCCCCGTCCCGGTCCAGCTTGCCGGTCTCCCTGGCTCGGGCCATGGCCTTTCGCATCCGGCGGGGCACGAACGGCCACTTCTCCCACGAAAAAAGGAACGTCAGCAGGACGGCGAATATGGCGTAGAAGTTGAGCGGGACCGCCTTGAAGAAGAACGCGATCGCTTCCTCCTGCGTCGCGATCACCGGCACGGTCCCGGCGACCAATCCACCGACGTAGATCGGCCACACGTTGAACGGGATGACGCTGGCCGCGGGAGACGCCGTGGAGTCCACGATGTAGGAAAGCTCCTCGTGCGACACCCGGTGCCTGTCCCCCACGGGGCGGACGGTGGCGCCCGTGAGGACGGTGCTTATCGTACCGCCCTGGTGGAAGATGAGGCCCATCACCCAGGCGAAGAACTTGGCCGAGCGAGGGCCGCGGGCCACTTTCGCGCCGGCCCAGTCCGCGAAACGGACGGCCCCGCCGGTGCGCGTCCACAGGCCGATCAGACCGCCCAGGGCCCACAGGTACACGAGCAGGATGAGGCCGAATCCCGGTGAGCCGACGGAGGGGATGAGGAATTCCTGCACGATGTTCAGCCGGCCGCTGATCACGCCGCCCAGAGCGATGCCTATGAACAGGGCGGCGATCACGTCCCGGAGCGTGAAAGCGAGGATGAGCGCGACGGCCGGCGGGACGATCGACCAGAACCCGAAGTGCGTTCCGTCCGTGGGAAAGCGGCCGGCCAGGGCGAGGCCCGCCGCGACGAGCGCGAGCGCCACGAGCACGCCGATCCATCTTCGACTGCGGGTTTCTGCCATCGAATCTCCGGTGTCAGCTCCTCACGCGGGCGGACGCAGGATAGGCCCCGTAGTCGCGCGGCGGCAAACTCGAGGCCCGGCGACTTGGCCGCCGGGGCGTGCCGTCGCATCTTGCCGGGTCCCGTTTTCCCGCATTCATCGCGGACGCAGAGGAGGCTCTCATGAATCCGCGCCGCTCGTCGCACGGACGTGCCGCTCGCCTGGCTGTCTGCACCGCCGCCCTGTTCCTCTTCATGCCCGGCTCGATGGCGGCGCAGGAGGAGGGCCCGGGGTGGAAGGTCCGTTCCCCGTTCCGGCCGCTGAACCTGGCGACGCCGACCACGATCCGAACCGGCGCCGGCCTGCCCGGTCCCGACTACTGGCAGCAGAAGGTGGACTATCGAATCGAGGCTTCGCTCGACCCGTCGACGCACCTCCTGACCGGCTCGGAGACCATTCGGTATCACAACAACTCGCCGCACGCCCTGTCGGTACTGTGGCTGAAGCTGGACGCGAACCTGTGCGACCCCGGGAGCGAATCGCAGGTCCTGGCGGTGCCGCCGCTGCTGTTCGGTGACTCCGTGTTCGACTTCACGTGCGATGGGAGCGGCATGACTCTCGACCGTGTGGCGGCCGGCGAGCGGGACCTGGTGTACGAGGTCATGAGCACCATCGCCCGGGTCGAGCTTCCGCATCCGCTGCCCGTCGGCGGCACGACCGAGATCCAGATCGAATGGCGCACCACCCTGCCCGAGCATGGCTACGGCCGCACGGGTCGCGACGGCACGCTGTACCAGGTCGCCCAGTGGTATCCGCGCACCGCCGTGTACGACGACGTGAGCGGCTGGAACCTCACGCCGTTTCTCGGAGCGGGAGAGTTCTACCAGGAGTACGGCGACTTCCAGGTCGCCCTGACGGTGCCCGACAACTTCGTCGTGACGGCCACCGGCACCCTCGTGAACCCGGATGCCGTGCTCACATCCGAGCAGCGGTCACGCCTGGCTCGCGCCGACGGGTCCGAGGAAGCCGTGGCGATCATCACGGAGTCCGAGGCCCGCTCGAACCGGAATCGAGGTGCCGACGGGACGAAGACCTGGCGCTTCGCCGCGGAGAACGTGCGCGACTTCGCTTTCGCCATGGCGCCGGACTTCCGGTGGGACGCGAGCACCTACGACGGCATTCGGATACAGACCTTCTACCGTCCGGAGGCGGAGCTGTGGGAGGAAGCGAATCGGATGTCGTGGGTCACGATCCAGCACTTCTCGGAGCGCCTGTTCCCCTATCCGTGGCCCCACGCCACCACGGTCGAGGGGCCGAACGACGGCATGGAGTATCCCATGATCACCTTCGTGCCCACCGAGACCACGCGCGAGGCCCTGTACTGGGTGCTCACGCACGAGTTCGGGCACGAGTGGTACCCGATGATCGTGAACTCGAACGAGCGGCTCCATCCCTGGATGGACGAGGGCTTCAATACGTTCGTCGACATCGAGTCGGTCGAGGTCTACTTCGAGGGCGAGCCGTACGCCGACGAGATCTCCGTCCAGCCCCTCGAGCTATGGAAGGATCATTCCATCGCGGGCTCCGAGCAGGCCATGGCGCTTCCGCCCGACGAACAGCACGACCTGTTCTGGGCTGCCTACTTCAAGCCGGCGCTCATGATGCACCTGCTCCAGTACGAGGTGCTCGGGAAGGACCGTTTCGATCGCGCCTTCAGCGAGTACACGCACGCGTGGGCGTTCAAGCACCCCACTCCATCGGACTTCGTCCGCTTCATGGACGACGCCACGGGCAAGGACCTGAGCTGGTTCTGGCGGGGTTGGGTCTTCTCCACGGCGCGACTCGATCAAGCCGTGGGCCGCGTCGAAGTGAGGGATGACGGCGTCACCGAGATCGCCCTGGAGAGCCGGGGCGCCATGGTGATGCCCGCGGAGCTCCTCATCACGTATGGTGACGGAGCGACGGAAACGGTTCGCCTCCCCGTCGAGATGTGGAAGCTGGGACCGGCGTACACCTACAGGGTCCCCGCCGGACGCGAAGTCGCGGCCGCGGTGCTGGACCCGAGGGGGGTTTATCCGGACGACGACCGGACCAACAATGAGTGGGCGAGGTAGGTCGCCGAGACGAGTCTGACCGCCTCTGTTTTTTGAAAATTTTTCTTGCCAGCGGCAACCCGGAGCCAGGTCGGCTGTATGCGAACATGCAGCATCCGAGCGGCGATCCGCATCCCGGGGCCGCAAACGACCGAGCGGTATTAACACACAATCCACAACGAGACGGGGGTTTTCTACATATCGGGCATCATATTGTAAATAAGGCTGTTACGCGCCTTCGTGTCCCTTCTTTTCGGTGTCCGGGAGCTTGCCTGATGCACGCGGGAATGGTAGACTGAATTCGTCGACGAGCTCAGGGTAGCGGCCGACGAGACGGAGGTCGCCGAGACGGCGGTTCGTCGTCCCTCAAACCGACACATTTCCGTACTTTCAGGCAGAGGTACGCCCCGATGTCAGAGACCCGGCCGGTAGAACTGGTACTGCGGCTTCCGCACGAGCTCGCCGACTCCGTCGAGGAGGTCCGGGAGCGGGATCCCGAGTATCTCAATCGGGTGATCCGATATGGCCTGGTACGACGCGCGATGTATCGCGAGCTGCAGCGTTCGAGCGACTCGTCGGCCACCGCGATCCTGTCCTGAAGCCGGCCGCTCCAGCCCCACACACCGCTTGACGCCCTTTCCGCCCCACGCTACATCGGCTTAACGGATAGCGCAGATCCCAACGTCACCACCAAGAGCCGCGACGAGATCGAAAACGTGGGCCAGAACTCCAGCGAGGATCGACCCGGTAGCTCGGAGGACCGGCTCCGTGGCGCGAAGGTCGACCCCGTTCTTCGCGCCAAGTACCTGGACTACTGCTCCGCCCGCATCTCCGAAGTCTTCCTGTCCATGACTGACGAGCACACGTACGAGCTGATGGAGGAGGCGGCGCGTGAGGCGAACCTGTCTCCCGGCTCGCTGGGATTCCATACCATGATGAAGCTCGTGACCCGGAAGCTGCAGCGGAGCGTCCCGCTGCCCGACCTCGAGACCTGGTCCCGGGAATACGAGCAGTCGCCCGAGCGTTATGATCCGTACCTCCTCGGGCTGTGGAAGATGAAGGATCCGGCACTGACGGACAGGCAGGGAGACGACCGGTGAGCGAGTCCGGCAAGCGCAACGGGGATCCGCCCCAACTTCAGATCTGGGATGTCGGCGTCCGCGAGTTCGAGTTCGGCACTCTGCAGGACGGGGAGGAGAGCTGGAGCCTCGTGGTGGTCATCGAGCGGGCAGCATCAGACCTCTGTAGAGGACGCATCTCGTTCCGGCGCGGGGAGGAGCGGTACGACACCGATGCCGTCCTGCTGGAGGAAAGCGAGGACGACCTGGTGCGCCGGGCCTCGGAGCTTCCGGCCTCGACCCTGCGTCAGTTCCTGACCGCTCTCCAGTCCGACTGACCGACCTTTCGATGGGCGCGGAGCGCATCCCGGTTTCCCGGACGCGGTCGGCCAGGGTGGCCGGAATACACTTGGATCCGGAGTCTCAGCGGGCGTACTCGGACGGCGTCGGGATCGACCTCACGCCTTTGGAGTATCGGCTGCTCGAGGCCTTCCTCGAGCGGCGCGGGAGGGTGCAAACGCGCCGGCAGCTGCTTCAAGCCGCGTGGAACACGGAAGCGCGGATCAAGACGCGCACGGTGGACATGCACGTGGCGCGACTGCGTGCGAAGCTCGGCGACGCCGGACATCTTCTGGAGACCATCCGCGGCGTCGGATACCGATTCAAGGGACCGTAGCAAGGATCTGCGTGCGTCCACCTCCAAACAGCACCTTCATGAAATCTCTTGAGGGAAGAACGTGACCCGGAATCTCGGTATCGCCGCGTTGGTGGGGAGCCTGGTTGTCGCTACGCCGTTGCAGGCTCAGGATAGCGACCAGATCCAGTTCAAGACGAAGGCGCTCGAGCTCACGTTCAACGGACGGGTCCAGGTGCAGGTCGGTACGAGCTCGTGCAGCGAGTTCCCGATCCCCGATGACTCCGCCTGCGACGAACAGGTGCCGGCTACGGACCTGTTCCTGCGGCGCGTCCGCCTGACCGTGAGCGGCAAGATCAATGATATGATCGATTTCCGGATCCAGCCGGATTACAACAAGATCGACGAGGTAGGCCTGAAGGACGCCTGGGGTCGGTTCACGTTCAGCAAGGCCTTCCGGCTCAAGGCGGGCCACTTCAAGCGACCCTTCGACGGGTTCGTTCTGGTCTCCTCCTCGCAGACCCTGACGGTCGAGAGGGAAATCGCCATTCGCGGCCTGGAGAGCGTGATCGCACCATCGCTGACCGGCTTCACTACGCTGTTCGATCTCTCGGATCGCGACGTCGGAGTCGAGCTGAACGGATCCACGAACGATGGGTTCTTCACGTACTGGGTGGGCGGATTCACGGGGAATTC
>JBDHFS010000091.1:0-10755 GCA_039590285.1 Gemmatimonadota bacterium
TATCCGTCGCCCAGGCTGTCCCACACGTTGGCCGAGCCGGGGTACACCTCGGTATTGACGGTGAACACGTCGATGGCCGCCTCGACCCTCTCGCTCCCCAGCAAACGGTAACCGAGCGCATTCATCGCCATCTCCTCGACGTACCAGGCTTCCGGGTCCCCGTAGTAGGCCTCCAGGATGGCCTGACCCTCCTCCACGGAAAGGGCACCGTCGAGCCGGGCCGCGAGGATCCCCTTGCCCTCGACCACCGCATCGGCGATCCGGGCATCCGCCTTCTCCCAGGGGTACGAGAGCCGGTTGAGAACCCGCGCTTCGGCGAAGGCCTCCTGCGCGGTATCCATGTCGCCGGTGGACGCGGCGGCGTTGCCGAGCCGACTCCACGCTCCGTAGTCGTCGGGAAAGACTTGCGTCGTGGCCCACAGGACGGCGTCGGCGGCATCGTCCCACCCCTCGTTCCTCAGTTCCGAACTGGCGGTCAGCATCTCCTGAACGTCGAGATGGTAACGGTCGGGCAAGACCTCCAGAGCCTCGACGGCGCCCGTGGCCGCGGCCCGGGGATCGGCGGGACCCGGCGGCGTGTTCAGCTCGGCGAGCAGGTACTCGGTGAACGAGTCCCGAAGATCAGCCGTGCTCGCCCGGACCACCTCGGAGCGCTCCTTGAACTCGGCGGACGGTTCGCCCCGCTCCAGGAAATCGAGCGCGAACTCCAACACCCGGTCCCGGCCCGCGCTGATGTCGGCGTCGGTGTTGATGATCCGAAGGTCCGGCGGCACCCCGATCCCTTCCCAGCAGAAGTCGGTCGGGTCCACGAACAGCTTATACGGGACGCCGAACGTCCAGCCGTTCGGGAGCTGGTCACCGTACACGTCGGCGAACACACCCGATGTGAAGTCGCCGATGAGAGTGGCGTGCGGCATGACCCGCATGGCCAGCGCGAAGTTCTCGGCCGCGCTGATGGCCCACCGGTTGATCAGCAGCACGATCGGGCCGGTGAACTGCCGCGGCCCGGCCGGATCGGCGTAGAAGTAACGAGCCGCCTGGAAGTCATCGTGCTCCGGGCCGTTCCTCTCGAATGTCTTCATGTACAGCCGCCTGGTGTCGGCAAACCGCGAGGCAATCGCCTTCCCCGCCTGATCGTCGCCGCCGGGATTGACGCGGGCGTCGATCACGAACGCCCGCGCGCCGCCCAGTTCCTCCATGACCTGGTCGATCGCCGCGGCGGTGGCGGCCGCGTCTGAGAAGCCGCGAATTCGCAGATACCCCACCGAATCAGGGAGCCACGCGTATCTGAGGGTGTGCGCCGACTGCAGCTCGGCAACCAGGTACTCCCGCTCTATCAGGGACATGGAGTAGTCGGCCATTTCCTGCTCGTTGTAACCCGTGCCGTCGAGCTCATTGAGGATGCCCGAGCGCACGCTGCGCATCCCGTTGCTCAGCCGAACATGGTTGTCGTTGAGATGAATGAGGAGGCGGTGGATGATGTCGAACAGCTCGTCCTCGGTCGTGTGGGCCGAAACCATCGGACGGTACACCCGGTACAGGGCGTCCCAGTCAATCCGCTTGGGCCCGAACAGTGCGTAGTTGCGATCGAACGTCTCCCACAGGACCTGGAAGTTGTGCTGGGGATCCTGTGGGCTGGGCGGCGGTGCCTGCGCAGTCGCGCGCACTGCGGTTGAGGCCGAGATGACGGCGGTCAGGGCCAGCGTGAGCAGAAGTCTGGCGGTACCACGAGGACGGGACATGACGAGCTCCTGTCGTGTCGATCGGCGCGGGGGCGGAGCGCTGCGTTCTTTCAATGTACCAGGGAAGGGCAGAATCGGGTTCATCGCGTCGGCGCCTCTTCCGACGGAATCCACTGTCAGGCCATCCGGCCGGCGGCCTCTACCACCAGAGTCCGCACGTCTTCGGGCTCGAGCACTTCAGCCTCGGGACCGTACTGCAGGACGTGGCGAACGACCCATCCGGGGTCGGCGACCGTGAATCGGACCGCGACACTTCCATCATCCAGATCCTCGCAGGGACCCTTCTCCCGTATCCACGGAGCGATCCTGGAGGAGTAGCGAACCCTTACCTCGTGTTCATCGTCGGAGCGGAAGACGCGGCCTTCCCCCACGTAGTCGGTCGGATCGAAAGAGTCCGGCGCATCGAACGTTTCACTGGACGCCGATGCTTCCAGAATCCGATCCAGCCGGAACACGCGTATGTCGTCGCGCGTGTGGCAATAGCCGATGACATACCAGCCACCTCTTCCGTACACGACCTGGTAGGGGTCCAGCTCCCGCTCCGAAGGATCGTCATCCCCGGGCTTCAGATACCGCATCCGGCAGCGTTGTCGATCCCGGGCAGCGTCACGAAGCAGCGTCCGGAGACCTGTACCGTCGGCGTCTGCTTCATCCACCGAGAAGCCCGAGACGAGTTCTGCCGCCGAGGCGACGGCAAGCTCCAGATCTACCCGATGCGCCAGATCGAGAATCGCCTGGCGACGCTCGGCCGGAGCGTCGACCGCGGCAGCGCGCAGCGCCAATGACGCTGCCAGCGCTTCACGGAGCGAGAGCTTCGGAGGGCGAGTAAATTTGTCTCTGGTAAACACGTTCAGACGGTTTATCTCGAGAAGAATCTGAAGTTCGTCCGCCCCCCCGGCCGGGTGGTAGAAGGCGCGGGCCGTGACCTCCTCGATGTCCCGCTGGATCGTGGATACGGGGACTTCCAACAGGTCCGCCGCCTCCGTCAGCGCAACCCCCCCCTTACGGTTCGCCAGAGGCAGCAGGTAGAGGACCCGGCCCAGCTGATCCGCGGCGGTCCCGTACTCAGCCATCCGGACCTCCGTGCGCTTCGGTTCCGGAAGACGCCGCTGCGGACGCGGAGGCATCGTACACCGCAAGAACGTCCCGGGCCATGCCACCCAGCTCCGCACCGAGCTCGGGGGGCTCCACGATGCGTGCCCTGCCCTCCAGACCGAGAATCCAGCGGAGGAACGGATGGACCTGCCGTACCTCGAACGACCGGATCTGTGACCCGTCCGGTTCCTTCCTCTCCAGGCCGCCGTAACCGTTCCGCTCCGCCCACAACGAGGTTGGGAACTCAAAGCGTACCATGGCCTGGATCGCCGGGTCGCCCGCTCCACCCAGCTCCCACGCGTCCCGGTTTCGATACGACTCGAGCTCGAAGTCGGGGGGGATTTCGTAATCCGGCGTCTTGGGAGCTTTCGCGTTGACGGCCGGCTCGTCCATGCGGCCGACCCGGAACACACGGATCTGCTCGGGCCCCGCGTCTTCACCGATCAGGTACCAGTGCCCCTGCTGGTACAGCAGGCCGAACGGAGCGACGTCCCGGTCGGTGAAATGGCCGCGCTGGATCCCGTGATACCGGAATCGCACGCGCTTGCGGGCCAGCAGCGCATCGGACAGCACACCCACTTTCGATCGGATCTCCGCCGCGCCTGGTCGGTCGACGTAGAAGACCGACGGAGGTCCTCCGATCCCCACCCCCACCCCCGGATCGAGGTCGAACGACAGTTTGCGCAGGGCAGACCCCGCCTCACTCCGAAACGGGAACGAGGGCATCGCGGCGAAGTCGGTAAGGGCGCTCCACGCCACGGCGGAGTCGGCCAGCCCGATCTCGACCGTCCCGTACTTGGCCTTCTGGAGCGGTGTCGGCCCCGGTCCAGCCGTTCCCCGCTCCGAGATCAGCCTCAGGTATGGAAGGTAGAAGTCCCGGTTCGCCAGCCGGTAGGCGTCGACCTCCTCGGCCCCGTAGCTCAGGCTGAGCGGGAGGGTCTCGATGGGGATCCCGAGGTCGCGGAGTTCGTCCTTGTCCCGTTCGAACATCCTGCGCACCGACTCGCGGGCCTTCTTCTCGCCCGTGACGTACCTCTCGGCGTAGGCGGGAACGGCCTCCATGATCTGCTCGACCTCGACGGGAACCTTCCGGCCCACGAGGAAAGCGATCAGATCCAGCCAGCGCTGCGTCTTGGAGATCCTTTCGGGCATGGCTCTACGCCCTCCCCCGCATCTTGGCTCGGACGGCCCGGACGAGCAGGCCCTCGCACCCGATCCCGAGGATGTCCTGCCTCCACCGTCCGATCTGATCCCGGGAGACGGCCTCGTTATGAGCGGCCGGGTTCCGGAGCTGGCGCAGCGGTTCGAGCTTGTGCGGCAACTCTCCCTCCAGCCAGCGCCAGTCGTGGGGAAGCGCAGCCTCCAGTCCCTGCCTGACGATCTGTTCCTTCTCCAGGAGTCGCTTCAGTGACCCAAGGCCCTGGTGGGGAACGCGACGGCCGAGATCCACCCTCCCCGCGTCGGTCCGCACCTCGCGCTCGGCCGGGGGCCGGCGGGCCAGCTGCCGCTCGAGCCCCGGGAAGATCAGCGAGTTGAGCTCCGTTTCCACGGCCTTGCAGTACTCCACCGCAGGACTCGAGAAGTCGAAGCCGGGATCGTCGCGACGGGCCCGGAAGATGGCCTCGCCCGTGGTGAGGAAGGTGCGCGTGGTCGGCTCGAGAGCGTCCCAGATGTCTGGCCCGAGGAGGTTGTTGCGCAGCTCGGTGGACAGCTTCTCGGTCTCGCCGCGTAGCTCCGCGTCGCGCTCCGCCCACCGGCGACCCTCCGTCAGGAGGGCCGCATCCTCGAACCAGACGGCTCCGTCTTCGCGCGTCACGATCAGCGGCAGGTCCACCATACCTCCGTACAGGGACACGGGACGGTCGTGATAGCGGACGTTTCGCAGCTTCTTCAGCTGCTCGATCGTAGCGGGCGGGTCCCTGGCCACCAGGCGCCGGATGTCCCACAGTCGGAACCAGAAGTCGGCGTGCTGGCCCTCGTAGTAGCGCGGCATGTGATCCCTCTCGACGGGATCTTCGCCGGGGACGTCGTCCGCCGTGACCTCCCACACGTGCGCCACGTACAGCGAGCTGTAGTCGGTCAGGTACAGATGGGTCTCGGCTCCATCCACGATCTGTTCCTGCAGCGCCAGCACATCAGCCGAGTGTGGGAGGGGCTGCTGCCGATTCGGCGAGCGGAGCTTGGCCCACCATACGTACACATCGTCCTCGGATGCCTTCCTGGCGTCACGCTGGTCCGCCCAGTGCAGCAGGACGGCCAGGTGCCGGTCCATGGCATCGTCGGCGTACGATGGGTTCCAGACGCTCAGGAGATGCCGGGGTAAAACGCTCGGTTCGGTCATCGAACTGTCCGCATGAGAGTTGCGCGGAGCCTGGCGAAAGCATCGTGCTGGGCGCACGGAAAGGTACAGCGCCGATGTACATGGCTCCACCCTGGTGATGGTTGCGGGCGGCGGGGCACGCCGACTTGTGGGCCGGCGCGCGGGCCGTGCCCTTGCGCCCGAATATCTACCGAAACGCTACAGGAGGGGTGTGACAGCGGCGTGACCCGGCCACGAATCCTCCGGTATTCATGGTGTCCCCCGGGAGCACCGGGCCTCCATTCCCACTCTGGGAACGGGGACCCAGTGCTGTGGAAGGAGACGCGCGCCGGGTCAACTAGGGTCGGTTTCCTCCCCTGTCTCTCGCCCAACTGCGGCGGCGGCTCGGCGACGCGATGGGTCCGTGGCGTGGGCCGTCGTCGTAGATTGTCCGGCCATTACCGCCTGTCTCCGAGCCCATGCGCCGCTGGCCCGGGAAGGCCGACAGGTGCACGAGGCGCTCGGTGTGTGAGATCACGTCGGCGAGCTCCGCCCCAATCGCCGCTCCGGACAGCAGGTGATAGGTACCCTTCCCCACGGTCGGCGCGTGTCCGCGCCGTGCGGCACCGACGCTCGCGAGGAAACGAACCGCCGATGAGGCGCCCGGACGGTGGGTTTCACCTTCTCCACCCTTCCGGCTCTCCGAGCCTCGCCTACACCTGGCCAGCGCATCGATGACGTATCCGCCCAGGAAGCGCTCGTGCAGCAGGGAGTAAAGCCCCTGGCTGCCCACGACATCCAGTCCGATCGGACGCCTGCCCAGGAAGGCCAGAAGACCCACCTGGTCCTCGGCACAGGGGAAATGAGCGATCCAGTCGTCGAGGCTCTCGGCGTGGTGATCGTAGATCTCGTCCAT
This sequence comes from Gemmatimonadota bacterium, assembly GCA_039590285.1. Taxonomy (GTDB): domain Bacteria; phylum Gemmatimonadota; class Gemmatimonadetes; order Palauibacterales; family Palauibacteraceae; genus Benthicola. The sequence goes on from JBDHFS010000091.1 coordinate 6,053, forward strand.
CGCTCCGGTCTCGGAGCTTACGCCCATGTCGACGCCATACTGCGCGATCTCGTTCCACACGGCTCCCTGCGCCCGGTGGAGCACGTTGATCGAGGCGGCAGACGGCGTGGCCGCGTAGGCGGCTTCCACTTCGCGCGCCCTCCGGCGGACCTCGGGCGGTGCATGGCGAGGCTTCGGACGCGGACGGAATTCCTCGCTCACGTCGTGCCACCGGCCCTGTTCCATGCAGGAGACCGGAATCACGGTCTCGGTCTTCGCCTCGAGGATGATGGTGCGATTCGTGATCCGGTTCTGCTTCGCTCCGATGAGCTGTTCACCATCCAGGATCAGGACGTCGGTCTCACTTCCGTTCGAGGCCAGCAGGCTCGGAACCGAGCCGGAACCGACCTCGCCGATTCTCACACCGCCCGACGCCAGAGCGTCGGCCAGGAGAGCGTATGGAAGCTCGGGCTGAAGCGTCGTGACGAGCGGGAACAAGGTCAGATTTTCGTGCCGCAGGGGTGTGCCGGGCACCACATCGAGCAGGCGTGAGAAGTTGTTCGAATGTTGCCTATTGGTATCTGGCATTGGGCATCTCCCGTGTCTCTGGTCCACGCGCATCATACGGGAGGGGTATGACAGCGGATGGCGGCGGTCCGGTCGGCGCCGGAGTCTGGCGGGTGGACTGTAGATCAACCGGGAGGGTCGGGGCACTTGACAGGCCGAGGTGCCGGCACGGATTGACAGCGGCCACGGGCTTGTGCGTTAGTGGGAGTACAATCTTCCAGGAGGACTCAGGCGAATGCCTTTAACAGAATGCCCTGATTGCGGAGGGGTGGTGTCGGACGCCGCTCTGACGTGTCCAACCTGTCACCGAGTGCTGACGTTGGCCGATTCCGAGGGCGCGCAGGTCGCAAAGAAGTACTTGCGGTGGGCCCTGGTCGTTCTGCTGGTGTTGGTGGTGCCGTGGGTCCTGCTTTTCCTCGCGGACATACTGCGAGCCTCATAACGTAACAACCTCATATCCCTCATGCCCGCCGGACGCACCGACTCCGTGCTCGTCGGCGACGCGCCTCGGGGTCTTCGGGATCTGCCCCGCGATTTCAGTTCTTCAGCCCTGACTTACGAACCTGATTCCTCGCGGCGGCGACGTGTCGAAATGGCCGAACAACCGGCAGCGGTTGTTCTGGTTCCAAATGCGACTGAACGGAATCGCCACGGCCAGGATAATGACGCACTCCACGGCCACGATCCCGACGAAGATCAGATAACCCGCCATCAAACTCAACATCTCTACAGCCTCCGGCTCGAGTACTGATTCAGTATCGGAGCAGGCCGTCACGCGGACGTCACGGGATGTGGGGTCTCACCGCTAAGCTCAATGCAGATGGGGCCATAGCTCAAGCGTCCAGGGCGGACGCTCGAGTCCGGGGGCCGTAACCTCGGGGCCGCGTTTACTCGTACCGCAGCGCCTTCACCGGATCGAGCCGGGATGCCCGGAGGGCCGGCACCAGGGTGGCCGCGAGACCGACCGCCACGAGAAGCAGGCCGACGCCGCCGAAGGTGAGCGGATCGGACACGCTGATCCCGTAAAGCATGCTCCCCAGCGGACGCGTCGCTACGAAGGCCAGCACGAGACCGAGGAATGCCCCCACGCCCACCAGCACCGCTCCCTGCCTTATCATCAACCGGATGACGTCCGTGGGGCGCGCGCCGACGGATACACGGATTCCCACTTCTCGCGTTCGGCGGGCCGCCGTGTACGCCACGACTCCGTACAGTCCGATCGTCGCGAGGAGCGCCGCGAGGCCTCCGAACACCGCGAGCAGGATGCCTCCCATTCGCGGGGCGAAGAGCATGAGACCCATATGCTCGGGCATCGTCTTGAGCTCCATCACGGGCAAATCTTCGGCGACGTCGCGAACCTCGCGCTGGAGGACCGGAACCAGCGGACCGGGTTCGCTGGACGTGCGGGCCACGATCGACATGAAGCTCTCGTTGCTCTGCATCCAGGACTGGTATATGTAGGGACGCGGCGACTCGCCGAGGGTGCGCACCTTGGTGTCTCGGGCCACACCGATCACGGTGCGAATCTCGCCATCCGGATCCCCGAGACGGACCGTTCGTCCGATCGGGCTCTCGCCAGGCCAGTACTGGCGCGCGGTGGCCTCGCTCACGATGACGACGAGCGGGGCGTCAGCGTCGTCTGAATCCGTGAAATCGCGTCCCTCAAGGAGGGGCGCGCCCATCGTCTCGAAGTACTGCGGTGAGATTCGAGTCACATCGATGCTCGGAGCCTGGTCGGGGTCCACCTCCACTCCAACCGGATAGAACTCATTCGTATTGATGGCTGCCCCGAGCGGCAGCCGGCTGGCCATGGCGGCCGATTCCACTCCGGGGAGGGATCGAACCCGGTCGATGACCGCGTGCAGCACCTCCCGTCGGCGCGGCCGGTCCCACGACGTGAGACCGGGGGCCACCGTCATCACGACGGCTCTCTCTCCCTCGAAACCCGGATCGATCCTCTGCGCGGCGATCAGGCTTCGCACGAACAGGCCGGCCCCCACCAGGAGGACCATCGAGATCGCCACCTGTACCACGACGAGGGCGTTGCGGAGCCCGAACCGGCGGTAGCGACTTCCGATCGTCGAAGGCAGGTCCTTCAGCGCGGGCACGAGCTGCGGCTTCGTGGCCTGCAGCGCGGGCACGAGGCCGAACAACAGACCCGCGAGGACGGCGACGCCAAACGTGAACACGAGCACGGTCATATCCAGCCCGAGGTCCAGGGACAGGGAGATGAGGATCGGGGGTTGGAAGCGGACGATCGCCGTCGTGATCCCCCACGCGAGCAGCAGGCCGAGCGCTCCGCCGGCCACGGCCAGGACGAGACTCTCCGTGAGCAGCTGGCGGATCAGTCGTCCCCTGCCCGCCCCCACCGCCAGCCGGATCGCGATCTCCCGCCTGCGGTTCAGGGCGCGAGCGATCATCAGGTTCGCCAGGTTGGAGCACACGATCAGCAGGAGGAGGCCGACGACGGTCATCAGAAGCGCCGCGACCGGTACCATGTAGCCGTCGATATTCGGATGCATGCGCACGTCGCTGCTCGGAATGACGTGGAAACTCCGATCGGCGTTGCTCTCAGGAAACGCGGCAGCCAACCGTGCCGCCTTGAGGTCCATCCGGGCCTGCGCCTGCTCCCGCGCCACCCCTGGCTGTAGTCTTCCCTTCACCAGGAAGTTGCGCCCGCTCCGCACCTCGAGCCCGGAGCGAGTCGGGTCCATGTAGGTCATGGCGCTGGCGGGGATCCATACATCCACCGTGAACCCTACCCACAGCCCCTTGAACCAGTCCGGAGCCACGCCGACGATCTCGAACGGCCGCCCACGCAGGGTGATCGTCTGGCCCACCACACCGGGATCCGCCCCGTAGTGCCTGTTCCACAGACCGTTGCTGATGACCGCGACGTTCGTGCTCGGCACATCATCCACCCCATCCTGCAAGCCGCGCCCGCGGGCGGCCGGGACCCCCAACACCTCGAAGTAGTTGCCGGAGACCGTCTCGCCGAACAGCACCTGGGTTCCCGTCCCTACCGTCATGCTGACGAAGTCCGCCGCGTAGGCCGCGACGTCCATGAACGTCTCCCGATCCTCCCGGATGGCCATGTAGTCGGGATAGTCGTGGGGGTTCATGAAGGTCTCGTCGCCGTCGAGCGTGTAGATATCCACCAGCTCTTCGGGCGCGTCGACGGGGAGCGGCCTCAGCAGCACCGCGTTGACGATGCTGAAGATCGCACTGTTCGCACCGACCCCGAGGGCCATGGCGCGCAGAACGACGATAAGGAATACGGGACGGCGGATGAGTTGCCGGATAGCGTAGCGGAGGTCGGCCAGCATGGTCTGCCTCGTGTGGGTGCCCGGGTGACGGCCTGACTGTGGGCCTTACGAGGCCGTGCGTGGGGTGGTTTCAGGGGTGGCGCTCGGCTGAGCTCAGGCTACGAGCGAGGTCGTGGATGCAATCAACCACGTCGTCACACCCGACGGCGACGAGCGTGTGGGCGACCCTCGAGACGGAATCGAGCGGGGGCCGCGCCGGGGCGATGGCGGCGGCTCCCCGCTGGAAGAAACCCGGTTCTGCGTGCCCGGCCTCCTACTCCCCGAGTCCGGGAGGAGGCACCTCGTAGTTGTACATGTGCCGGAGGATCTTCCACGTCCCATCCGGGTCCTGCCGGCATATCACGCCGTAGCGGCCCGAGTAGACGCTGGGCTCGGCGCCCTCGGCCGTCGCCGTGACGGTGAACGCGCCCCATCCGGCGGTCATGTCACCCGCGACAAGCATGTCCTCACGCTCGACCTCGAGTACGAAAGAAACGCCGGGAACGAACTGCTCCATCAAGGCGGCTTCGACACCCGCCCTGTCCAGAGCCGCGGACAGCGGCGGCGCCTGGGTGCCATCCTCCGCGAACAGGGCGGCGACTCCGGCGGCGTCCCCCGCGTTGTACGAGGTGATGTACGCCTCCTCGATCGCATCCATGGCCTGAGCCACGGCTGCCACATCCACGGCTTCAGCTACCTGGGTGGCCGCATCGGATGTGGTCTCGGCGGGCTCGGGTTGGGTGCAGGCGAGGAGCAGGGCGGCAACGGTGGCGACGGGCCACAGGATGCGACCACGGATCATAGGGACCTCCCTTCGAGAGGAACGGCGATAGGGGGAGAGCAGTGCCTCGC
>JBDHFS010000092.1:0-10551 GCA_039590285.1 Gemmatimonadota bacterium
GCAGCGCGTACTCCTCGGTCCGCGAGACCATGGCTCTCCTCTCGAATCCTCGACTGTCCTCGAATTCACATGCAAATATGAAATTATGAAGCCGGTTCACAAGTCCGGGTGAGGAGGTCTCCGGCTTCTGCTGAGAGTGCCGATGGTCCCGCCATAGCGAAGGGCCCGCCGGAGCGGGCCCCTTCACCGGGACTTCGGGAGGTTCTGGCAGTATCTTTCCGATTACTGCATCGTGTTGATGATGCCGAAGATAGGGAGGTACATGGCAACGATCATACCGCCGACGACCGTACCGAGGACCACGATCATCAGAGGCTCCATGGCCTTGAGGAGCGCCTCGACGGCCACGTCCACTTCCTCGTCGTAGAAGTCGGCGATCTTGGTCAGCATTCCGTCCAGGTCACCGGTCTCCTCCCCCACGTTGATCATCTGCGTGACCATGGGCGGGAAGACACCCGACACGCGAAGTGGCTCGGAGATCGACTCACCGCCGGCGATCGAGTTACGGCTCGCCATGATCGCGTCGTGGATCACGCGGTTTCCGGACGTACGGGCCGTGATCTCCAGCCCGTCCAGAATGGTGACCCCCGAGCTGAGCAGCGTCCCGAGGGTGCGGGTGAAGCGGGCCACGGACGACTTCCGGGCGAGGCTGCCCAGGATCGGGACACGCAGCAGGAATCGGTCGAAAGTGAGGCGGCCCGTTGGGGTCGATACCCACCGCCTGAACGCCCACACGGATCCCGCTCCTCCCACTCCCAACGCCCACCAGTAGGCCTGCAGGAAGGCCGAGGCCCCGATCACCAGCCGCGTCGGCAGCGGAAGCGCCTGGTCGAAGCTGGCGAACATCTGCTGAAACGTGGGGATGACGAACAGGAGCAGTACGACGATCGCCGACGCGGCCACGAAGCTGATGACCGCCGGGTAGATCATGGCTCCCTTGACCTTTCGGGCCAACGCCTCGTTCTTCTCGAGGAAACCCGCCAGACGAAGGAGAATGGTGTCCAGGATACCGCCGGTCTCGCCGGCGGCCACCATGTTGACGTACAGCGGCGAGAACACATTCGTGTGCTCGCGCATGGCGTCGGCCAGGGTGTTCCCGGACTCCACGTCGTAGAGGACGTCCTCCAGGGTCTTCTTCAGCGTCTTGTTGTCCGACTGCTTGGCGAGGATATCGAGCGCCTGCACGAGCGGGAGGCCGGCGTTGATCATCGTGGCGAACTGTCGCGTCACGATCACGATTTCGCGCGTCTTGACCTTGCCGCCTCCGGGAATGCTGAAGCCCTTCGGCTTCTCCCGTACGGCGACGGGGATCAGTCGCTGGCTGCGCAGATGGGCGATGACCTCCTCGCGGCTCGCGGCGTCGAACTCCGCACGCTTGAGCTCACCGGAGACGGTTCGCGCACTGTAGGACCACACTGCCATGGTTCAGATCACCTCGCGTTTGGATTCCGGCGCCTCAAACGGCCACCGGCTCCTCCTGGCCGATCATGCGCTTGAGCTCCGCGGGATCCGCGCTCACGCGCATCAGCTCCTCGATGGCCGCCTCATCCCGCATGTACAGCGAGTACAGGGCGTCGTTAAGCGTCTGCATTCCGAACTTCTTCCCCGCCTGCATCGCGGAGTAGATCTGGTGCACCTTCTCGTCCCGGATGAGGGCGCGAATGGCAGGAGTGGCGACCATGATCTCGCACGCCACGACGCGGCCTCTTCCGGCCCTGCGCGGAATCAGTGTCTGGGTCACCACGCCCTCCAGCACGAAGGACAGCTGGGCCCGCACCTGGTCCTGCTGGTGGGCCGGAAACACGTCGATGACTCGGTTGATGGACTCCGCCGCCGAGTTCGTATGCAACGTGGCCAGTGCCAGGTGCCCCGTCTCGGCGATCGTGAGCGCCGCGCGAACCGTCTCGAGGTCGCGCATCTCACCGACCAGGATCACGTCGGGATCCTGCCGGAGGACGTACTTGAGCGCGGCGGAGAAGGAGTCGGTGTCGCTACCGACCTCGCGCTGGTTTACGAGGCAGTTCTTGTGGCGATGCACGAACTCGATCGGGTCCTCGACGGTGACGATGTGGCCCGAGCGCTCCTGATTGATCTTGTCGATCATGGCGGCGAGCGTGGTCGACTTGCCGGATCCGGTCGGCCCCGTGACCAGCACGAGACCGCGAGGCCGCTCGGCCAGCTTGGTGATCACGCTCGGCAGGTTGAGCTCCTGAAGGGACAGGATCTCGAACGGGATCTGCCGGATCGCCATGGCCACCGTTCCCCGCTGGCGGAACACGTTGCCGCGGAACCTGGAGAGGTTCTGCACGGCGAACGAGAGGTCGAGCTCGTCGTCCTGTTCGAACCGCTTCTTCTGCTGCTCGGTGAGGATCGAGTACGCCAGCGCCTGCGTGTCGCGCGGGGACATCTGCGTGGGATGGCTGCTATCGATCAGGTTTCCATCGATGCGCAGCTTGGGCACTTCACCTGCCGACAGATGCAGGTCGGAGGCGCCCTTGTCGATCATCTCCTCCAGCAGGCCGCGGAGTGTGGTCGGTGCCGAGTCGTTCATGCGAATCTGCCTCGTTTAGTGGTCCGGCCGCCGAGGGCCGTGGGCCGTCAGGCGGCCGTCTCCTTGATTATTTCGTCGAGCGTCGTGATTCCCTGGCGGACCTTCAGCAGGCCGTCCTGGCGCAGGGTGATCATCCCGTGCTCCATGGCGGTCCGCTTGAGATCGTCAGCCGACGCCGACTGCAGCACCATCCGGCGCAGCTCGGCCGTCATCGGCATCACTTCGTAGAGTCCCTGTCGACCCGAGTACCCGGACCCGTTACAGGCATCGCAACCCTCGCCACGGAAGAAGCTCATCGAAACGGCCTGGTCCTCCGGAATCCGGGCTGACTTCAGCACCTCTGGCAGGTACGTCGCTTCCACCCTGCAGTTCGAGCAGATCCGGCGTACCAGCCGCTGAGCCGTGATGCAGTTGAGGGCCGAGGCCACGTTGAAGGGCTCGATGCCCATGTCGATCATCCGGGTGATCGTGGAGGCCGCGTCGTTGGTGTGCAGCGTGGACAGAACCAGGTGTCCGGTCAGCGCCGCCTTCACGGCGATGCCTCCCGTCTCGAGGTCCCGGATCTCACCGACCATCACGATATTCGGGTCCTGACGCAGAAAGGCCCTGAGCGCTGCCGCGAACGTCATGCCGATATCGGTCCGTACCTGCACCTGGTTGATGCCGTGCAGGTTGTATTCGACCGGGTCCTCGGCCGTCATGATGTTGACTTCGTCCGTATTGATTCGGCTCAGGGCGCTGTACAGAGTCGTCGTCTTACCGGAGCCCGTGGGGCCCGTGACGAGGACCATCCCGTACGGCTTGGCGATCGCCTCGAGGAAGTCCTCTTCGGCCTTCGTCTCCATGCCGAACTTCTCGAGATCCAGCGTGAGGTTGCCCTTGTCCAGGATGCGGAGCACGATCTTCTCGCCGAACAGAGTCGGGAGAGTCGAGACCCGGAAGTCGATGACGCGTCGCCCGATCTTGATCTTGATGCGTCCATCCTGCGGCACGCGTCGCTCGGCGATGTTCAGGTCCGCGAGGATCTTCACGCGGGAGATGAGGGCCGCCTTCATGCGGTACGGCGGCTTCATGATCTCGTGCAGGGCGCCGTCGACGCGGTAGCGAACGCGAAGCTCTTTCTCATATGGCTCGATGTGGATGTCCGAAGCGCCGCGCCGCACGGCGTCGGTGAGGAAGCCATTGATCAAGCGAACGACCGGCGCTTCCTCTACCTGCGCCTGCAGCTGCGTGGTGTTGTAGACCTCCTCTTCCTCCTCGACCACCTCGACTTCCTGCTCCTCGAGCTCTTCGAGAAGCTCTCCCAGGCGATCGGAGGCCACCTCGTAGTATTTGTCGATGGCCATTCGGAGGCTGTACTCGCCGGCGACCACGGCGTCGACGTCGAACCGAGTGATGAACTTGAGATCGTCGATGACGCTGAGGTCGGTCGGATTCACCATGGCGACCGTCAGGGTGCGCCCTACACGACGAAGCGGAAGGACCAGGTGCTTACCGGCGAAATCGGCGGGAACCAGCTTGAGGATCTTGGCGTCCACCTCGACTTCGGACAGGTCCACCGCCGGCAGGCGATACTGCCGCGACAGGAGCCGGGTGAGCTCCGTCTCGACTATGGCGCCGCTGGAGACCAGCGTGAAGCCGATCCTCGTCCCTGACTGCTGCTGCTCCAGCAGGGCCTTATCCAGCTGCTCCCGCGTGATCAGGTTCTCACGCAGAAGCATCTCGCCGATCTGGGTCTGTTCCAGTGAAGTAGATGCCATCTGACTCCGCCGACTCGTTATTGTCTCAGGCCTCTCGCACGTTGACCCGGCGGTGGATCCGACCTCTTCCACCGGCTCTACGCGTGCCTGCGGCGTCCGGAATCGAGCAAACGTCATGCCCGGTGTGGACCGGGTGCCACACCGCATGGAGGGCGAAGGAGCATGGCCGGGAAGGTCGCGGAACGTCGCGAAGGGCGAATCGGTGCGTCAGAATCGTACTTGGCCGCGAATGCGATCCAGAATCGCGGGCCCGATCCCGGGAACGAGCAGAAGATCCTCCGGCCCGCGAAAACGCCCCCGCAGGAGCCTTGTCTCGACGATTCGCGCCGCCAGCGCCGGGCCGATCCCGGTGATTTGCTCCAGATCCTTGATTTGTGCCCGATTAACGTCGACCGGAGAATCCTCGGTCTTCGAGAGCGCCCTTGGAACCCGAATGTACGTGCCGTTCAGCGGGTTAAGGCTCAGGTAAGGCGACACGCGGCTCACCGTCGTCGAGCCGATACCGGGTACGCGGGAGAGGTCCTCAGGGACTCTGAACGGTCCGCCGGACTTGCGCTCGGCCACGATGGCCGCGGCCTTCGACGGCCCGATACCGGGCAGGCGTCGAAGCTCTTCGGCGGACGCGGCGTTCGGGTCGAGCCGCTCGTTCGGCGCCAGCGGCCGGGCCGCGCGTTCCTCGGCCGCCACTCCCGCTTCGACCCGATTCCGCGTCGCGCGCAGGCCCCGCTCCGGCGTCTCCCGCTCGGGGCGCGCGGGACTCCACCCCACGTCCGCCGGGCCGGGACCCAACCCGAGCCTTGCCGCCCCGCCCAGAAGTAGAAGTCCAGTCGCGAGCAGCATCGCCCGCAGCTCTGTTCGATTGAAGCTCCGCACACGCACCCCCTCCCCCATGTCGGAGGAAGGATCAACGGAGCCTGAACGGATCTACCGGGTGAAGTCGGCCTCCCCCTGGCTCGCGTGCAGGAAGAAGCGTCCGAAGATATTGAAATTGAACTGGCTGGAGCCTTCCTGGCGGCCCACCGCGCTGGTCCGGCCGACCCACGAAAACTGAATTCCGATCGAGTATCCGGTAAAATCCGAATCGAGCGTGAAGCTGGCGTTCTGGGTCGTCTGGTCGACATGCGTCGTGCAGTCGTCCTGGAGAGCCGGGTTGACCTCGTCGAATCCGGATCCGCCGAGGGCGCGGCAGTCGGAGTTGCCGTTGTTGGAGTAGTCCAGGGCCATCCGGACGTCGTTCTTGACGAACGAAAGGAACCCCGGCGGCGGCAGGAAGCCCGCGAGGCGCACGGAGTGTGAGGCTCGATCCGATTGGCTGGAACCGGTTGCGTCCAGCCTTTCGGTGGCCGTGTTGCTGAACTCGTACGTGATGTTGAAGCCGTTGGTGAGCACGAAGACCAGGCCAGCGGAGCGGACCGTCTGGGAATTCCCCCTGTCCTGCCCGGTAACCGTTGTCGTATTCGACTCGCGGGTACGCCACCCCCCGGTGAGATTGATGTCCCGGAGCCCTCCCTCGAGAAGGGACGGGATGGGAATATCGCGCCAGCGAAGCTCGAGAGAAGGCCACTCGGTCTCCTTGACCCGCCGCTCGTTCAGGTTCGTGAGCGAGCGCCGGTTCGAGGCGCGGTAGTCGAGGTTGAAGTCGAGGCCGAGCGGGAATCGATAGCCGCCGCCGATCGACCAGCTGCGGTTGTCCGCCGAGGCCGACGCCGTGTCGGCGCCCATGATCCGCATGTCATCGAAACCGATGAGGACGAGCTGATCCCAGACGCCCGGACTCAGGTCCCGACGATCGTACGTCGAGCTCAACGACCTTCTCCAATCGATCCGGACGGGAGTGAGTCGGTCCCAGAAGGCCCTCAGGCTGCGGGCCATGCCCGTGGCACCCCCGGTTCCGGAGACGCCGAGCGCGGTCAGGAACGTCTCCGGCTGGACATCGAACTGCAGATCCAGGTCCCGGGTCATGGACAGGTCGCGCACCAGGGTCGTGTCTCCCTCCAGGTCCTGGATGTACGACACGTTCCGGAACGTCCGGTATGAAGTGTTCATGGTGAGACGGCTGTCGAACCAGCTCGCGAGGCGGGGCTGCCAGTTGAGGTCCGTTCTGACATCGCGGACCGTCTCCCAGCCGACGTCGACGCCGAGGAACGTGCGGGAAGCGCTCTGCAGCTGATCCTCGCCGGCCTGAGTCGTGGTACGCATGGATGGGGCAACGAGGTCCCGGGCGGAGGTGAAATCGAAGCCCCACACCACCGAGGGGAAAGGCTGGATATCGAAACCCGTGGTGGGTCTGAGCATGTGCTGAAAGTCCACGATGGCCGTCACGTTCTGGTCCGACGCCTGGCGCGAGCTCGTCTGGAAACGCTTCCGGGAGTCGCTGGATTTGTTCAGGTTGGCGCCCAGGTTCAGCTGCCTCGGCGTCCACCGGAAACGCAGCGTCTTGAAATTCTGCATCAGGACGCTCTCGGAGAGGAAGTCCGGGAGGACATCGATCGCGGAGCGGAGGAACCCCGGCACGATCGGGAAGGACTTGTCGATGACCTCCCTCGACCACCCGACCGCCGTAGCCCACCCCGCGCCTTCCGCCTCGGTCTGGGTGGCCGTGGTGGAAGTGCTCCTGTGAGTGTATCCGATACGCAGTCCATCTATCGTGGCGCGGAGGATGGGGCTGCCGGACCTCGAACTCTTCGAGAGAGCTATGTTCCACCGCGTGTCGGACGCGGACCCCGTTCGGAGTCGTGTCAATGGCGCGGCCAGGACGTCTGTCTGAGGCAGGAAGTACGGATCGTCGCTGTCCGAGTTGGTCGTGAATCCGATGGGCATGACAAGGCCCCAGCTGTTCGGGAGGAACTTGCCGAACTGCAGGGTGAAGCGTGCCCCGTAGTTCGTACGCCGCTGGAACGAAGGCGTCTGACCGAGCTGTCGGTAGAACGGATTGACGCTGCTCACGTTGCCTTGCAGGCTCAGGACGTCCGCCATGTCCACCCGCAGATCGGCCATCGCCGCGACGCCCTTGTCGTCCGGGGCATCATCGATCCGCAGGTCACCCACCCAGACCTCGCCCGGGCCGGCAGCCACAGCCCCCACGTTCTCGATGCCCATGGCCAATTCCCTGATCGCAGCGAGGTTAGGAGCGCGGGACCGGTCGTTGATCACCAGTGCGAGCGTGCTGTCGGCGTCAGGGAACAGGTCCACGTCCCAGAGCACGAACGTGGTGTCCCCCGGAAGGTTCGATCCGGCCTCGTCGATCAGCCGCTCCGCTTCCGCCCGCAGGGCAAGCAGGCGATCGAAGTCGATGCGGTTCTCCGGCAGCCAGTCTTCGCGGGATGGCGGATCCGCCGCCTGTGGAAGAGGCGTTCGGTAGAGGTAGAAGTTGTTGGAATCGAATCCCATGCGGAGGAAGAAGCGGAGATCGCTGTTCAGGCCCCAAACCTCGCCTTGCGCCAACGTCCAGGCACGAAAGCGCCCGTAAGGCAGGAAGTCGCGCGGTCGGTCCGTGTACTTGCGGTACACTTCGACTCTCTCTCCTACCGGTATGTCGGAGAAGGCGATGCGGAGGGACTGCTCGTTGATCGTGCCGCCCGTGAGCCGGAGCTCATCCGTCTTGTCCGCCTCCTGGTCCGTGATGCCCGGAGGGGAGATGTATCCTGCATCGACCGTCGAGATGGGCCCCACGGAAACCTGTTGAGCGGTCCCGGGATCGTCCCCGATCGGCCCGGTCACGCTTCCCGTTCCCGCCCGCTTGAGCCACGGCGATCCCGCGAACTGCATCCGGCTGAGCAGCACCGTGGCGGGAACCTCCGCCGTGAGCGTGATGCGAACGTGCCTGACGTTCTGCTGCTCGTCGCCGGTGGCATTCTCCTGGAGGTCGGGAAGCCGGAGCGGCACCCGATACAGGCTGAAACGGAACTCGCCGTTCGTGGGTCGGTTCAGATAGCGGGAGTCCCGGGTGAGAGGGACGATGTAACGGAAGTAGCGCTCGTCCCTGTTGAGGAAGTTGTCTCGATTCAGGTCCTCGCTGTCCTCCAGGCCGTTGTTGTTCGTGCAGTTGGCGCGCGGGTCCCCCAGCGGCCACGCTGATGAGCTCGGGTCGCTGACGCAGCCCGTAGCCCACAGGCCGGTGTCGTCCTGATTCCCCCACACGCCCACGATCGGATCCACTTCCTGGTCCAGCAGGCCCTGGCCGGAAAGGATCCCCAGGGAGTCGGCCACGAAAGCGTCCTCGTTGATCGTACCGATGTCGATGATCAGCGACAGGCTCGGATCCAGGTTGTCCAGCGTCGATGCGTAGAACTCCAGGAACTCCGTGGTGCTCAGGTCGATACCGGTCTGCGACAGGACCGTGGTCATCGTGAACCAGCCCGCCTCCCCGGTGCCCGGCGGATCGTCCATCGTGACCCACAGGACCGTCTCGCGCGTGCTGGCGTTGAGCACGTTGAGTTGCGGGTCGATCTGGCCGACCAGCAGCGAGCCGCGCAGCGTTCCGTTGTCGTCCCACTGCGACTGCCACACCGTGGACAGCTGGTTTGTTATATCGGGGACCGCGGGAAGGAAGCCGTCGGACACGTCGGGGCGGCTGACCAGCGACCCGTTGCGCCAGGCTCGCGTGGTGAGACCGATCCGCAGCCCCGTCCCCGACTCGAAGTCGTCCACCCAGGTCGTCCCGTTACGATTGGTCGTGGGATCGGAGGCGGCCAGCTCCCCCACGAACGCCACCCGAGATTCCACGTCGGTGCTTATTCCCGGCAGGTTGTTGACGAGGTCGTTCAGTGCTCGGGCCGGGAAGTCGAACCGGGCCACGGCGCCCCCCAGGTTCACGCCAGTGGCCTCCAGCCCGAGCTCCGGCCGCGTGAGGACCGTGCCCTCTTTCTGGAACATTCCCACCAGATCGACCGTGCCGTAGTCGCCCAGCCTGTACTCTCCGGTCAACCCCAGAATGCTCTTCGTCCCCACCTGGAATAGCGGCTTCTGCTCGAATCTCACACTCAGCTGCGGGTTGTCGGCCCCGCCGAACAGGTCTCCCGGCCTCAGGAGAGTGAGCTGACCGATGTCGTAGTCGATCGTGTAATCGTCACCAGCCGTCAGCTCCCGTCCGTCCAGTGTCACCCGCTCGCTTCCGGCCCGAATTCCGATCGCGCCGAGCGAGAACGAGCTCTGGGTGCCCAGACTCCGGGCGCGGTAGGTGAAGTTGAGCCGATACAGAAAGCCCGTGGCGCGGTCCTGGTCGAGGACCTCGTCGTAGATCGTGAAGTTCCGATCGGCATCCACGAGGGGGAACGGTTGGCCCTGGAGGGACGGGACCCGATCGGACTGGATGGGAGGGGGGTCCTTGAACGGCTCCTGGGCCGCGAGCACCAGGTAGACCCCCGTCAAGACGGACGTGCCGGCGAACTCACCGCTGGCGCTGGGGCGCCAGATGCGGCCTGGATCCAGCCGGTCGTCGCGGGGCTGGTTGTCGAGCCCGAAGATCTCCAGGAACGGGTACTCCGTGCCCTCGAAATTCCGGACGACGGGGCCCGATTCGATCGGCCCCTGCGAGACCACGAGCTCGATGCTGCCCGTCTCCACCTCTTCGGCGCTGGAGATCCGATAGATGTTGTGCATCTCGCGATCCCACGTGACGCCGCCGGGCCTGTGCGTAACCGCGTCTTTGTACAACTCCAGGACGGGGAGGTCACCCGACCCCGTGTTCGTCAGGTCGCGAAAGATCTCCTCGGCGTTGAAGTCTCCGATCGTGTCCCCTCGCACGGAGATGTACGTGCCGGCGAGCGCCTCGTCGCGCTGGATCCTCGACCTGATCACGGCCCATAGACCGCTTCGGTGCACGATGTAGTCCTCCCCCTCGACGAGGGGTCGAAAGAACCCCAGGAACTGGGCGCTGTCCGGAACGGTCGGATCGTTCTCCAAGGGGGAACGAAAAGCCACGGAGCGCGCCTGAATTACGCCCTCCTGCACGTTTGACTGGCCACTGCCCGCGATGACCTCGTGTCGATACAGCTTGACGGAGGATGCGGGTCGGATGCTGTCGGGGGCCTCCGGCCCTCCCAACGCGAGAACATCGATGTTCGGGTATCCCTCGATCTGGCGCGGGTCTACCAGGAAGTAGAACTGGCCGTCCTGGTATCCCGCGTCGTCGAGTATCGTCTCGAAGTACTGCAGGACCGCGCCTTCCCCTCCTGACGTGCCCACGTCCAGTGTGATGTCACGGTCGAGGACGTTGCCCTCCTGCTCGGCCAGAACGCC
>JBDHFS010000093.1:0-10523 GCA_039590285.1 Gemmatimonadota bacterium
GTTCCACGAAGCCCGGAAGCGTGAGCCCGAGGCTCAGGAGCTCCTCGTCCACGCACCGGATGCCGCTCAGCGCCAGGAGGCCGATTCTCATGCGAAGCCGAGCCTCCACGTGAACAGCGCGAGCGCCAGCGTCACCGCTCCCGCCGGGACGAAGAACAGGTGTCGAAAGCCCTTCCGATACGCCGACAGGTAGCACACGAGGGGCATCGTCAGCGCACCGACGATCAGCAGGTAGGCCGGCAGGCGCACTCCGGTTCGAATCCCGAGCGTCTCGACCGTGAGGAAGAAGCCCAGGTTCAGCAAGCCGATACCGAACAAAGAGATGTGTGCCAGGCGGACCATGCGGCGGCGCCAGTTCGCGTAGCCGCCGAGCCAATTCTCACGGTCGAAGAACAGGCCGGAGGTGGCCCCCGCCAGGGCCCCGAGCAGGAAGCCGATCCAGGCGGCGTAGAGGTTAATAGCCATGTCCCTACGAGCCGGCGAGGGCAGTGTGCAGGCGTTCCAGCGGGTCCGGCATATGGCAGCTCCGCGAAGGAGCGAGGAGGATTGTACCAATATACGGTTCGTAGGGACGCGACGCTGCTCCGCCGCCAGGGCTCAGCGATCACCAACCGAGAACCGAGGTGCGGGCGGAGTACTCTTCGTGGGTGGAATGAGCCGAGGATCCGACGGCTGACTCGTCAGGCCTCCGCCCCGAAACCGAATCCCCCGGCTCGGTGTATATGAACCTACCGGGAGCGGGGACTAAGCCCACACGGGGCGAGGGTGGGCTGCAGCAATAGCCGCCCCACCCCGCTCTCGGACTCGTCTCGGAGTGACGTGCGACCACAGGTCCTTCACCGACTCCCGTTCCGGCACGCTGGACTGAATTGTGACGTGGGGGACACCACGCTCGTCAGTCAGTTAGAGGGCAGGACGACGGTAGTGTATGACGAAAGGCGGACAGGTGGAATGAGACGGTTACGCGCGTCCGTGGTGCCATCTCTCGTCGCCGTATTTCTGGCATCGGTTGCCGGCTGTTCCACGGTGAGCTACAGCGAGGACTATGATCTCGGGGCCCGGGTCTCCCGCGCGGGGACCTGGGCGTGGATACCCTTGTCGGAGTCCCAGGAGCGGTCGCTCGCCGAGATCAGTCCCTTTCTGCAGCGGCGCATCCGGGGATCGGTCGAGAGAGAGTTGAGCGGCATCGGCTTCACTCTCGTTTCGGATTCCCCGCCAGATTACCTGGTGTCGGCCTACCCGATTCTGCCTGATCGCTCTACTCGCACTGTTTCGGCTGTTCCGGGACGCTCTTCGGTCAACGTGTCGGTCGGCTTCGGCGTCGGATTCGGACCTCGCTACGGGTTCGGCCCTCGCTATGGACTCGGGCCTCGCTACGGACTCGGCCCCCGGTATGGATTCGCTCCTCGATATGGTTACAGTCGATGGGACGTCCGATACCGTCCCTCGTTCGGCTACTGGAACCCGTACGCCTGGCACGTCGCGTGGGGACATCCTTATTTCGGCTACCCGGGCTTCGGCTTCGGCGTGTCCTCGGGAGGCTTCGGGACGCCGGCCGTGATCGGGGCAGGCGACCGCGGTCCCGGCACGCTCGCTATCGATGTGCTGGACGCGGCGAGCGGAAAGGTCGTGTGGCAGGGGCTGGCCCAGGGAGCCCTCCTGGACATGCCCCCGGCCGATGAGCAGGACGAGTTCATCGACGGGGTCGTGCGCCGGACTTTGCAGGGATTCCCTCCGGGCGACGGCGACTGAACGCGTCTGTCATCCGCGGCCGGCCACGGCTGCGGTAGATCCTGCAGCTCCTCCCGCAAACGCTCCATCTCGGCTTCCAGCTCCGCGCGTACTTCTTCATGCGAAGGATCGGCGGCTGCGCGGAAAGCCCGGTGATGGAGCTTCGGCGGCAGGGTCATGGCCCTCTCCTGTTCGCAGGCTGGACGGCCGGTTCGCGCCTCCGGGGTGCGTTCCGCCGTTTCACCCCTCAGATTGTGGCCTGGCGGCCGGCGGCCAGTCGGCGGCGAACCCGGGACCGAGGCACCATGAGCGTCAGTCTGATTCCCGAAGAGCACCGGGACTCCCGCGGAGCGCGTCGCGCGTTGGGACTGGTGATCGCGATCCACGGGGTGCTGCTCCTCCTGATGCTCAGGGACTACTTCGCGGACAACGACCTCGGATTCCACATCTCGCTCGCCCGCCAGTACGCCGAGCACGGCGTCTACTGGTGGGATTCACTGAACTGGGCCCCGACGGGCCGGCCGAACCTCCAGGGGCCGGCGCTCCACTACGCCATCGCGCTGCTGGGCCGTCTCACGGGCGGCGATGGGTGGGACTACGTTCACGCGTTCTCGATCCTCGCGGTGGCCCAGTGGGCGGCGGCCGTGTTCACCGCCGTGTTCTTCGCCCGGCGGTTCGGCGGCGATCGAGCCGCCCTGTTCGCCGCGGCGCTGCTCACCGGCAACATCTTCTCCGCGGCCTCCTTCTTCGTGGGCGTCCCCTCCGGCTGGATCTTCATTCTCTCGGCATGGGCGATCCACTTCTTCCTCGAGGAGCGCTACGTCAGGTCGATCCTGTTCGGGACTCTGACGACGTACATGCACCTCGGCGGGGCACCCGTCATCGCGGTCGGCATTCTCCTGGCGGCGGTCCTCACGCGTCGCTGGAAGGGCCTGATCGTCACCGGCGTTCTGACGGTGGCGCTGGCTTCGCCGTACATCGTCCACTTCTTCACCCACATGGACTGGTACAACGGGCAGCGCGGCCACGTGGCCGGGTCCGTGGCCCTGTTCACGTACGTGCTGGCGGCGCCCGGCCTGATCTGGCTCCTGTGGCGGAGGGACAAGGCCCTGTTCCTGCTGGTGTGGGCGGCGGCCCCGCTCGCCTGGCTGTTCCAGGACGGGCTCAGGTTCTTCCTTCAGTCCGCGGTCGCGGCTTCGGCCATAGCGGGCATCTTCCTGGCGTGGTTCCTGGATCGCTTCACCAGCGAGGAGGCGCAACACTGGCTCACGGGCTCCGTCGTCATGATCGCCACGCTGTTTCCGTTCGCCATCCCCAGCCTCCCGGTCGAGACGATGTGGGCCTCCGGTCAGGGCTTCCCGCGCGAGCTGGACTGGAACGAGGCGGAGGCGCTGGCCGTGGCGGTGGACGAGGCCGGTCTCCAGGACAGGATTTTCGCTCCGTACTACGATTCGATGTGCGGCGCGATGTCGGTCTTCGTGCCGGTGAGCCAGCGCTGGGGCCACTGGGGCGAGGTGCGCCCGGCCACCGATCCGGCGGATACGATATCCACCGGCTCGTTCGCCCATATGCTGCCCCTGCCGCCCGGCGACAGCCTGCTCGTCGAGCTGGAGGCGGTGGGTCTGGTCAGCGACCACGGTGGCGGGCGTGAGACCTCGATCGTCACCTTGACACGGCCGGGAGACCCCGCCGAGATCAACCCGCTGCTGGCGGACATCATCGAGCGCGAGGCGGCGTGGTTGGTGGAGAACGCGGTTCCCAACGTCTTCCCACCACCCTCCATGCTGTTCAACGTGGCCGAAGTGCGAGCCCGCCGGGAGCGCATGGCGATCCAGAAGCTGCACGTGGGGCGCATCCAGCTGGCCGTGCTTCTGTACGCGTACGCGATCGAAGGGGAGCACCCGGAGGTGGCCTCCGGGGTGCGGCACGCCGCCCGTGGCTGGGGTGGGGTCGCGAACTTCGTCGGTGACGAGACCGCGATGGACTACGTGGACGAGATCCGGTTCGAACGGTTCCGCTGGAACCTGGAGGAGTGGGCGCGGAAGGTGCAGACGCTCCGCGAGAGCGAGCTTCCGAGCGCCCAGCTGGACGAGGTCTCGGACCGGCTGTTCGACGAGTTCTTCTGAGCCCCGAGGCATTCCATGCGATGCCGGAGCGGTTGGCGTAAGTTCTGGGGAGAGGGGGGTGCCGCCCTGGAATCGCCCGAGTGAAGAACGCTTCCAAACAGATCAACTGAGGTAAGGATATGCTCCCCACTATAGGTCGCTGGCCTGTTCTGTCGATCCTTCTCGCGGTTACGGTCGCGACCGCGTGCGCCCCGGCCGCGGGAACCGACGACGCTACGACGTCGCTCCAGTTCTCGGTCCGGTTCGATGAATCGGTGGCTCCCGGGCCGCTGGATGGCCGGGTGATCCTGCTGATCGCGGCGGAGTCCGCGTCCGAGCCACGCTTCCAGCTCCGCTCCCAGCCGGCCAGCAGCGCCCAGGGATTCGGGATCGATGTAGAGGGCTGGCTGGCGGGCGAGACTGCCGTGATCGACGGCTCCACGTTCGGCCACCCGCTCGAGAGCCTGGCCGACCTTCGGGCGGGCGACTACACGGTACAGGCCGTGCTCAACATCTACGAGACGTTCGAGCTGTCCACCGGTCACACGGTCAGTCTTCCTCCCGACAGGGGGGAAGGGCAGCAGTGGAACCGGAAGCCGGGCAACCTCTACTCGACTCCGATAACGGTGCGAGTCGATCCGGCGCGGGCCGAGATGATCGCGATCGTGCTGGACCGGGTGATGCCGGAGATCGAGCCGCCCGAGGACACGCGGTACATCAGGCACGTCCAGATGCGCAGCGACCTGCTGTCCGACTTCTACGGGCGGGACATGCATCTCGGCGCCCACGTGCTGGTGCCGGAGGGGTTCGACGATCACCCGGAGGCGCGCTATCCGCTGATGGTGTTCCACGGGCACTTCCCGAGCGACTTCGGCGGCTTCCGCACCGAGCCGCCGGATCCCGACCTCGAGTGCGAGTACTCGGAACGTTTCAGCCTCGAGTGCTACAACCGGATCCAGCAGCAGGAGGCGTACGACCTGTACCGGCAGTGGACCTCGCCTGATTTCCCCCGCTTCCTGGCGATCGAGATCCAGCACCCTACGCCGTACTACGACGACTCGTACGCCGTGAACTCCGCCAGCCAGGGCCCGTGGGGCGATGCGCTTACGTATGAGCTGATTCCCTTCATCGAGGAGCGGTTCCGGGGCCTGGGCGAGGGATGGGCGCGGTTCACCTACGGCGGCTCGACGGGGGGGTGGGAGGCACTCGCCGTGCAGGTGTTCTACCCTGACGAGTACAACGGCGCCTTCGCCGCCTGTCCCGACCCGATCGACTTTCGGGCGTACGAGCTCGTGAACATCTACGATGACGACAACGCCTACTTCGACATCGGCCCGTTCGGGCGCATCGAGAGGCCGGCGCATCGGGACTGGCTGGGCCACATCAGCTACACCGTGCGGAACGAGAACCATGCCGAGCTGGTGCGCGGCACGAAGGGACGGTCGGGCGGCCAGTGGGACATCTGGGAAGCCACCTATTCGCCGATGGGCGAGGACGGCTACCCACAGCGCATATGGGACAAGCGCACCGGCGAGATCGACCGCGAGGTCGCCGAGTACTGGAAGGAAAACTACGACTTGCGGTACATCCTGGAGCGCGACTGGGCGGAGATCGGACCCAGCCTCGAGGGGAAGATCCACATCTACGCCGGGGATATGGACAACTACTACCTGAACAACGCCACCTACCTGATGGAAGAGTTCCTGGAGAGCACCACGGATCCCTACTACGCGGGCGTCGTGGACTACGGGGACCGTTTCGAGCACTGCTGGAACGGTGACCACGAGAACTCCAACGCCATCTCGCGACTGCGATACAACACGATGTACCTGCCCCGGATCCTGGAGCGGATCCGCGAGGCGGCGCCCCCCGGTGCTGACCTGACGAGCTGGAGGTACTGATGCGCACGATGCTGGTGGGATCGCTGGCGGCCCTGTTCCTTGGCGGTGCGGCAGTCGAAAGCGCCGCGGCGACGCCCACGGAGACGAGCGCCGACACGGTCAACGTCGTGATCGTCTACTACACGATGACCGGCAACACGCAGACCCTCGCCGAGGCCGTAGCGGAGGGTGCCGGGAGCGTCCCTGGCGTCGCGGTGACCCTCAGGACCGTGGACGAAGTCGAGAAGGAGGACCTGGAGGCGGCCGACGCTATGCTGATCGGCTCTCCGACCTACTGGGGCTCGATGGCCGCGCCGGTGAAGCAGTTCATCGACGACTGGTTTCTCGAGTACCGGGTGTTCATGGGAGACAAGGTGGGTGCCGCCTTCGCCACCGGCGGTGGTGATGGCGGCGGTAAGGGGCTGGTGGTCCTGTCGCTCCTCACCGCGATGCTCAACAACGGGATGATCATCGCGGGGCCGCACTACTCCGAAGGCGATGCCCGGTTCGGCGGCTTCGGCGTCGGCGCCACGACGGGAACGGACAGCCCGGGAGTGGACGAGGCCGAGCTGGCCCGCGGGCGACTCCTCGGCGAGCGGGTGGCGCAGGTGGCGGCCCGGTTCAAGAGATCGCAGTGAGTCGCGACTCCACTCCGGCCCAGCGGGTACGGCACGCCGACGCTACCGTCCCGGGCCTGCCACCGGACCTTCTGCAGCGGGCCTCCAGGCGGCTCGGTCTGGCGGCTCTGATTTACGCCGGCACCTATTTCATGGCGTATTTCGGGCCGCTGATCATCAACCCGCGAGCCATGCGGACCCTCCTCACGCATACTTCCACGCCGGTGGCCCTGGCGTCCATCGGACTGGGCCTGTTGATCTACCTCCTTTCCCGGTTCGGAAGCCTCCGTCCCGAGACTTTGCTCGACATTGGTCTCGTCTTCGAGGTCGTGGGCGCCATCGGCATCTCGTGGGCCAACATGTGGGGACTGTGGCCGGACGTCGGTCAATTCGGTGAGTGGTTCCAGGTCCTTCAGACTCGTGGCGGGTACGTCGGCGTGCCGTGGGAGTGCGTGTGGATCCTGCTGTTTCCTCTCATCGTGCCCAGTACTCCAGGTAAGACCCTTCTGGCCTCCCTCGGAGCGGCCTCGGCCGGGATGCTGGTGTTCCTGTTGTCCAAGGCATTCGGCGCGACGGCGGCCGACGTACCTGTCGGCCGCATGTTCGGGTATTACCTATTCAGCACGTACCTGTGCGCCGCTATCGCCGTCGTCATTTCCCGCGTCGTGTACAGCTACGGAAGACGGCTGGCGAAGGCGCAGGAGGTCGGCAGCTACCGGCTCACGGAGCTCCTGGGGCGCGGCGGGATGGGCGACGTGTGGATCGCCGAGCACCAGATGCTGGCCCGGCCCGCGGCCATCAAGCTGATCCGCCCGGAAGTCCTGGGAGCCCAGGAGGCGGGAGCGAAAGTCGTCGAGCAACGGTTCAAGCGAGAGGCGCAGGCCACGGCCGCCCTCCGCTCCACGCACACGATCGATCTGTACGATTTCGGGATCACCGACGACGGGGCCTTCTACTACGTCATGGAACTCCTGGACGGACTGGACCTGGCCACCCTGGTCCAGAGGTTCGGACCCATGCCGGCGAGCCGGGTGGTCCGGATTCTACGGGGAGCGTGCCATTCCCTTGGCGAGGCCCACCAGAGGGGCCTGATCCACAGGGACATCAAGCCGGCCAACATCTTCATCTGCCGACTCGGACCGGACCTCGACTTCGTGAAGGTACTCGACTTCGGCCTCGTGAAGGCGACCGGGGAGAAGGCCGGAGGTGCCACCGCGCTCACGATGGAGGGTGCCGTGGCGGGGACGCCCGCGTTCATGGCTCCGGAGATGGCCTTGGGCGGAGACGAGATCGATGGCAGGGCGGACATCTACGCCCTCGGATGCGTCGCTTACTGGCTGCTCACCGGCCAGCCGGTGTTCGCCGGAGACACGCCCGTCGCGACGCTGATGAGGCACGTGCAGGAGGAGCCCGTCCCACCCTCCCGGCGCGCCGAGCTGCCCGTTGCGGAGGACCTGGACGCGGTGATCCTGGCGTGCCTGGCGAAGGACCCCGGAGATCGGCCCCAGGCGGCGGCGGACCTGGACGCGCGGCTTGCGGCTTGCGTCGTGGATGAGTGGACGAGAGATCAGGCGGAGGAGTGGTGGAAGTTGCACGGCGCGCCCGTCGTTACGGAGCCGACTCCGGAGCCTCGTAGGCCGTCAGGTTGAGCGCCACGGGTCCCACCGGCGAGGACGTCTGCACTTTCACGATCAGCCGTCGCCCGTCGTCCGTGATCCACACGCGCGGCTTCTTCTTGGCTTGGAACACGCCGACCTCCGGGATGATCGGTTCCACGACGATCGTCTCGAAACGCCCGGCCGGCACCCGGATCTCCTGGCGGCTCAGCACCCGCACCACGACCGGGTTCGACCGCGCCTTGAAGTAGCGGTCCAGCGTGTACTCGCCTCCCGGCTCCAGGGGCAGGGTTCGCACGAAATAGAGAAACGCGAGCTCGTCGAGGGCGTCCGCCGGCATCGGTCCGCCCTCCTCGATCGGGGACGGCTCGAAGGCGCCCATCTGCTCCGACCAGCGTTCGACCGAGAACGTCCCCGCTTCCTGATCCAGCGCGTAGAGGTCGTGGTAGCGCTTCGGCCCCTCCCGGATCCTCCTCTCGAATCTGTGAGACCGCATGGCTCCCGGCTCCATCCAGCTCGTCACTCGGTTCTCGACACGGAAGAAAGGAGGTCCGCCCTCCACGGCGAGACCGGTCCGCAGCAGCTCGTGGCCGCGGATCGTCTCCCGGGAGTCTACGGAGAGCCTGGCTTCACCGAGCTTGAACCGCCCGATGGCTACGCTGTAGGTGAATGTCTCGCCGACGGATAAGGGCCATTCGGCGCTCGCCTCCGCAGGCTCGCGGGGTTGTGGGGCCTCGCTCATGTCCTGACCGGGAGCCGGCGCGGCGCACGCCAGCACCAACCAGAGCGCCCCGCGCACACCCCTCGCCGAGCCTCTCCCGCCCCTGTTCCTCAACCGGTTCTCTCCTGGCGAAGCCCTGATCCCCGCCGGTACTACAGTGATCTCCTCGATACACCGGGTTAGCTCCCGCTGGTGACCCGGGCAAGGCCGGCGGGGTGCGCGCTCGGGTCGCGACCTCCAGTTTGAGGTTCCGGGCCGGCGTCGCTGTCGCGAAGCGCCTGCTGTGAGCGCAGCGAACGGACCAGTGCGAGCTGTGCTCGCACATTGAGCACGCGAAGCGTGCGAACAACCATTCTTCCCCCGCGGTACACTCAGAATCGGAATGAGAGCGCAAGCGGTGGTACCGATCGACGATCAGGCGCTGGCCGAGCGAATCGTGATGGCGGGCGACGAGTCCGCGTTCCGTGAGCTGTACCGCCGGCATACCCCCAGACTCTACCAGTTCGTTCTGCGGATCATGGGTGGCGACGAGCTGGAGGCGGAGGACGTCGTGCAGGACACGTGGATCAGAGCCAGCCGAAGTCTCGGAGGCTTCCGGTGGGAGTCGAAGTTCGAGACGTGGCTTACGGGCATCGGCCTTAACCTGTGCCGCAACCGGCTGCGCAGAAGCGGCCGGTGGGACGATCTGCACGAGGAAACGCTGGAAGCCGTTCGAGCCGATCCGAGAGAGGCCCGGATCGACCTGGAGCGGGCAATCGGCATGCTGCCCCCCGGATTCAGGACCGTCCTGATTCTTCACGATATCGAAGGATTCAAGCACGCCGAGATAGCGGATCGACTCGGCGTGAGCGAAGGAACTTCCAAGAGCCAGCTGTTCTCGGCCCGGCGCGCGATGCGCCGTCTCCTGGAGCCGGCTGGTCAGGCAGGAGACGTAACATGACGGACGATCGGATACACCCCGACACGCCGGAGCCGGTGGAGCTCACGGACGCGGAGCGGGAAGCCCTCGCAGCGTTGCCGCGCGAGAGGGACCCCGGACAGCTGCTCGAGGAGCGGACGGTGCGGGCGCTGCGGGACGAGGGACTGCTGGTCGCGCCCTCCGGCGGTCATCCCGGCTCGAGCCCGCGACACGCCGACCCGCACGGCAGACCCTGGTGGCGGTCCGCGGCGGCGATCGCGGCCGGAATCGCGCTGTTCGCGGGAGGCCTCTCGATCGGCCAGACCCTGGGCGCGCGCCAGACGGCGGACGCCTTCCAGACGGTGTTCGAGGAAGGAGATGGCCGTCTCGCTTCGCAGGTCCAGCGAGCCGGCTCGGATTACGTAGAGGCTCTGGCGGCCCTGACCGAGTCGGACGGTCGCATGGCGGCTGACTCCGGACAGGCCGTCGAGGTGGCGCTGATGGCTCTGTGGGCGGCGGCCAACGAGATCGTGCGGCTGGCTCCGGACGATCCGCTGGCGGCGCGCATTCTCCAGGGGTTCGAGGCACGGGCGCAGGAGGCGGGACAGTACGGGGCGGGCGGCCAGCTCCTGGTCGAGTTCTAGAAGAGGGGAGGGAGAGGTGAACGGGACGATGAGACGATTCGGACGCGGAGCGGCGAGAGCGGGTGCGGCCGGTCTTCTGGCGGCGGGCACGCTACTGGTTACGGTGGGATCGTTGCGGGGTCAGGAAGCTGTGGCGTATGCCTGCCCGGACGGTGTCGAGCCGCGGGGCGACGTGGGGATTTCGGGCTTCGTGTGCAATAACTGCAAGATCTACACGGAGAGAGTAGACGGGGAGCGCCGCTACGTGGTCAGCCTGGAGCCGCGTATCACGGCGGTAGAGTCGGGATCCCCGGCGGACGGGAAGATCGAGG
>JBDHFS010000094.1:0-15208 GCA_039590285.1 Gemmatimonadota bacterium
AGGAGCTCTACGAGCCCGTCTGCCTCCCGACGAAGGTCGCGTACGGTCTCACGATCCCAGGCCACCCGGGCCGCGCGCGCGAGCTTACCCTCCTTGCGCAGCTGGTCCAGCTTGTGACGGGCGCCCTCGATCGTGTACTTCTCGGCATACAGAAGGTGCCTCAGAAGGTGTACCAGCTTGATTTCCTTCCGGCGGTAGACGCGGTTTCCGGCCCTGTTCTTAGACGGTCGGAGGGCCGGGAACTGGGTTTCCCAGTACCGTAGGACGTGCGGCTTCAATCCGGTGAGCTCGCACACCTCACCGATCGAGTAATACTCCTTCGCGGCGATCCGGTCTTCCACCGAGACTCAGCTCCAGCGTTCGGGCTTGGGTTCCCTGGACATGAGGAGGGCCAGCGCCTCCCTCGGGTCCACTTTCTCGTACAGAATGGAGTATACGGCGCCGACGATGGGCATTTCCACCCCATGCCGGTGGGCCAGGTCGCGTGCAGCCTCGGCAGTCCTCACTCCTTCGGCCACAGCCGTCATGCCGGCCAGGACTTCCTCCAGCTGCTCGCCTCGGCCGACGGCGAGTCCCACACGTCGGTTCCGACTCAGATCGCCGGTACACGTGAGGATAAGATCCCCCACGCCGGCCAGTCCGGCCAGTGTGGCGCCTTCTCCACCCAGGCGCTCGGCCAGCCGCCCGATCTCGGCCAGGCCGCGGGTCATCAGGGCGGCGCGGGCGTTCGTGCCGAGGCCCAGACCATCGCTGATCCCCGCGGCCAGCGCGATGACGTTCTTCAGGGCTCCGCCGAGCTCCGTTCCCACGAGATCGGATTGCGTGTACAACCGGAAGTGCTCGTTCTGGAACAGCCGCTGAACCTTGATCGCGTTGGATTCATCCCGGCTCGCGAGCGTGACGGCAGTGGGGAGCCGACGGGCCAGTTCCGCCGCGAAGCTCGGTCCTGACAACACGACGCAACCGTTCGCCATGGACTGGCCCAGCACCTCGACCAGCACCTGGCTCATTCGCAGATCGGTCCGGATCTCGATTCCCTTCGACGCGCTCACCAGGAGCGGGCGGGCGGGGCCGATGTGGGCCGAGGCCTTCTCCATGACTCCCCGCACCACATGCGACGGGCTCACGGATACGACCACACCGGCGCCGTCCAGCGCCTCCTCTAGGTGCGCACTGGCAGAGAGGGCGGGATGCAGTTCGACACCCGGCAGATACTTCTCGTTCCGTCGCTGCGTCGTGATGTCCTCCGCGACCGGGGCCTCGTACGACCACAGCACGGTCGCGTGGCCGTTTCGCGCCAGGACGTCGGCCAGCGCGGTGCCCCAGCTACCGGCGCCGAGCACGGCGATTCGCTCGGTGCTCACCTATTGCCTCCCCCTGGCGTGGTCTCCTTCGCGTCGACCGAGCCACCGTCAAACCGATTCTCGTCACCTCGAGCGAGACGTCGAAGGTTGTCCCGATGGGTCCACCAGACGAAAGCCGCGACCGCGGCACAGAACACGACGGTCGAGCCGCGCTCATCGGTCAGCCACGCGGAGAGCGGGACAAGCGTAGCCGCTGTGATCGAGGCCACGGAAACGTACCGCGTGATGGCGACCACTCCGATCCAGATGAGCAGTGCAATCAGGGCGGAAGTCGGGGCCAGGGCGACGAGCACTCCGGCACCCGTCGCGACCCCCTTCCCTCCCCTGAACCGCATGAAGACAGACCAGACGTGACCCGAGATCGCGGTCAGGCCGTACAGCAGAGCCAGGTTTCCGACAGCGGTACCATCCAGGCCCGGAAAGTAGTGGGCGGGGACGAAGCCTTTCGCCACGTCGACCAGCACCACGGGGATCCCGGCGGACGGCCCCATCACGCGGTAGGCGTTCGTTCCACCGAGGTTTCCGCTGCCGTGCTCGCGGAGGTCTATCCCGCGCAGGCGGCCCACTATGTAGCTGGTGGGAAAGGCCCCCATCAGATAAGCCGTCAGCGCCAAAAGGGCGACGTTCATCCTACCGTCGCCCAGGGGCACGGAGCCCGATCATCGATCCACGTCTCCCCGTCTCCTCGTCCGGATTCGAATCGGCGTTCCCTGAAAGCCCCACTCCCGTCGGAATCCGTTCGAGATGTACCGTACGTACGAGGTCTTGAGGTCCTGTGGGCGGTTAGACCAAAGGACGAAGAGCGGAGGCTCCGCCCCGACCTGACTTCCGTAGTATATCCTCACATCGCCGCGACTGCCCTGGGGTGGTTGTTTGCGCGCGATGAGTGCCCGCAGAACCCGGTTGACTTCCGCGGTCGGGATGCGGCGAGCCCGCTCGGCCTGAGCGTCTCGCGTGAGCTCGAGCACCTTCTGCACGCGCTTTCCGGACAGCGCCGACGTCGTGATGATCGGTACCCAGCGCAGGTAGTGGGCACGCTCGCGAAGCTCCTTTTCGAATCCGGCAAGCGCATCCGGCCCCTGGTCCTCGATCAGGTCCCATTTGTTTGCCGCCAGCACGAGCCCTCGACCCGCGTTCCAGGCCTCCTCTCCGATCCGGAAATCCTGGTTGGTCACGCCGGCCGCGCAATCGACCACCAGGACACAGATATCGGAGCGGCGGATCGCCGAGGTGGCACGAAGACGGCTGTAGAATTCGACGGCGTCGTCTACCCTGGCGCGTCGACGTAGACCGGCCGTGTCGATCAGGCAGATCCTGTCGCCCTCGAACTCAAGGTAGGTGTCGATAGCATCGCGCGTCGTACCGGCCTCGTGATGCACCAGGACCCGTTCTTCCCCGAGAAGCCGGTTCACGAAGCTGGACTTTCCTACGTTCGGCTTTCCGATCACGGCAAGTCGCAAGGCCACTCGCGTGCCCTCATCTTCATCTGCCGGCGGGAGCACCTCTACCAGCCGGTCGAGCAGATCTCCGCTCCCCTTGCCGCTGAGAGCCGAGACCGCGACCGGTTCTCCGACGCCCAGAGAGTGAAACTCGTGCTGAGCGACCGCGCCCGCCGGGTCATCCAGCTTGTTCACGGCCAGCACGACGGGACGTCCGGAGCGACGTAGCAAATCCGCGACGTGCTCGTCGACCGGATGTACGCCGTCCCTCCCGTCCACAACGAAGAGTATGGCCCGGGCTCTCTCGATCGCCTCCAGGACCTGTTCCCTCACTCCACGATCGAGCGGCCTCTCAGGTCCATCGTGGATGCCGCCGGTGTCGACCAGGAGGAACTCCCGACCGGCCCACTCCGCTTCGGAGTACTGGCGGTCTCTCGTGACGCCACTCTGCTCCGCCACGATGGCGATCCTGTGGCCCACGATTCGGTTGAACAGCGTGGATTTGCCCACGTTGGGCCGACCCACGATGGCTACCGTCGGCAGGTCTAGAGAGACAACAGCGTATCCGTCACGTGCTCCGAGGGGCATATCCTGATCTCCGGCAGGCTCGCCTGCAGCTCGGCCAGTGAGAGGTCATCCAGAAACAGATCCCCGTCGTTGAGGGACGTACGGCTGAACAGGGCCAGATCGCAGTCACGGTGACTTTCCAGTGCCATCCGGTAATCCGCGCCGCAGAGAAGACCGGCGCTAGAGACCATCGGGCCGTACAGCGTGTTGTCGGCCGCCACAGTGGTGACTTGGGCGCCACTAGCCTCCTCCACCCTGGCGGCCAGCTCGCGAAGGTGGGGCTCCATGGACGTGCCCGTCACGAGCACCACGCTGGTGTCCGTCAGGCGTGGTAGATGAGCCAGGTCCGCCTCGACGGCGGAACGGAGAGACGATACCGCACCCACACCGTTGGCCACCAGCTCGTGGTCGTCGAAATACTCCGGTCCGGGCAGAGCGACTCCGGCCTGAAGGAACAACTCGTCGGCCGCATAACACCACGCTCTGCCCCGCTCAACCACGGCACGCCGTCGTATGGCGTCTACCTGAGCGAGGGCCTCGCCACAATCAGCTGCCGTGAGAGGGCGAACACCACGATCGGCGTTGTGACTGGTGAGCCCCACCGGAACGACGGAGAGCGAAAGCACATCATCTCCGCGGCCGTACAGATCCGAGATCGTGCGGTCGAGGATCGGTCCGGCGTTGAGACCCGGGCACAACACCACCTGCGCGTGTACCTGGATCCTCCCCGACGCCAACCGGTCGAGGTGCTCGTCGATCAAACCCGCCCTCGGGTTGATCAGCATTCGCAGGCGAGCCTCGGGATCCGTAGCGTGCACGCTCACGTACAGGGGGGAGAGCCTCTGTACCACGATGCGCTCCCAGTCCTCCTCGCGCAGATTCGTCAGCGTGACGTAGTGCCCGAACATGAACGACAACCGGTAGTCGTCGTCCTTCACATACAGCGCTTGCCTCAGCTTCTCTCCACGCGGATTTCCCTTCACGAAGCAGAACGGACAGGCGTTCGTGCAGCGCCGTACCTTGTCCGCCTCAGGTATCAGCCCGAGGGTCTCGTCCGGGTGCTTCTCTATTTCGTACACGACGGGCTGTCCGTCGACGAGCCGAACCTCGAGTGTGACATCGGCATCCGCCTCGTAGAACCTGAGATCCAGGGAATCGCGCAGGGACCTGCCGTTGATGCTCATGAGACCCGTTCCGGGTAAGAGGCCCAGATCGGCTCCGATGGAGTTTCGTCTAACCCTCGCGACGCGAACCATGCGTTGGTCCTCCAGGCCTCAGCCAGCGCCCTGAACGTCCTCGGCTTTCAACGCCGAGAGGGCCTCCGCGAGTCGGAAGGCCGGAACGAGGACCCGTACGATGGACAGGCCCCCGAACGTGACGACGTTGGTGCGGTCCTTCTGAGACAGCACGTGCGCCTCGATTCGAGCGCCGCGCAATATACCGGCGACCAACTCGGCCTCCAACTCGCTGGTCGTTCGGTGCACCTGGGCCCAGCCCGAGACCAGGAGTACCCACGCGTGGTCCTCGCACAACGCTGCGTGACGTGGTCCGCGTCGGCACTCGCGGCACAGGGGCATACCGCATACCAGGCAGCATCTACGGGCCATGGTACGGGTATGCCGCGGGCATGGAGCTGAGCGATCCAGCTCTCCGCACGCCGCACAGTACGGCAGATCAGAGCCGCGAGGAGCTCCGCAACGTCGGCAATCTTCGTGTTCGATGGATGCAAAAGCGGGCGGGGACCCTTTTCCGAGTCCTCGCCCGCTCCGTCGCGACTTGGGGCTCAGGAGTCGCTGGCCGCGCCGGCCTGCTCGTATCGGAAGCCGGTGACGGGGTCCTCGACCTGGATCTGCAGCTGGAACGCCGACGCTTCGCCCTCACCCGGCAGCGTGAGCGTCAGTTCCTCGGTCGAAACGACCTGGCCTTCTTCACCCAGAAGTTCCACCGATACCACGACCTCCGAGCCGGCAGCGGCACTCTTGTTCATCACCTGGCCCTCGACCGAGTAGACGTTCTCCGCCATCGGGACCATCTGTGACCGGAGAAACTCGAATTCGAGTCCGTCTCGCCGTTGCAGGACCGAGAGGGCACCATCAGCGTCGTCCAGCTCGCGATAGGCATTCGCGAGAAGGTTGTAGTTGACTGACTCATTCGGATATCGCTGGACCAGCGTGTCGGCCAATGAGAGCAACTCCTCATATCGCTCGGACTGATAGTAGGTGTTCGCGAGGTTCTCGAGAGTCTCCTTGTTCATCGGGTTCAGCTCGTGAGCCCTCTCGAAGGCTGTGGAGGCCTGCTCGAAGTTCTGCGCCCTGTAGAGGCCGATGCCCACCTGTGACCACTGCCGGAAGCTCAGGTCATCCCTGGCCATGAGCTCCTGGAACATTTCCTGAGAGCCTTCCATGTCTCCCGAATCCATCAGCGCGATCGCGTAATTGAGTCGTCCCAGGACGTCATCCGGGTTCGCCGACGCGTAGTCGGAATAGATGGCCAGGGCGTCCTCGTCGTTTCCCTGGGCCCGCAACAGCTCAGCCAGGTTGATGCTGGCGGCTCGCACCATGTCGGCGTCACCTCCGGCGCTCAGCGCCTGGCGGTACAACTCCATGGCATGCTCATCTTCGCCCCGGCTCTGGAAGATGTTCGCAGCGTTGGTCAGAGACCGAGAATCGAAATAGATGACATTGGCCTTAAGAAAGGCCTCCAGCGCCTGGTCCTCCTCGGCTGCACGCAGGAAGTTGATTCCCTGATTGTACAGGGGCACCCAGGCATTGAAGCGGAGCTCAGCCGCGAGGTCCGAACACCCCGGCTCGGTGCTCGTCAGCTTGGTGAGCATGGAATCGGCCCCTGCGTAGTCCCGCAGGCCCAGGTAGGCCTGCCCGGCAAGCAGGTAGGCCCGAGACAGTGGCTCCTCGCTCTGCAGCGCGGGCTCGAGCTTCTCGATCGCGCGAGCGTACCTCTTCTCCTTCGGCTGCGGATCATCCCGGCGGGCGGCGTAACTGAGCTCGACGTCCGCGCCCCGCGTATGCTGGTTACCGTCTTCCGCGCATTCCTGCGCCGCCAGATCCGCCGGAAGGCCGAATGCCGCCAAGACGCCAAGGCCCAGTGTGGACTTAAACAAACTTCTGAGCATGATAGCCTATGTCCTTTATTTAATTCATCATATCAGAGCGGCCACCTTGCCTCGATCGCCTTCCCCGCGAGCGCCAGAAAGCCGCTTCCAGGAAGCGCCCGGCCGTCGTTGCGTGCATCCTGCCACCTCACGCCCGCAGTGGCAAGTCCCGGCGTGGTAGTACGCTCAATAGGTTAGCATGTTTCCTGTGTTGAACAGCACTACCCGCTCACCCTCGGACAACTGCCCGGTGTCACGCAGTAGTCGAGCCGCAGCCAGCGTGGCTCCACCCTCGATCGCGGCGTTGATTCCCTCCCGGCTCCCGAGGAGCCGCGCCCCCTCCCGCATTGCGTCGTCCGACACCGCTATGGCGCTCCCTGTCGTTGCCCGAAGAGCGCGAATGATGAGAAAGTCCCCTCGTGCGGCAGGAACCCTCAAACCCCATGCTTGAGTCTGTGCGTCCCCCCACGTTGGCGCCTCGTCCAGTCCCTCGCGCCACGCCCGGACGATGGGGGCGCAGCCCGAGCTCTGGACGGCGTACATGCGGGTGCCGCCCTCGATGAGACCGAGATTCCGAAGCTCCTCCAGCGCCTTCCAGCTGCCGATCAGGCCGGTTCCACCTCCCGTTGGATAGACGATGGCGTCGGGTGGTTTCCAATCGAGGGTTTCGACGATCTCAAGCATCATCGTCTTCTTGCCTTCTACCCGATACGGCTCCCGCAGCGTCGAAAGGTCAAAGGCGCCCGTCGAGGCGGCGTGCTCGGCAGCCAGCCTGCCACAGTCCGTTATCAGGCCGTCCACCTCTGTCACGTCGGCACCGAATTCGCGACATCGGCGAACGACCCCCGGAGGGGTGTCGCAGGGTATGAATACGCTGGCCGGAATACCGGCCCGCGCGGCATACGCCGCGAGCGCGGCCGCCGCGTTTCCGGCGCTCGGGATGACGAAGGACTCAACGCCGTCCAGCGCGGCGCGGGTCACGGCGGCCCCGATCCCACGGTCCTTGAAGCTCCCGGTCGGGTTTCTGCCCTCGTCCTTGACCCAGAGGTCGAGACCGAGCTCCGCCCCCAGCCTCGTGAGCTCGATCAGCGGCGTATCTCCCTCTCCAAGGCTCACGGGAAGCTCGTGAGCGCGGATCGGAAGTATCTCGGAAAAACGCCACATTCCCCGAGGACGGTCCCGCCAGGCCTCACGAACGACGTTCCCGGCAGAATGGGGTACCTGATACCGGACGAGCTGCGGGCTGTCACATCGGGGGCACAGGTTCGCCCGCGGGCCAGGCTCTGACCTCGACGCGCAGCGACCGCACTCCAGGTGGAACTGGCTCATGGACTCTTGTCCCCTTTCGAGAGCTCGGCCGCAATCCGCCTCGCCGTGGTAGGCCCGATACCCGGTACGGTGGACAGCTCGCCCGGGCTGGCGGATCGGATGGCCTCGAGGCTCCCGAATTCTCGGAGCAAGTCCGCCTCACGGGCCGGCCCGACCCCCGGGATCTCGGACAACCTCGAACGAAGGGTGCGCTTGCGGCGGAGCTTTCGATTGTATTCGATGGCGAAGCGGTGCGCTTCGTCCCGCACTCTCTGCAGCCAGTGTAGCGCCGGGCTGCGCCGGTCCAGGTGCAAGGCGTCGCCTCGACCGGGGAGGAACACCTCCTCTTCCCGCTTGGCGAGGGAGACGGCGGGCAGGTCCGAGACTCCCGCTCCTTCCATGGCGTGCAGCGCTGCGGCCAGCTGTCCCTTACCGCCGTCGACGATCACCAGGTCGGGAAGCGGCCTATCCTCGGCAATTCTGCGGTGAAAGTAGCGGCCCACGATTTCCTGCATCATCGAGTAGTCGTCGGTCTTCCCCTCCGGGGTCCGGCGAATGCGGAAGCGCCTGTACTCGGCCTTACGCGGCGCCCCGTCCGCCAACCAGGCGGCGCTTCCCACGGAGTCGCTCCCTGCCAGCGTGGATATGTCGAAGCAGACCAGGTTTCGCGGTGGCGACGGCAGGCTCAACGCGATGGCGAGATCACGCGCCGCCGGCGGCACCTGCTCAACCGCTTCTCCCGGGGACATCAGGCTCTGCCGCTCCGAAAGCAGGTGCTCGGCATTACCGCCAGCCAGGTCGAGCAACCGTCGCTTCCGTCCTCGCAGCGGGACACGGATAGCGAAGCCCGCGCCACGCCGCGATCGCAGCACGGACTCGACGAGCTCGAGATCCTCGAAACCGGAAGGGACGAGGAGCTCGGGAGGCAGATCTTCGTGTTGCAGGTAGGCTCCCTTCACGGCTGCGGCCGTGATCGCGGCGGGATCGTCTTCTCCCACACCAATCGTCAGGAAGTGCACGTCTCGCCCGAGAAGCTTCCCTTCCCTCACACGCAGAAACAGGCAGCAGGCGATGCTTCCGCTTCGGGCGAGTCCGAGGACGTCTCGATCCCCGCCCCGAAAGTCGATTGACGTTTGTCGGCGCTCCAGGCTTCCCAAGCCACGCAACACGTCCCGAAGCTCTGCCGCGCGCTCGAAATCCAGGTCGGCAGCGGCTGATTCCATTTCCAGGCGTACGTCACCCTTCAACCGCCCCGTATGCCCGGCCAGGATCTCGAGGATCCGGTCTATCATCGCCCGGTAGTCCGCCTCCGTCTGATAGCCAACGCATGGCGCCTTGCACCGGTCGATGAAGTACTCCAGGCACGGGCGCTCGGGAGTCTCCCGAGGCAGCGAAAAGTGGCAGCTCCTTACCGTCGACAACCCGCGGATCAGACGGAGCGCGCGGCGCATGGCGCCCACGTCGGTGAAAGGTCCGAAGTATCGGGATCCGTCCCGGACCAGCCGGCGCGTAACGAGCACACGAGGGAAGGCCTCCTGAACCGTGACCTTTACGTAGGGGAAGCTCTTGTCGTCTCTCAGCTGAATGTTGAAACGGGGCGCATGTTCCTTGACCAGGTTTGACTCGAGGAGCAGCGCCTCGGCATCGGAGTCGACGACGAAGGTCTCGACCGAAGCCACCCGACGGGACAACTCCCGCTGCTTGAACGACCGATCGGCCGCCGATCCGAAATAGCTTCTGACGCGCTCGCGGAGGGATCGGGCCTTCCCGACGTAGAGAATCTCTCCGTCTTCGTCTCGAAACAGGTATACGCCCGGCTGACTCGGGAGCGAGCGAACCTGTTCTCGCAGAGAATCAGTCGTCACCCGCGTTCTCCACGGCGACGATGGGCGGGTGGCGCGCGATGATCAGATACGGGACCGCTCCGGCGGCGGCGACCGCGAGCAGGAGGGTGAGATCGACCCAGAAGCCATCACCCGCAACTCGCGAGGAGAGCCAGACTCTCACCAGCCAGGCAACCGCTCCGGCAGCCAGAGTCGCGATACCGATTCGCAGAGTCGCTCGCACCGAGCCCTCCTCGAAGAGGCGTCCGAGGCGACGGGAGAGCCCTGCCCACAACAAGAGCAGGTTGAGCCAGGCGCCGACGGCTCCGCCAAAGGCGATTCCCATCGCCGCATACGGTCTGTAGGTCCCGCCGAGCCGTGAGCGCGCGAGCAGAGTGAGCCCGACGGCGGCGGCAATTCCCACTCCGACCGCGACGGCCGCCAGCTTCATCGGCGTCCGCGTATCCTGGAGGGCGTGGAAGCCGCTCGCGAACAGCTTGAGCGAGCTGGATGCGACCAGGCCGAGAGCGTATGTACCCAGCACGGCCGCGACGAGGCTCGCGCTCGTTTCGGAAAATTCGCCTCGCAGGTATATCACGCGCACGACGAGGTCGCCGAACAGCAGAAAGAAGACGGCTGCTGGCAGTACGAAATAGAGGATCTGGAAGAACCCGTTTACCAGCCGGGGCCTGAGACGCTCGGCGGTGGCCCCCCTCGACATGTCCGGAAGGGAGGCGGCCGCTACCGAGATGCCGAAGAGACTGATCGGAAGATAGATCAGGCGCTGTGAGTAACCCAGTGCCGACATGGCGCTGGTGCCTACCAGCGCCGCCAGCGAAATGTCCACCAGAGTCGAGATTTGAAAGATCCCCTGGCTGAACACCCACCTGAAGCACACTTCCCACCAGCGCTGACCAGGCCAGGGCGTGGGCCAGGCGATCGCTCCCCATCCGGTGGGCCAGCAACAGTCCGCCGATCTGCGCCAGATTCCACAGAGTCGGGGCGACGAACGGAAGAAAGAAGCGACCGTGGCTGTTCAGCACACCGAGGCACCAGGCACCCACGATGAGCACGCCGGACATCGGGAACAGAATCCGGACCAGGTCCGTCGTGATCTCCGTGACCTCCGAGCCGGCGCTGATCAGCAGGGCCTCAGTGATCCATGGCGCGAGGAGCACACCCAGCGCGCTCAGCAGAGCGGCGGTGGTCAAGACGAGTCCGAGGACGGAGGACGCCAGGCGTTTCCCCTCGGCCGCCTGGGCGCCGCGGGTCTCGAGCGTCTCCGAGTACACGGGGACGAACGCGGCCGACAGCGTGCCCTCTCCCAACAGATTGCGGATGATGTTCGGGATCTTGATGGCGGCGTAGTAGGCGTCGGCCAGGAGTCCCGTGCCGAGGAAGGCCGCTACCGCCACATCACGCCCGAGACCGGTCAAGCGACTCAAGAAGATCCCGGCGCCAACGGCCGTGGCGCCGCGCGGTCTCG
This sequence comes from Gemmatimonadota bacterium, assembly GCA_039590285.1. Classification (GTDB taxonomy): domain Bacteria; phylum Gemmatimonadota; class Gemmatimonadetes; order Palauibacterales; family Palauibacteraceae; genus Benthicola. The sequence continues at coordinate 11,097 of JBDHFS010000094.1, forward strand.
GCGTACTCATCGGTCGGCGGGTCGTCCGTGGCCCGCGGAATCCGTCTGGGACGTCAGCTCCTCAGTCACCCGGTTCGAGGCGGGACCGGTCGTTGCCGTCGGAGCCCTCGATCAGGTGTCGAACGAAATCGGTTTCCTCGCGCAGGCTCTCCAGGCTCTCGCCCAGATACTTCACCTCGGCCTCCAGTTGCTCCACGCGTCCACTCATCTCCGGAGAGCCGTCCTCCTTCTGTCCTCGAGCGATGCGATTGGCGAGCGCCTGGCCCACTGCGGAGTCCAGAACGATGGCCAGGATCGGTATCATGAGGACCAGCCCGATTATGACGGCCCAGTACAATCCATCCACCCGCGCTGAGTGCCTGCCGGCGCGCCGCGGACCGTGCCGCGACGCTCGAAACGATCGCTAACCTACATCTCGCCAGAATGACCAGCAACGCCGCCCCCGGCGGCATCGCTTCCCTGTGCGCGATCCGCGCGTGAAGCCTGACGAACCGCGGCGAGGAAGTCATCTCCGTGACGCGCCAGGTAGACGTACGGTGACACAGTCCTCTCCTGCGGAACGCCGCCGGGGAACAGGTTCCGCGCCACCCGCCGGATCTGGTCGATCCGGGCCGCCTCCCGCTCGCGAACCCACGCGTCTACCGCGCGGCGAAGCTCCCCGATCACCGACTGAGTGCGGGCGGAGGCTTTTCCCAGAGCCGGACGGAGACCTGGTGCCTCAGCCTTAACGGCGGTCTCGGCTTCCAAGAACCCGTCCACCGTAGATGTTTCCAGGGCAGAGATGGCCCTGTCCAGACCCTCCGGTCGGCCACCATCAGCCACCAAAGCCACGGCCGAAGCTCCACCGTCGGACAGCATTCCCGGTGCGAGCCCCGTCTTGTCGAGCAGGCGATCGATCCTCGGTTCGATTACCAGCCACGAGTCGCGTGGCTGGATCGCGGGCATGGGCACGTCGAGGCATTCGAACAGTGGCGGCAGCTGCGCCCAATATCCGATCTCACCCGGGCCCAACACCGTCGCCGCGACCGGCAGGAGATACGATTCCAGCACCGGCCTCAGAGCGGCGGACGGACTCAGCTCGGGAGTTCCTGTGGCCTCGTCCGGAGACTCGCGGGAGAGTGAGATCTGCGGTCCATCACTTCCAGCCCTCGCTCCCCGCTCCGTCACATGGAGGCGTCTTCGTCCCTCCTCCGTGTCCGCGAAGATCGGCGCGGCTCCCTCGACATGGCTCAGTTGCGGTGAGTAGCCGCATTTCGCCACGGCCTCGCGCCCGGTCACCAGGGCATGCTCGACATCCGCAGGACGTGCCAGGACGCTCCTGAACAATGGCTCGCTGGCCTGACGCAGCTCCGGATCGGCTGAATCAAGAAAAGCGATCGGCGCATCGCCCACCCAGTCGTCCAGAACCCTCACGAACGCCTCGGAGAACGACACTCCGGGCTCGTAGGACTTTCGCAAGCCTTGGAGCCAGGAGCGGCCGGGATCACTTATCTCCATCCAACTCGACATCTGGTCGAGTAGCTCGAGCACGGCGTCGGGCAAAGGTGCCGGCCCTACGGACCGACCCTCCCATCCCGGCGGAGCCTGTAGCTGGAGCTGACGGAGGGATTCTTCGGCATCCAGAAGACCGATCGAGGCCACCTCACGCCAATCGTGGTCGTCGGAGGCCACCCAGAAGACGGCGAGGCAGGGTCTCCCCGTATGTGACTCCAGCTCGACCGCCAGCTCGACCGCCGACAGGGCTTTGTACAGAACGAGGAGCGGGCCGCCGAACAGCTGCGGCTGCTGACCGGTGGTCACGGCCAGCCCATCCCCGGAGAGGAGCGCAGACAGTCGTGACTCGGCCTCGGGACCCGCGCACCGAAACGCGGAGCCTGAGATGAGCGGTCTGCGCACCCGATGCTCGATCTCCGGACGATCGAAATCGAACGTACGAGGGGGAAACAGATCCCGAGCGGGCCCGCCCCCCCGGGTGATATCATCCGCGAGACTACCGGCGGAGGCCAGGCGCCCTTCTTCCAGGCGAAGCTGCCTCATGAGCCCGACCGCGGTTGCCCGGAACGTCCTGCGAGGATCAGGCGCGGGCTCGTCGGTCCGGCCGGCGAGCCGTCGTAATCACCGAAACAATGCGTGACCGGCAGATCCGTGGCGTCGAGGAGCGCTTCGAGCTCGAGGCGCGTGTACAGGCGGACTTGTTCTTGAAACCGCCGGGTCGCGCCTCCGGCCAGCGGTTGTATCGTTATCGTCTTCACCACCGTGTCCCCGATGATCGAACGTCGCTGGACGATGCGCTTGCCCCGGATCCGGCGCGTGTCTTGTTCGACGAGATCGCGACGGACTCGGTCCGCGTTGAGGAAGTCGAGCATGAAGCTGCCTCCGGCCTGAAGCACGCGATTCATTTCCCCCAGCACGCGCCGGTCGTCAGCGGGATCATCGAAGTAACCGAACGAAGTAAAGAAGCTGGTCAGACCGCCGAATGCTGCATCACGAAAGGGTAGCACCCGCATATCACCTCGCACGAGCGGGTCGGCCTCACCCGTTCCCCGGGCGCGGCGCAACAGTGTCATCGACAGGTCGAGTCCGATGGCCGCGAGTCCGCCAGCACTGAGGTCCCGCAGATGACGTCCCGCCCCGCAGGCCAAATCCAGAACCAGTGTGTCGGCGGGCGGAGATACGGCCTCTCGATACAGCCGAACGGCGTCGCGAGCCTCTCGCTCATCGCGATGCGGGTAAATAGCCAGGTATTCCTCCCCGAACCAGTCCCGGAACCATTCGTGCGTCCGCTCCGATCCGCCCAACTCAGCCACCCTTGTGGTAGGGTTCGCCGCGCAGGATCGTTCCCGCGCGGTACAGTTGTTCCGCCATGAGGAGTCGCGCGAGATCGTGCGGAAGGGTCATTCGGGACAGCGACACCGCTTGCTGGCACCTGCCGATTACGGAGTCGTCCAGGCCGAAGGCGCCCCCTATGACAATGGCCAGCCCGGGTTGACCGTACGTTCCCATGTCAGCCAGCCGGTCGGCCAAATCGCCCGATGTCAGGGAGGTGCCGGCACGAGTGAGCGCCCAGGCCTCCAGGTCGTCGGGAAGCCGACGCAGGATACTCTCTCCCTCCTTCTGCCGCGCCCTGTCCGGCTGTCCTCCGTGACCGACGGCTGCCGGAATCTCAATGGTCTCCATCCTGAAATAGCGACCGGCCCGTTGCTCGTAATCCCGGATCGCGGCGGCCACGGCCCGGTCCCGGGGAGTGCCTATGGACACGATCAGGATACGCACGAGGCACTCTCCTCGATCACTCGGATCTCCCCTCCGGCCGGGAGGCGCTCGTGAGGGGTGTCAGGAGGGCCAGTGCGGCGCGAAGCACCGGCGAGGCAGAGAGATCGTCCCGCCAAGTCACCCGCTCGGACAGGTACCATAGCGGCACCCTGTCCCCAAGGCGCTCAACCATCATACGCACGTCCTTGAGAGTACAAACGATGCCCGCACTGCCCGCGCTCGTCGCGAGACCATCGGCGAGTCCAGAATCGAGGTCCGCGTGATCCCCGAGCGCGACCTCGGCCCGCAGGCCTCCCTTGAGTCCGTCCCGCGCCGCCCGGAAGAACGGCTCCGGCCACATGATTCCCGCTACCGCCACTCTCGGCTCCGGATGCTCCAACGCTGCCGCCATTTCGTTGACAGGGACCAGCGGACCGGGTTGGATCCAGACATCGATGACAGGCGGAAGGCGGATGCCGTCCGCGACCACATCCACAATCCGTCGGCGCACATCGCTCCAGACCCCGTGCGCTTCCGTGAGGTCTGCGGGTGCGAGCCCGCGTCGCATGAACACGACGATGTCCGCGCGCGCGAGTGACGCGAGGCCTTCGCGGTATGGTCCGGCCGGCAGCCTACGTAACGGCAGCCGCAGGGCAACCTCATCCAGGACGACGACGTCGAGGTCGCGCGCCAGCCTCCGATACTGAAAACCCGAGTCGAGAAGGGCGACCCGCGCCCCCTCGCTGGCTGCTCGTCTGGCCAGGGAGCACCGGTCCCTCCCTCCGTACACGCTCGCCTCGGGACACAGTCGCCGATGCACCTCCAGCTCGTCCAGGTAGCCGTGCGTCAGAACGGCGGTC
>JBDHFS010000095.1:0-10416 GCA_039590285.1 Gemmatimonadota bacterium
CGGGCCAATCCCCTCCACTTCCTTTCCTCCCCGTAGACCCGGAAGATCGTGCCCAGCTCGGCTTCGGATGCCGTGTTCAGTAAGTCGGCTGCGGTTCTCCAACCACCGGTTGTCCCGCCCATCCGCATGTTCAACGGTGTGCCCCGGCGGAAGGAGAAACCGCGTGCCGTCGTGTCGATCTGGTGCGACGAGACGCCCAGGTCCATCAGGGCTCCGTCCAGACCGACGTCTATGTCTTGTTCCACCAGGCGAGCGACATCGCGAAAGTTTCCCTCCAGCAACGTCACACGCTCGCCATATCGAGCCAGGCGGCGTCTCGCAGCCGCCAACGCTTCCGGATCCTGATCCAACCCCACCACCCTGGCGTCGGAGCTCGCCTCGAGGATCAGCTCGGCGTGTCCGCCTCCACCGACCGTCGCGTCGAGGAACCGACCGCCCTCCCCGGCCCGCAGGAGCTCGAGCGACTCGTCGGCCATGACCGGCTCGTGCTCGAAGCGCCTTTCGCTCATGGTCCCGTGGCGGCCGCCCGGGGGCGGCCGGCTCGATCAGGCGAAGATCCCCGCCAGCCGGTCCCCAAAATCGTCTCCCGTTCTGCCCACGATCTCGGCGAACCGGCCTGGACTCCATATCTCGATCTTGTCTATGGCACCGACCATCTGTGCCTCGTCCTGGATACCGACTCGGTCACGCAGGCGGTCGGGAATCAGTATGCGTCCCTGTTTATCGGGTACGACTTCGATGGCATTGGCCGTCAGGCTGAGCAGCTGATGGCGCGAGCGCGGCGCGCTGCGGGCCAGTGAGCGGAGCCTTTCCTGTACCTCGCCCCATGTTTCGGCCGGATAGAGCGTCAGGGCATCGGGCTGCGCCTGGATCAGGACGAAGGACTGAGTGTCGCCTCCGCGACGAAACGCCGCTGGAAGAGTCACTCTTCCCTTCTCGTCCACCTGATACAGATAGCTGCCCAGGTAGCCGCCCAATTCGCTCCACTTTCAGGCAGGTGTGATGAATCCCCACAGTGATCCACTTTTCCCCATTGCGGCCCATTTTATCCCCCACCCTGGATTAGCGCAACCCTGGGTCCCCACACGTAGAGAGGAGGAGGAGGAGGAGAAGAAGAAGAAGAAGAAGAAGAAGGGCCCGGCGGGATTAACATCCCACCGGGCCCGAGTACTTCAGACGGGGATCAGCGACCCGGCACGGTCGCGGTCCCTCTGGTCAGGAGCGATCAGCCTCCGCAGTTCTTCCGGATGATCTGCTCCTGTCTGTAGATGTAGACGTCCGTGCTCTCGCGGATCTGAGCCTGGCTCTGTGGCTGCTCGCTTCCGGCGCGATCGAGATTGGGAAGCACCTGCTGGAACCTGGACAGAGCACGACGAGCCGGTTGACAGGCCTCGTTGGCCTCGTTGCCCTGATCGATCGCCACACCCTGCTGATAGTACCCGTACGCCGTCCAGAAATAGAGCTGATCCCTCACCCGTCCCGCGCTCGCCAGGTCCTTGCCAACTTCAAACATGGCCAGAGCCTGGTCATACTGGCCGTTCTTGAAGAAGTCGTTGTAGCCACGCGCAAGCAACTGCCCCGACACGACCTCGGCGTCGGCACCCTCATCCATTGCGGTCCTGAGGTCCGCCGTTCCTCCCTCCGAGTCGCCCGAGCGAAGCTTGAGGAACCCGCGCCGCAGGTAGGCGTTCGGATATGCTGAATCCAGCTCCAGCGTCCGGTCGAGGGCCGCAATGGCATCGTCGTAGCGCTCCATTCGCCCGTAGATGTCGCTCCGGATCGACCACAGGCCGGCATCCTCCGGCATCAGAGCCTGGGCCCTGTCCGCGAACTCGAGGGCGGCGTCATAGTCGCCGAGCTCGAGGTTAGCCGCGATTACGTTACGCAGGATTTCGGGATTGATGTCCTCTCCCTTCAACTCCAGCACGTGATCGTACGCTTCAACCGCCATTCGCACGGCAGCCTCGTCCGCGATCGCCGCGTCCCCCTGGTCGGTCCCCTCGGCAGTCGTCGTCCCCTTCTTCAGGGCCACGTTGCCGAGGAACTCCCACAGCTCAGCGTTGGTGGAGTCGATGGCGACACCTTCCTGGAGCAACTCGATCGCCTCCTCGTTGCCTCCAGCCTGCGCCAGCTCGAAGGCAACCGTCATGCGGACGCTCGCGTCGCCGGGATTGAAATTCAGGTACTCCCGGTACAGCTCCACCGCCCTGTCCATATCGCCCAGCTGAGCATTCACGTAGGCGAGCGCGTTCAGGGCGTCGACCTCCGCCGGGTTGTTCTCCACCACCAACGCGAGGTCCTCGGCAGCCGAGGGCCAGTTCTCCTGGCCCATGTATACGCGACCGCGGAGGTAGTGCGCCGTCGTGCTGGCGGCGTTGAGTTCGAGCGCCTCCTCACAGTTTCGGAGAGCATCCTCATACTGCTCGGCCGCGAGGTAGTCCTGGCAGAAAAGGACGGCGCGTCGGTAGTCTACCGTGTGTCCGAACGCGGAGACGATGACTCCGGCCGCCTCGCGGACCTGGTCCTTTCCGTCGCCCGCGACGCTGAACGGGGTAACCTCAACCTCGTCCCCGCTCTCCGAGTCGATGAAGCTGACATCGACCTCGTTTCCGGCACCGCCCGCCACGACGGTCCCGGTCATCACGACGTCGGCGTCCAGGCGGCCGGCCAGCTGCCTCCACTGAATGGCGCCGAGATCCTCTTCCTTCAGCTTGAGCCGCCTGAGCTCGTCCCGGACCTGGTTCCATTCGATGGACACCAGAGTCGGAATGTCCTCGAGGCCATCCCGCACTTCTTCGGAGATCTTCTTTCCGAAGTCCCTTTTCACAGCCTCGTCCTGATGGAGGGGGGCGACGAGCACCCTGGCACGGCCGCCGGCGCCTCCGTCTCCCTCCTGAGCCACAGCGGCATCCGCCGTGAACAACAGCGCTGCCGCGGCAACACCGAGGGCGAGGGCGCCCGTGGTCAGAATAGGTCGCTTCATATTCCGGTCCTCAACTGTTCTTCCTGCGACGGGGAGCTCTGTCTCCCGCGCACACGTTACGACACTCGATCGCGAATGATTGTTCCTTGCGCCGGAGACTCCAGTTCACCTCGGCGCCATGGGCGAAGCTGGATTCGAACCAGCGACCTCCTGCTTGTAAGGCAGGCGCTCTGGACCAGGCTGAGCTATTCGCCCTCCCGTGATTCCGTCCGCCCACTCGCGGATCGGCGGAAGCCGACGAGGAGTCCGGCCGGTATGAGAACGACGTATCCGGCCACGAGCAGCAACGGCGCGAGCGTGACCGATCCTCCGTTCAGGAGAATGTATCCAGACAAAACGACCACGGCCCCGACCGAGAGAAGAACGATGTTCCACTTCTCAAGACCGAAGGGCCGTGGACGATCATCGCCGTCACCGGCGCCGCCTGTGCGGTTCCCGTCCATTCGCGAAGCATACTCCTGCCTGAATCTCAAGTCAATCTAGCCCCGCGAAGGCGCCAACGGTCATCTCACTGCGCATCCAGCGGACCCCCTTCCCTGTCGGTCGGTGCTGCTTCCCGCGGGTCCGTCTCCGCGGGATTCGCCGCGCCCCTGTCCTCAGCGCGCAGAGCGACGAGCCTGAGATGGTCCCGTCTCGCGCGTCTCACGGCCACGAACAGGACCAGCATGGTCACACCGATCCAGAAGGCCCCTGCCCGGGACAGCAGGTACAGCCAGCCGTAGCGGTCCACAAGCGATCGTTTCCATCGCGTTTCGAAGGCCTCCGCCGTGATACCGTAGGTGCGCAGGAGCGCCTCCTCGAACCTCGCTCCTTCCCGAAGACGACGAAAGAGAGCTCGCAATCCTGCCTCTCCGCCAAGCGAAGCCAACTCGTGAACCGCAGTGTACGAAAGGAGATACCCCATTCGAGCATCGGTCGGATGACGACGGAATCGCAGATCGATTTCACCCAGGGAAGAAGCTCCGCGCCGCAGAAAGGCCGATTGCAGGTGCCACGCGTTCCCCAATCCCCACTCGCCGGAAGCGTACTGGGCATAACCCTCGGTCAGCCACCGCGAGTGGTTGCCGCCCGTCGCTGCGGAAAGCGCGACATGAGCGAGCTCATGCCGCAGGACGGCCCTCAACCCGGACGGTCCGGCCAGGCCGGGCCCGGTTCGCAGCGCGATCCTCCGTCCGGCGGGATCTGCCGTGCCGGCGACCCAGGTCTCGACATGGCGGAGTCCTTCGGGCAGCCCCTGGCTCAGGTCGGGGGAGAGCCAGACCTCCAGCGAATCCACTCCCGCCTCGGGAAGCGTTCCGATTCCGGGGAACGGTCTCCAGACGACGGGCTCTGCCACGAGCGATGTGCCGAGGTCCAGCAGGTCGTCCGGGCCTCGTACCGCGATGTGCCGGGGAGCACCGGTGACGGACTGACCCGCCGCCCGCGCGGGGCACCAGGACATCGCGAGGATGAACGCCAGGAAAGAGAGCCTCGCGCCGGGCTTCGCTCTCACGGCGATCCGTGGCCTTCGGGACGGCCGCGGGCCCACGCTACAACGGCTTCCAGCTGATCGGGGAGTGGCGAGGTGAAGCTGAGGATCTCTCCCCTCGAAGGATGGCGGAACGAGAGTCGGGCCGCATGCAGAAACAGCCGGCTCGTCCGCCGGGCAAGTTCCTCGGCCCATCGGCCGCCCGCGCCGACGAGACCCCGCTCCCACCCGGCTCCGTACACCGGATCGCCGACGACGGGATGTCCAAGGGACCGGAGGTGCACCCGGATCTGGTGAGTTCGCCCGGTGTGGAGGCGCAGGGCCAGCAGGTCTGCCGCTCGCCAACTCTCGAGGCGTCGCACGTGCGTCACGGAGCGCCGGCCACTTTCCACGACGGCCATGCGCTGACGGTGCCTGGGGTCACGCGCAATGGGACGGTCGATCGTCAGCTCGTCGGCATCGACGTGTCCCCACGCCGCTGCCAGGTAGCCCCGTCTTACCTTCCGGGCGGCGAGCGCCTGTGACAGGCCTCGGTGAGCCTCGTCTGTCTTCGCCACGACCATCAGACCACTCGTGTCCTTGTCCAGGCGGTGGACGACCCCCGGCCGGTTTGGCTCGCCGATCGATGAGAGGCTTCCAAGGCGGTACAGGAGAGCGTTGACCAGGGTCCCCGTGAGGTGCCCGGCAGCGGGGTGCACGACGAGCCCTGCCGGCTTGTCGACCACCGCGACGTCGGGGTCCTCGTACACGACATCGATCGGGATTGGCTCAGGCTCGACGGAGGTGGGAGGAGGTGGCGGGACCCTGACCTCGATGCCCTCGCCCTTGCGAAGGCGGCGGCTCTTTCGCGCCGGGGAGCCGTCGATCGTGACGAGCCCGGCGTCGATGAGCTCCGCGACACGGCTGCGGCTCAGATGCAAACGATCGGCCAGATACGCATCCAGCCGATCGCTCGGGTCGTCATCGATCCGGAAGCGGTGAACCTCAGTCGGCTCCGGACTCCTGTTCGTCGCCACCCTTCTCCTCGAAGTAGAAAGTGATCAAGAGCAGAACGGCGCCGATGCTGACGGCCATGTCGGCGACGTTGAATATGGGCCACCGGTGTCGGCCGATTCCGACATCGAGGAAGTCGACCACCCCGGCCTCGAACCGGAAGCGGTCCACTATGTTGCCGATCGCCCCGCCGCTGACCAGGGCGACGGCGACAAGCCGCAGGATGTCTCTCGTCGGCGTCGCCCGATAGATGAAGCCCAGAACCACCAGCGCCACGAGGGAGAGCACGAGGAAGAAGGTCCTCGAGTGGGCACCGACGTTGATGCCGAAGGCCGCCCCGGGATTGTGTGTATACGTCAGGCGGAAGAACTCGCCCAGCACGGGGACCGGGTAGCCGAGCGTGAGGCTGGACATCGCCCACATCTTCGTGAAGAAGTCGAGCACGACAATGGTGCCGACCAGTGCGAGGAGCAGCGCCGTCTTGTTAACCCCCCTAGCGGCGAGTGGAGCCTCGAACACCACGCCGGAATCAGCGGGAGACACCCGTCTCCTCTCGTTCCTTGCATCGGATGCAGAGTCGCGTGTGCGGCAGCGCGTCCAGCCGCTCGAACGAGATGGTCTCACCGCAATCCTCGCAGACGCCGAACTGCGCTGGAGTTCGATACAGGCGGCGGAGAGCCTCGTCGAGGTGATACAGGTAGCGACCTTCTTTGCTCGCGAACAGGAACGCCTTCTCTCTCTCCATCGCGTCCGTACCCTGATCGGCCATGTGAAAGCTGTAGGCCGAGAGATCGCCGTCCGACGCCTGCAGGCTGTTCGAGAACGACTCGTCGTAGTGCCCGAGGTCCTTCAACGCCCGCTCCCTGAGCTGGAGCAATCGCTTCTCCAGGTGCTGCAGATCCTTCTTCTTCATCCCGTTTCCCCGTTCTATCCTCTGGAAGACTTCCTGTTCAGTATTCAGTCTCCGACCGACGGTCCCTCGACCCGGCTCAGTCCGAGAAGAATCCCCTCTCCATCGATGTCCACACGGGCAACGTGCTCGCGCGTCTTCGCTTCCACTTCATCCAGAGCCAGCTCCACCGCCAGCGTCTCGCCCGCGATGTACTCGCGGTGTGCTTCCATGGCGGCCGCCGTACGCGCCGATGGCACGATACTGAGCCGAATCCTATCGCTGACTTCGAGCCCTGAGTCACGCCTCAGTCGCTGAATCCGGTTCACGACCTCTCGCGCGACGCCCTCGGCCTCGAGGTCCGGCGTGAGCGCCGTGTCCAGGCCTACCACATAACCTTCGTTGGCCTGTATCGTGAGGTCCCCCGAGGCTTCCTCGAGGATCCTCACATCCCCCGGCTGCACGATCACTTCCTGGCCGTCCACGCTCAGCGGGATCGTGCGTCCGTCCCTCAGGATCCGGATCGAGCCGGGGTCCAGGTCCTCGATCGCTTTCGCCACCGCCGGTGTGCGTGCGCCAAACCGCGGCCCGAGTGCTCCAAAGTCGGGTTTCGCGGAGAGCCGCACAATATCGTCGCTTCCGGACGGGAATACAACCGACTTGACGTTCAGCTCCTGACGCAGGATCGCCTCGAGCTCAGGGCCTGGTCGGCGCCCGCCCGGTACCACGGCGCGCAGGGAAGCCAGAGGCTGGCGCACGCGGATTCCCGCTTCCTCGCGCGCGGCCCGGCCCAGCGTCGCCAGTCGACGCAGGTCTTCCATTCCTGTCTCGAGATCCTCGTCCGCGCCGCGAGCGGACTCCGGGAAATCCGCCACGTGGACAGACCCCCCGCCCCGCAATTCCCTGTACAACCAGTCGGTCAGGAAGGGGGCGAACGGAGCCAGGAGCAGAGCTGCGGTCTCCAGCGCCTCGTGCAGCGTAGCGAACGCATCGGCGGTGCTGCCCGCAGCCTCGTTCGCCGACTCGCCACCGGTGGCCCAGAATCGGTCGCGCGTCTGCCTCACATACCAGTTCGAGAGATCGTCCAGAACGAACGAGGAGATGCGCCGAGCCGATCGGGTGAGATCGTAACGCTCGAGGTCCGAGCGAACGTCCGTCACCAATCCCTCGAGGCGACTCAGGAGCCACCTGTCGATGGGCACCCGAGTCTCGACCGGTGACCGGTCGGATGTCTCGTGGTCCCAGCCCTCCAGCTCCGCGTACATGGCGAAGAATCGGTACGTGCTGCGCAGCGTATCGAACAGCTTGCGGTTTGTCTCCCTGAGAGCCTCTCCGTCCCAACGCTTGGGCAGCCACGGATTGCTGGAAGCCAACAGGTAAAACCGGATCGCGTCGGCTCCGTGCTCGCTCACGGCCTCCCACGGGTCCACCACGTTCCCGCGGGACTTGGACATCTTCTGGCCGTTCTCGTCCAGGATGAGATCGTTGACGACTACGCTGCTGTACGCCGAGGAGTCAAACAGGAGCGTGGAGATGGCGAGCAGCGAGTAGAACCAGCCGCGCGTCTGGTCCACCCCCTCGGCTATGAAGTGCGCCGGATAATGCTGTGAGAACGCGTCGGTGTTCTCGAACGGGTAGTGCCACTGGGCGAAGGGCATGGAGCCGGAGTCGAACCAAGCGTCCATCACTTCCGGTACCCTGCGCATCGTTCCGACGCAGCCTTCAGACTCGCAGGCCCAAAACATGTCGTCGATCTCTGGTCTGTGAGGATCGAAATCGTCGGGAAGACCGTCGGACCGCTCCGCCAGGTCCGCGAACGAGCCCACGACACACACGTGTGCCTCGCTCGCATCGCACACCCAGACCGGAAGTGGCGTTCCCCAGTAACGGTCTCTCGAGATGGCCCAATCCACGTTGCCGGCCAGCCACTCGCCCATGCGGCCAGTTCCCATCTCCGGCGGATGCCAGTCAACCGAGGCGTTGTGCTCGATGAGGCGATCCCTGACCGCGGTCGTGCGGATGTACCACGAATCGCGTGCCATGTAGAGCAACGCGCTCTCACATCGCCAGCAGTGCGGGTAGTTGTGCTCGTACATCTGCCTTCGGTACAGCAGGTCAGCCTCGGCCAGATAGTCGATGATCGCGCCCTCGACGTCGCCGTCCTTCACAAATCCGCCCGCCAGCCCACCGGGAACACGCTCCACGAACCGACCGTCGGCATCCACGGTATGCTGCATCGGAAGACCCGCCCGCACACCGAGCTCGAAGTCGTCCTCCCCGTACATCACGGCGGTGTGGACGACTCCCGTGCCTTCATCCGTGGTGACGAAGTCGGCTGACAGCACCGTCCATGCGGGGCCGTCGGCGTTGGCTTCCACCGCGCCCGGGAACAGGGGTTCGTAGTGGCGTCCCACCAGATCGGCGCCGCTCAGGACTTCGAGCACGTCGTACGGATGGCGGAGAACATCGGGGGCCAGAGCGGAGGCCAGAATCAGCTCGTCTCCAGCCGCGGCGCCTCGCGGAAGCGACTCGCCTTCGGAGGAATCGGTTCCCTCGGAGCCGTCGTCAGGGCCAATCCGTACGCGCAGGTAGTCGATTCCCTCGCCCACGGCGAGCGCCACGTTGCCGGGCAACGTCCACGGTGTGGTCGTCCAGCTCAGAATCGATGCGCTCCCCGGATCGTCCCGAAGGCGGAACTTCACGTAGACCGAAGGCTCCGATACAACCCTGTATCCCTGGGCCACCTCGTGGCTCGACAGACCCGTGCCGCAACGAGGACAGTACGGAAGGACCTTGTAGCCCTTGTACAGCCAGCCATGACGGTGAATCTCAGCCAGGGCCCACCACACGGACTCGATGTACTCCGGGGAACACGTGATGTAGGCGTTATCGTAGTCGAGCCAGTAACCGATTCTACGCGACAGGCGTTCCCAGTCCTCCTTGTACGTGAAAAGGTTCTCGCGACACACCTCGTTGAAGCGGGCGATGCCTATTCGCTCGATGTCAGGCTTGCCCGAGATCTCAAGCTGCCTCTCGGCCTCGATTTCAACCGGGAGACCGTGTGTGTCCCAACCCGCGATCCGAGTGACGTGCCACCCCGTCATGGCCCGATAGCGCGCCACGGTATCCTTGATCGTTCGAGCGATGATATGATGTACGCCGGGTCGCCCGTTTGCGGTGGGAGGCCCCTCGTAGAACACGTACTCCGCAGCGCCGCTCCTCGATGCAAGGCTCCGGTGGAAGGTGCCTTCCTCCTCCCACAGACGCTGAATCTCTTCTTCGAGGCCCACCACGCTGGTGGGGAGCGGGCGATATGGCATGCGCGAGTCGATTCCTGTGTTGAAGGTCCCTATAGTCTACGGAGCACGGCCCGCACGAGATCCGTGAGTCGGGGTTCCGCCTCGGCGGCCACGCGCAGGATCTCATCGATGTCCACGGGCTGGAGGGCGTCCGGGACACAGGCGTCTGTGATGATCGACAGGCCCAGAACTCGCATGCCTGCGTGCCGGGCGACGATCACCTCGGGGACCGTGGACATTCCCACGATATCGGCCCCCATCGTCCGTAGCATCCGGTATTCGGCAGCAGTCTCCAGATTGGGCCCCGTGACGGCCACGTAGACTCCCTCGTGGAGCCTGATTCCCAACCGATCGGCCTCTTCCCTGGCGATAGCCCGAAGCTCCTCGTCGTAGGCCTCCGACATGTCGGGGAAGCGTGGTCCCTGCGAGTCGACGTTGGGCCCGACCAGGGGATTATGACCCAGCAGGTTGATGTGGTCGGCGATGGCCACCAGATCACCGGGCACCCACCGGGGCTCCATACTCCCGCTGACGTTGGAAACCACCAGCCGATCGGCACCGAGGCCTCGCAGGACACGCACGGGAAACGCGACCGTGGCCAGGTCGTAGCCCTCGTAGCTGTGGGTGCGACCCTGCATCACGGCGACTCGCCTGCTCTCCAGGCTTCCGAGAAGGAGACGGCCCGTGTGCGTCTCCACCGTGGAGACGGGGAATCCCGGAATTTCCTCGTAGGCCAGTGCCACGGGGTCCGCGATGTGCGCCGCCAGGCTGCCCAAGCCCGTGC
>JBDHFS010000096.1:0-10407 GCA_039590285.1 Gemmatimonadota bacterium
TGTACGTTGCCGCGGCGGACGCCAGGGGGATCGACCGCAAAACGCTGTCCGGAACGGTTCAGAACGACATCCTGAAGGAGTTCATCGCCCGGGGTACGTACATCTATCCGGTCGAGCCGAGTCTCAGGCTGGTCACCGACATATTCGCCTTCTGCTCTCAGGAATTGCCTCGCTGGAACAGCATCTCGATCAGCGGCTATCACATGCGCGAGGCGGGATCCACAGCAGCCCAGGAACTCGCGTTTACCCTGGCGAACGCACGGGAGTACGTGAGGCGGGCCCTGAAGCATGGCCTGGACATCGAGAGCTTCGCTCCCCGCCTCAGCTTCTTCTTCGCCGCGCACAACGATCTCTTCGAGGAAGTGGCGAAGTTCAGGGCCGCCCGCCGACTGTGGGCCCGCATGATGAGAACCGAGTTCGGCGGATCCGACAGGAGCTGTCGACTCCGCTTTCACACCCAGACCGGAGGATCGACCCTGACGGCGCAGCAACCGCTGAACAACGTGGTTCGAGTGACGGTTCAGGCGCTGTCAGCCGTGCTCGGGGGTACGCAGTCGCTGCACACCAACAGTTTCGACGAGGCTCTCGGACTGCCCGGGCAGGAGGCAGCCCGGCTCGCGTTGCGCACGCAGCAGGTCCTGGCGGCGGAGGCCGGTGTGACGGCTACGGCAGATCCACTGGGGGGCTCCTACTACGTCGAGGCGCTGACGAGTCGTCTGGAGCACCTGGCTGCAAGTTACCTCGAGCGAATTGACGATCTCGGTGGCCCGGAAGCCGGCATTCCATTCATGACGGCGGAGATCCATGCGGCTGCCTACACGCACCAGACGGCACTGGAGAGTGGCGAGCGGGAAGTCGTGGGCGTCAACGTGTACGCGGATGAACGGGAGCCGACCCCCCTTGCCCTTCCGGACTATGCGGCCCTTCAGGGCGCCCAGATTCGGAGTCTCGAAACGGTACGGGCCCAGCGCGACGAATCGGCGGTCCGTGCAGCCCTGGAGGGGGTCGCAGGGGCGGCGAAAGAAGGAGACAATCTCTTGCCGGTTCTGATCAACGCGGCGAGAGTCAGGGCCACGCTCGGCGAGATCAGCAGTCGATTGCGGGACCTTTGGGGGACGTATCATCCCGCGTGATAGACGGGAGTAGCGAGCGCGAGAGCGCGAGGAAACATGCCAACGTACGAATACGAATGCTGTGAGTGCGGACATGCCTTCGAGCGGTTCCAGGGTATCAACGAAGCCCCGATCGGCCAGTGCCCCGAATGCGCGGGCAAGGTCAGGCGCTTGATCTCGAGCGGTGGGGGCCTCGTGTTCAAGGGGCCCGGCTTCTATGCCACGGATTATCGGAGCGGGCCGGGCCGCGGGTCGAAGGGGAGGACGGACGACAGCTCCGCCGGGAGTGGTTCGGAGTCCAGCGAGAGCGGGAAGGAATCGGCCGATGCGGGCGAGTGACGCCGCTGTGGTCCCCTCGGGCCTTCTCGCAGCCGAGATCGGCCGGGCCGCCCGTTCTGCGGGCGCTCCGGAGAGCTTCGAGCCTCAGGTCGAGCGTCCTTCCGATCCGTCGCATGGGGACCTGTCGTCGAACGCCGCCCTGGTTCTTGCGGGACAGCTGGGACGGTCGCCGCGCGAACTCGCGGCCGAGCTCATGGAGCGTCTGGATCGGGATGCGGCTGGCGTGGAGAAGGTCAGCGTCGCCGGACCGGGTTTCCTCAACTTTCGTCTGGCGAACCACGTGCTGTGGGATGGTTTGCGCGATCTCCTCGCGACCGGCGAGCAGTGGGGGCGATCGAAGTCGGAGCAGCCTCTCCGCTACAACGTCGAGTTCGTCTCCGCGAACCCCACAGGCCCGCTCCACGTAGCGCACGGGCGCGGCGCGGCGATCGGGGATGCCACCGCGTCCCTGCTGGAATGGACGGGCCATAGCGTGACGCGAGAATACTACGTCAACGATGCGGGGAGGCAGATCGAGCTTCTGGGCGAGTCGGTGGACGCCCGTGTCCGCCAGGCGAGGGGAGAGGCGGCGGAACTGCCAGAAGGGGGATATCAGGGCGACTACGTCGCGGAAATCGCGGAGCGGATCGTCGACACAGAGGAACAGGAAGGGCTCGCGGACCTGGACTCGAGCGAGCGAATCACGCTCTTTTCGAAGCGGGCGGCGGACGTTCTCCGAGAAGAGCAGGAGAGGGACCTGGAGGATTTCGGCGTCACGATGGACCGCTGGTTCGATGAGTCGTCCCTGTTCGGGGCGGGCTCCGTGGACGGTCTCATCGCTCGTCTGGACTCGTCCGGCCACTCCTACAGGGACGAAGGCGCGCTGTGGCTCAGGACTACCGACTTCGGTGACGAGAAGGACCGGGTTCTGTTCAAGAGCGACGGTTCTCATACGTATTTCCTGTCGGACATAGCCTACCACCTGGACAAAGCCGGGCGCGGATTCGAGAGGGCGATCGACGTGTGGGGCGCCGATCACCACGGACACGTGCCGAGGATGCAGGCGGCGCTGGCGGCGCTGGGTCATTCCCCCGACTTCCTCGAGGTCTTGATCATCCAGCTGATTACGGTGATGAGGGGTGGGGAGGAGGTGCGCATGTCGAAGCGGGCGGGCCGCTTCGTCACCCTGCGAGAGTTGTTCGACGAGACAGGTTTGGACGTGGCCCGGTACTTCTTCCTCATGCGGAGAGCCGAGGTACCGATGACTTTCGACCTGGATCTCGCTCTGGACACCTCCGAAGCCAACCCGGTGTACAAGGTGCAGTACGCGCACGCGCGAATGTGCAGCGTCTTCCGGAGGGGTGACATAGACCCCACGAGCATCGACGCTTCGGGTACCGACCTGGCCTGCCTGACTTCGGATACGGAGCGCCAGCTGTTGATGCAGCTGCTCCGGTTTCCGGAACGGGTTCGAGGAGCGGCGGCCGCGAGAGCCCCGTACCAGATCTGCAATTACCTCGAGGAGGTCGCGGGGGCCGTGAACGCCTGGTACCACGAGGGGAACCTCGACCCGACGCGCCGGGTCCTGGCCGAGGGACCGAGCCAACCGGCGCGCCTCGCATTGGCCCGCGCGGTTCAGCTGACCCTTCGTTCAGGCCTGACACTGCTCGGGATATCGGCGCCGGAGAGAATGGAGCGGGAGGCCGCGGCGTGACAGGATCGGGACGCTTCAGCTATGTGGATGCAGGCGTCGACCTGAGAGCGGCGGAAGGCCTGACAGAGCGTCTCGCCGCTCTCGTGGATTCCACGCGCACGGAACAAGTGCGGGGCAGGTTCGGCGCATTCGGCGGACGTTTTCACCTGGAAGGCGACCCGGAGTTGGTGGCGAGCGCCGATGGGGTGGGAACGAAAGTGCTGGTCGCCATTCGCGCGGGTCGGCACGACACGGTGGGAGAGGACCTGGTGAACCACTGTGTGAATGATATTCTCACGGAAGGCGCCGAGCCCCTTTTCTTCCTGGATTACTTCGCGTGTGGACGGCTCGAGCCCAGTGTGGCGTACGGGGTAATCGAAGGTGTGGCGCGCGGGTGTCGGGAGAACGGATGCGCCCTCCTCGGGGGCGAAACGGCGGAGATGCCGGGCCTGTACGCCGTTGGCGAGTACGACCTGGCCGGCTTCATAGTTGGTCGCGTTGTCTTCGATATTCCCGGGCGTCTGGCGGTTCGGGCGGGCGACCGGCTGGTGGCCCTTCCGTCCAGCGGATTGCATACGAACGGCTACAGTCTGGCGCGGGAGCTACTGTTCAACCGTCTGGGCCTGGAAGTGGACGACCGATATCCGGGCACACGATCTACTGTCGCCGATGTCCTGCTTCGGGTCCACCGATCCTATCTGCCAGTCCTGAGGCACTCGTGCGAAAGCGGTCGGGTTCGGGCGCTGGCCCACATCACGGGCGGCGGGATCCAGGGAAACCTGAGCCGAGTGCTTCCCGACGATGCGGATGCGGCGATCGACCTGACGGCCTGGAATCCGGGACCGGTGTTCGATGTGCTGGCGTCAGAGAGCGGGCTGGGCAGGAACGACCTGTTCGAGGCGCTGAACATGGGTATCGGAATGATCGCCGTCGTCTCGCCGGAGAACACGGAGGCTGTCGTGGAGTCCATTCGGGTTGAAGGCGGGGAAGCGTTCGAGTGCGGCCAGATTCGATCGGGCAGCGGAAAGGTCATCCTGGAGGCCGGTTGAGCACTGCGATGGGGTCCGCATTGGACGACGCGCACATGCACCGGGCGCTTGTCCTCGCCCGGTATGGATGGGGCCGTGTGTCTCCGAACCCGCTCGTGGGAGCCGTCGTCGTGCGGGACGGACGGGTTGTAGGAGAGGGCTTCCACGCGGAGTTCGGGGGTGATCATGCCGAGGTTGCCGCGTTGAAGGGGGCGGGACCGGCGGCTCGCGGCGCCACGCTCTACGTTTCGCTGGAGCCGTGTGTACACCATGGACAGACTCCGCCATGCTCGACCGCGATTACCGAGGCCGGGATTCGGCGGGTCGTCGTCGGGGCGCGGGACCCGAATCCGATAGCGAGCGGAGGCCTGGAGGCGCTGGCAGGCGCTGGCGTGGAAGTCGTCACGGGAGTTCTGGTCGACGAGGCCGTGCGGCTGAACGCACCGTTTCTGTGGAAGCACAGGAACGAGGGTCCGTGGGTGACGCTGAAGTTGGGTTTGTCCGCCGACGCCCGCATCGCGGCCCGCCCCGGGGAGCGCACTCGAGTCACCGGACCCGAGGCGCAGGATTTCGTCCATCGCCTCCGTGCCGGGGCCGATGCGGTACTCGTCGGTGGTCGAACGGCGTGGATCGACGACCCGCTTCTGACCGTGCGATGTGGAACGCCGCCGCGTGTGCCGCCGAGACGTGTCGTGCTGGATCCGAGACTGGAGCTATCGCCGGAATCCAAGCTCATCCGTACGGTTGAGGAGGCCCCGGTGATGATCTTCGGGCGCAAGGGCGCGTCGCCCGAGAGGGCGGAAGCCCTCGAGGCTAAGGGGGCGCGGATTCGACTCGTGGAAGGCGACGGAGACCACCATCTGTCGCTCACGGCCGTGTTGGCCACGCTTGCGGCGGAAGACGCGGCCTCCGTGCTGATCGAGGGAGGCGGGCGATTGGCAACCGCATTGCTGGAGCGGGGATTGGTGCATCGTCAATACTTGATCTACACCGAGACGGAATTGGGGCCGCCCGCGGTACCGGCGTTCGACCGGAATCTGGATCCTATCGGTCCCGGTTGGTCGGTGGTCCGTCGCGAGCCGCTCGGCGCGGACACGCTGGTGGAGATCGACAAGCTGGACGCACTGGGAAAGCTAAGGGAGGCGGCCTGATGTTCACGGGACTCGTGGAAGCCGTGGGCCGGATCACGGACCGGGAGGAGTTCGACAAGGGGATTCGGTTCCGGATGTCGGCGCCCGATATCGCGCCCTCCCTGGGCGAAGGTGACAGCCTTGCGATCGACGGAGTCTGCCATACGGTCTTCGACGTTTCCAGGGAGGGGCTGTCGTTCGAGTCGATACGAACGACCCTTTCGCGAACGACGCTGGGGGAATTCGAGCCGGGCCGTGACGTGAATCTGGAGCGACCCGTCCGGGCGGACCAGCCGATGGGAGGCCACCTGGTACAGGGGCATGTCGACGGGGTGGGGGAGATGACCGAGGTCGAGCACGCGGGAGAAACGGTGTTCCTGAGATTCCGCATGCCGAAGGACGTGGCCCGGCTGACGGTTCTTTACGGCTCGATCGCGATGGATGGGATCAGCCTGACCGTGAACCGGATCTTTCAAGACGTCGCGGAAGTCGCGATCATTCCCTATACATGGAGTCATACGAACGTGGGGCGGCTCGAAGCGGGTTCGCGGGTGAACCTGGAGGCGGATCTCATCGGCAAATATGTGGATCAATTGATGCAGCCGTACCGGGAAGCCGAGGCGGCGCACACGTGAGCTCAACCAGAGGGGGTCAGACGGTGTCCTCCGACGATCAGGTACGTCAAGCCATAGAACTCATCCGAAACGGTGGTCTGGTCATCGTTGCCGATGACGAGGACAGGGAAAATGAGGGAGATCTGGTGTGCGCGGCCGAGCTCGTCACACCCGAGATCATCAACTTCATGGCCACCCACGGTCGAGGTCTGGTCTGCCTGACCCTGGCACCGGAGATCGCCGATCGACTGGACCTGCCACTGATGTCTGACGGGCGGGGCCAGGACCCGAACGGGACCGCGTTCACCGTATCCATAGATGCCACTTCCGAGCTCGGTGTCTCGACCGGTATCAGCGCGTCAGACCGAGCCCGGACGATTCAGGTGGCCGTTCACGCTGAGTCGAAGCCATCGGACCTCCTTCGGCCGGGGCACGTCTTTCCGCTCCGCGCGAAGCCGGGAGGTGTGCTTCAGCGCGTCGGACAGACCGAGGCTTCGATGGACCTGGCGCGGCTGGCCGGTCTGGCTCCGGCTGGAGTCATCTGTGAGATCCTCAACTCCGACGGCACGATGGCCCGCCGGCCGGAGCTGGAGGAGTTCTCGGCCATGCACGACATGCCCTTCATCACTGTGGCGCAGATCATCGCGTACAGACTTACGAACGAGCGCCTCGTGCAGCGGGCGGCGGAGGCCACGCTTCCCACGAGGTACGGAGAGTTCCGAATCGTCGGCTACTCCAACAGGGTGGATGAACGCGAACACATCGCTCTCGTCCGGGGCGAGGTGGCTGGCGCCGATGATGTGCTCGTCCGCGTCCACTCGAAATGTCTCACCGGAGACGTCTTCGGCTCGGGTCGGTGCGATTGCGGCCCACAGCTGGCCGCCGCCATGAGAATGGTGGCGGAGGAGGGTCGCGGCGTCATAGTGTATCTGGACCAGGAGGGTCGTGGAATCGGCCTTCTGAACAAGCTCAGGGCTTACGAGCTCCAGGATCTGGGACACGACACGGTAGAGGCCAACGAGATCCTCGGCTTCCCGCCGGACCTCCGTAACTACGGCATCGGAGCACAGATCCTGCTCGACCTGGGTCTCGAGCGGATCCGAGCTATGACGAACAACCCGAAAAAGCTCACCGGCCTGGAGGGATTCGGTCTGGTGATTACGGGTCGGGTGCCGTTGGAAGTCGAGGAAACTGCAATGAACCACGACTACCTGGAGGCCAAGCGGGCGAAGCTGGGCCATCTCCTGGGTTCCTGAATGAGCGCCCACGAGGGCTCTGGACGAGGTGAGGGCCTGAAGCTCTGCCTCGTCGTGAGTCGTTTCAACGAGCCTGTCACCGCCCGGCTCGAGGACGGAGCGCTCCGCTGCCTCGAGGCGCATGGCGTCGCCGCAAAAGACGTGGAAATAATACACGTCCCCGGTGCGTGGGAGCTGCCTCTGGCTGCACGTTGGGCCGCGGCGAGCGGGGACTTCGATGGAATACTCGCGCTCGGCTGCGTGATTCGGGGTGAGACCCCGCACTTCGAGTACATTTCCCTGGGAGCGACGCTTGGGCTCGAGTCGGTGGCCCGAGAAGCGGGCATCCCCGTTGGTTTCGGTGTCCTGACGACCGATGACGGCGAGCAGGCGCGTGCCCGGGCGGGGGGAGCTAAAGGGAACAAGGGCGAGGAGACGGCGCTCGCTGTTCTGGAGATGTGCTCCCTCGCAGCCCGCCGAAGATGAAGCGCGCGAACCCGCGGACCCGGGCTCGAAGCTGGGTGCTCCAGATTCTCTACGGCTGGGACGTCGCCGGAGAGGGTCCGCTGCGAGAGTGGGCCGGTGAGTCGCTCGAGGGTCGCCGGGTGAGCCCCCGATACCGTGACTACATCGACCAACTCCTTGTCGCCCTGGAGACAAACCTCGCGGAGTGCGACACCCGTATCGAGAGTTGCATGCCGAACTGGCGACTGGACCGCCTCTCGGCAGTCGACCGCAACATCCTGCGGCTGGCCGTCGCCGAGATGCTGGCCATGGACGGAGTGCCAGCCACCGTGACCATTCACGAGGCGATCCGCCTGGCGGAGAGATACGGCAGCGATGACAGCCCCGGCTTTGTGAACGGCGTGCTGGACGCCGTGAGCCGGACCGTGCCAAGAGAATCCTGAGCCGATCCGATCCAGCGTGCGAATCCTGGTTGTGAACTGGCAGGACCGGTTGAACCCGGAGGCGGGAGGAGCAGAGGTACACCTGCACGAGATCTTCGGCCGCATCGCGGACGGCGGACATGAGATCGACCTACTGGTGTCGGGGTGGGAAGGAGCAGCCAAAGAGGACGCGGTCGACGGCATGCGCATCGTGCGTACCGGATCGCGTTACAGCTTTCCCCTGCATGTGATAGGGGCGTTCCGAAACCGGTTGGGTGGAGGACCTTACGACGTGGTGGTCGAGGATATCAACAAGCTCCCGCTGTTTACCCCGTGGTGGGCGCGGGCGCCGGTTGTCGGACTGGTACCGCATCTCTTCGGCCTAACGGCGTTTCAGCAGGAGTCGTTTCCAGTTGCCGCGACCGTGTGGATGGCCGAGCGGCTGATGCCGGCCGCCTATCGTGGACGGGATCTCCTCGTGATATCGGACAGCACGGCGGAAGATCTGGTCAGGCGCGGGTTCGACTCGGATCGACTCCACGTAAGCTATCCGGGAATCAACCACGGTGTCTTTCGGCCGGCTGTATCGGACGCGCGATACGAGGAGGCGACGGCCGTCTACGTGGGCCGACTCCGCCGTTACAAGGGACTGGACACCGTGCTCAGGGCGCTTTCCGAGCTTCGAGCAGAGGGATCCGTGTTGAGACTGGTGGTAGTGGGACAGGGAGACGACAGAGCGCGGCTGGAGGAAGTGACGGCGGAGCTCGGACTTAGTGACCAGGTCCTCTTTACCGGGTTCGTGCCGGAAGAGGAGAAGGTGCGCTTTCTCCAGAGAGCCTGGATGAACGTGTACCCATCGCCGAAGGAGGGTTGGGGAATCACGAACATCGAGGCGGCAGCTTGCGGAACGCCCTCAGTGGCGAGCGATTCTCCGGGCCTTCGTGAGTCAGTTCACGATGGCGAGACCGGATACCTGGTGGCCCATGGCGACGTGCCCGCGTGGGCGGACGCGCTCCGACTCTTGTCGTCGGATACGTCCCTCCGGCGCCGCCTCGGCGACCAGGCCGCAGTCCATGCCGAGCGATTCACCTGGGAGGCGACGGCGGCCGAGACGGAGGCTATCTTGCGAAAGGCCGCATCATGCTAGAGGAGGGCACGCGATGCAGATCATCATCTCGAACAGGAACGTGGAGCTCGCAGAGAACGTCAGAGAGCACATGGAGGAGAGGTTCCAGCGGCTCGCGAAGTTCGACGGGGGCGTTTCACGTATCGAGGTGTCCCTCAGGGAGGAGAAGAACCGGTGTGCCATCGAGGCGAACCTGACAGTTCGTGGCAGGGCGCCCATACACGCCGGAGCCGAGGCGGCAGAGTTCCGGACTTCGATCGACCGGCTGTACGAGAAGCTGTCCCGGCAGCTCAAGAAGAGCAGGTCGCGCATTCGAGGGCATAAAGGCCGTCCCAAGGATCTGGTCGTCGCGACCGAAGAGACCGATTCGTGAGCATTCTCCGTATTCTGGACATCCTGGAGCGACGACAGACGATCCTGGATCTCGAAGTCCTGGCCGGAGCTCCCGGATTGACGCGGGAGATCAACAGCGCGGACATATCGAGTCCGGGTCTGGTGCTGGCCGGATTCACGGAGCGGTTTCCGCGCCGGCGGTTGCAGGTGTTCGGTGAGACCGAGATCATGTATCTGTTGTCGATGGACGAGTCCGAACGCACGAGAGTCCTGGTCTCCTTTCTCGACTTCGACGTTCCGGCGGTGTTCATCACGAAGGGACTGGAGCCGCCGGCGGAGCTCCTCAACCTGGCGGATGAGCGTGGCGTCCCGGTCCTCCGCTCCAGCTTGAAGACGGGCGAGTTCTACCGCCGGATCAAGCCCTTTCTCGAGGAAGAGTTTGCCCCGTTCACCGCGATCCACGGATCCCTCGCCGACGTGTACGGAGTGGGATTGTTGTTCGTCGGAGCCAGCGGAATAGGCAAGAGTGAATGCGTGCTGGACCTGGTTGAGCGTGGCCATCGGCTGGTGGCCGACGACGTAGTCCTCACTCGCCGACGCGGGGTCGGCGTACTCATAGGCCAGGCGCACGAGCACCAGCAGCACCATATGGAAATCAGGGGCATCGGCATCATCGAGGTCCGGGCGCTGTTCGGTATCCGTGCCGTGCGCCAACAGAGGCGTATCGAGGTGGTCGTACAGCTGGAGCACTGGCGAGACAGCGCGACGTACGACAGGACGGGCCTCGAACGCGGAACGACAGACATTCTGGGTACGACGCTGCCGATGGTCGTGGTACCCTTGAATCCGGGTAAGAACATCACGGTAATCAGCGAAGTGGTCGCCATGGACCACCTGCTGAGATACGCAGGCGTCGACAGCGCGTTGATCT
>JBDHFS010000097.1:0-10386 GCA_039590285.1 Gemmatimonadota bacterium
CTCCATGAGCGAGGTATCCGCGTGATACTGGACTACTCGTGGAACCACACCGGCCACACGTTCTGGGCGTGGAAGGACCTGGTGGCGAACCAGGCCGAATCCGACTACGCCGACTGGTATTGGATTGACTCGTACGATGACCCGGCCACCGAAGCGAATGAGCTCTCGTACCACAGCTGGTTCGGCGCACCTGATCTTCCCTATATCCGGGAGACCGTCTGGGTGGATCCCGTCGAGAGGGTCGAGCCCTTCGAGGGAGACATCTACAGTGACGCCTTCAAACGGCACATCTTCGCCGTGACGCGTAGGTGGCTGGACCCGAATGGAGATGGCGATCCCTCGGACGGGGTCGACGGATTCCGCCTGGATGTGGCCGCTGAAATGCCACTCGGATTCTGGAGGGAGTACCGAAGCTTCGTCCGTGACGTCAAGCCGAGCGCCTACCTTGTCGGGGAGGTCTGGTGGGAGAAATTCCCCGATGATCTGCTTGATCCGGAGCCCTTTCTGAGAGGTGACGCGTTTGACGGGGTGATGAACTATCGCTGGTATCGAGAGGCGAGACAGTACTTTGCGGACGCTCCCGCACCCATGTCACCGTCCGAGTTCGTCGCACGCTTGGCATCGCTGACCGCGAACCTTCGGGGCGTCACCAGCCGCGCCATGATGAACGTGACCGCGAGTCACGATACCCCACGGCTGTCCACGTCTCTGTTCAACAAGGGCAGGTACAAGTTCAAGGCGAGGGCCTCGGAGAATCCGGAGTACAAGATCCACAGACCCGACGCGGATACGCACGCTGCGCAGCGTCTACTGCTCGCGCACCAGTTCACCTACGTCGGCGCCCCGCAGATCTGGTCCGGTGATGAGATGGGGATGTGGGGCTCCGATGACCCACATACGCGCAAGCCCCTGATCTGGCCTGAGTTGCAGTTCGATCGCGAGGCCGAACATCCGCTGGGCGGCGCACGCCCGCCGGACCGGGTCAGGTTCGATGACGAGCTGTACGGCTATTACCAAAAGTTGATCGAGATCCGCAAAGCGAATCCCGTGTTGAGCCACGGGGAGTTGGAGTTCGTGTTGGCGGACGACGAGCGAGGTCTCTTGGCGTACAGCCGGTACGATGGCGATGCAGAAGTGATCGCCGTCTTCAATGCGAGTGTCTCGGAGCACACGCTCCTCGTGCCACCAAAGACGAACCGGGACTACGTGGATGTTTTTGCGGGAAACGCCGTGGCACGAGACGAGAGCTCGCTCGAGCTCACCCTGCCAGGCAGGACGGCGGCGATCCTCGTGGCTCACTAGGAACCGTGCCCCCGATACGCGTATCCTATCTTAGGTGCTCCACAAGACAATCCAAGCCACTTGTGACCTGAACCGGGCGAGGGCAGCGTGCTCGACGTCGGCAAGATCCTGGTAGACGGGGCGATCCTGTCATTGGCATTCGCTCTCGTGGTGATGGGCGCCGTCTACTTCAACCCCAGGCTCGCTCGGCGCGGATTGCCGGAAGACATCAAACGGGAGGTGCCTCGGCTGACCCGGCGCGAACGGCTGCGCGCGATCCCGTTCGCCATCCTGTTTCTTGCCGCCGTGGTCGGTATACCTCTTATCTCGGCGCTGACATTGAGCGGCCAGCAGGGAGGTGAGGTTCCTCTTCTGGTCCTCTGGGTCCACGTGTTCGGCGTCCTGTTCATCGCCAGCCTCTTCGATCTTGTCGTGCTCGATTGGCTTCTCTATTGCACGATCACTCCCAAGCGGCTGGTGATCCCGGGCACTGAAGGCATGGCCGGCTACAAGGACTATCGGTACCACCTGCGAGCCCATGCGCGTGGAACCCTGCTGATGGTCGTCCTCGCACTGGTGCTGGCCGCCGTTGTCCACAGAGTCGGATAGCTGTCAGCGCCCGTGAGTCATGCCGGACGCAGCTGCTGGAGTGCAGATCTTCGGCGTCCGGACGCCTCCTCTCAGCGCATGCCTGGCTCAGGTAACGACCGGGAACAGGCCGTGTGCGCTCGGGTAGTCAAACGCGCCAGCTTGATGCGCCCGGGCGCCCGGGCGGCGGGCGCTGGGGCGGCTGGAGGTGCCGGATGAGACGTACACGACCAGGCAGCGCGATGGGTGCCACGCTGCTCAGCCTGACCCTCCTCCTCACGGCTCCCGACATCGGAGCTTCTCAGGAAACCGTCCGCTCCGGATTATCGGCCGATATACCTCTCAGCTACCATCTGTCTGCGCTGCATTCGCACAGTTGGCTCACCCGCAACGGAATCTGGGTCCGGCACGAAGGAATGTGGGCATTCCGGCCGACGTTCTACCGCGATTGGCAGGCGTACTTCAGGTGCCAGGCGGGCCATGGATGTGGGGGAGTCGGCTGGGCGTCGCACGTGTTCTGGAGCTGGCTGCCCTATGGTTACGCGGGGTGGGATCTCGTTCCTGGCGGGTGGATGTGGTTCCCGGGCCAGCGATTCGCCAATTCCCGGGCCTGGGATCTCTTCTGGGATCTCTGGTTCTTTAGCCCGAGGTACGGGTCTGGGGCGTACGGTTTTGGCCCCCGGTTCCATCCGTCTCTGGCTGCCACCGGCTGGGACGGTGGGCTGACCCGGGTAACCGTTGATCAGCGCCCCGGCCAGGGTCGCGACGGCTGGAAGCCGCCTACTGAGGCCGGCACCGGAGACCACACGCCGCCACTCGTCGATCCGGTACGCGCTGCTCCTATCGTGACGGTGAGTGCGGACGGGGAAGACAGCGGGCCGTCCGGTCGGAAAGCTCCACAGAAGCCGTCGATCGATCCGGTGCTGCCGACACGGCCCGTCGAGACCCTGTTCGAGCCCACGAGCATCAAGAGGGCCCGCGAGAAAGGCCTGCGAAGACCCGGCACCGACCCCTTGGAGCCGGGCCGGTGGAGTGCCCCGAATCTGAGCCGCCTTGCCCCCAAGGGACTCCGACTCCGATCGAAGTCACCCGGGGCTTTCGAGCTGACGAAGCCCTGGGTGTACAGGAACCGCTCTACTTCCGTCCATCGCATGCCTTCGGCCAGGAGTTGGCGGGGAGCGACTCGTAACGAATCGAAGGGTTACCGGCCGGCTCAACCTGTGTCGAACGGGCGATCGAAATCCACGGGGAAGAAGAAACCGCGACAGTAGGATACCTGCGGGACTGTGCCCGCCACTGCGTGGCCTTCGTGCTGCCAGCGTCTAATCGCCGCCTTCGCTCGTGCCGTTCAAGCTCCAGCTGTTGAGCTTGCATTTCCAGTCTCCATTCGGCAGTCGTATCCACACCTTGGCCCACTTGCTCGAGCCTCTGGCCGCCTCCCCGTCGGAACCCGTGAAGGTCGCCTCACAACTCCCCGTCGACCAAGCCATGTCCTGGGCTTCCGCCACTTCTACCCGCTCTTGGCGGCACTTCAAGGAGAAGCGGCTATCGGCGAATGAGCGCGCGTAGAAGTCGCGAACCGCCAGCTCGCCACGCAACGCAGGATGATTCGGCGGGAGGAAGAGTGGGTCCGGTGCCAGGAAGGACGCCCACCGAGTCAGGTCTTTAGCGTTCGTGGCATCAACCCAGTCCCGGTAGGCGTTGTCGATCGCTTCGCGATGGAGTTCCTGCTGTGCGAACGCCTGACCCGTGGCAGACGGCAGCAGGAGCGTGATACCGAGGATCGCTCCATTGACCATCACACCTCCGCGTCGTCTCATCAATCTCCCTTCGAGGCGAAGCCTTCTTGACTCCTGTTCGACTACCGATCCAGAATCAGGTTCCCAGGTACTGGCCGGCCCCCTTCAGCCGCCCCCATGTGGCGACATCAAGCGACCCGTATCCATCGACGAATTCCCGGAATTCCGGTCGAAAAGTCTCCCTTCGCCTCTTCCAGTAGGCCTGGAAGCCGGGAGCCTTCGCGTACGCGGCGTAAAGCTTCTCGTAACCTTTCCATATATCCGGATCCAGAGCGCCCTGTTGATGCTGGTAGTGCGCGTCTTCGAACATCCTGAGCAATGAGAAACAGAGCTCGATGAATCGCGCCTGCTCCTTCTCGTCCAGCTTCGTCGGGTCCTCCGTCCCTACCTGAAAAGTCCAGGCCAGCTCGGGGTCCAGCAAAAGGGGCCTGTTCCAGTCACGCGCGGCGGCGGAAACGGATTGGGCGGTGGCCAACCGTGTGGCCCTCGTGTTCTGACGGATCTGCAACGCCAGGTAGATGAGCGTGATGATGACGCCCACTGCGCCCAGGATCTCTCCGATCGCACCGATGGCATTCCAGTTCATCAGTCCCCCTGCTTCCTCGAAACGTCTCCTCTGGCGCCGACGTCAAGATGCCAGCACAGTTCAAGCGTCACGCATTCTGCCGCATGAGACGCGTGGCCGAAACCCGAGACGACTGGTATCACAGGCAGAGGAATCGCGAGACTCTCGAGTCACTCCCGGACCGCGGGGTCCTCCCGCAGACTTGATTTGTCTACGATCCGGGGCCTTTTTGGGCAATGACCGACCCCTCAACGGATTCGCGATCCTCGACGCAGGATCTCCTCTCGAAAGTGTCCCGCTACGAGGCGCTCTTCGAGCTGGCCGGCGTGATCAACGCGGCGAGCGATATCGAATCCGTCGGTGAGGTCCTGGCCCGCCGGCTCAAATACATCGTGGATGTCTACTCCTGGCGCTACGTGTGTTTCGACGGGGATCCGGAGAACACCGAAGGGCCCGAGCCGATCGCCATCGTCGTCGACGGCTATCGAGGTAGCGCGGAGGTCGTGCGCACGGTCCCGGCCGCCCTGTCGAGCTTCGAAGCGGAATCATGGCGTGACCGCAAGACACGCATTCTGTCTGGCGAGCCGATGGCCGACGCCCTGGCACAGCTCCCTTCACATCTACAGAAGGACGATCTCCAGCAAATCTCGGTGAACACGCTCGTCGAGGAGGGGAAGACCCAGGCTCTCTATCTATTCTGCAGACGACGCCAGCCGTTCACCGATCTCGACATCAAGTGCCTGTCGATGGTGTGCGGCTTCTTCCACGGGAAGGTCCACATGCTGTGGGAGCAGCAGAAGCTCCGGGATCTCGAGCAGGCCTACCTCCAGCAGGAAGTCATGCTGCGTCAGAGCGAGCGGCTGGCAACCCTGGGCCGGCTGAGCGCGGGCATGGCTCACGAGCTCAACAACCCGACGGCAGTAGCCAGGCAGGGGGCAGAGCAGCTCAGGACTTCGATCGCCCGTCTCGAGCGCGCTCAGTTTGCCCTTGGCGCGGCGGGCCTGTCGAGCGAGCAGCGCGACCTCATCGCTGAGCTTGAGAATGAAGCCGAGGCGCGAGCGAAGAAGCCGAGCTCGCTCGATCCCGTTGCCCGGAGTGATCTCGAAGAGGAGGTGGAGGACTGGCTCGACCGTAACGGGATCGAAGACCCCTGGGAGCACGCGTCGACGCTCGTGTCGATGGGGCTCTGCGCAGCGGAGCTGGAGGGCCTGATCAAGACCTTCGACCCTGCCGTGGCGCCGGTCGTGATCGACTACTTCGGCAGTCAGTTCACCGCCTACACTCTGCTGGAGGAAATCGGTCACGGGGCCCGGCGGATTGCGGAAATCGTCAAGGCCCTCAAGGGATATTCCTATATGGATCAGGCCCCGGTTCAATCGGTCGATGTGCGCGAGGGATTGAACGACACCCTCGTCATGCTGAGCAGCAAGCTTCGAGATGGGATCGAGGTCCATCTCGACTACGAGGAAGACTTGCCGCACATCCCGGGCTACGGCAGCGAGCTCAACCAGGTGTGGACCAACCTCATCGACAACGCGATCGGTGCGATGGACGGAAAGGGCACGCTCGATCTGAAGAGCTATCAGGACGGCGACTGGGTGGTCGTGGAGGTCGGCGACAGTGGACCTGGCATACCTGCCGAGGCCCGGGAGAAGATCTTCGATCCGTTCTTCACGACCAAGGCTCCTGGAGAGGGCACGGGTCTGGGGCTCAATATCAGCCACGGCATCGTCGTGGAGAAGCACGGAGGGCAAATCTCGGTAGAGTCGACGCCTGGTGCGACGCGTTTCACGATCAAGCTCCCCATCAGCGAGCCGTCCTGACATGCCCAAACCCATCATTCTGACCGTTGACGATGAAGAACAGGTGCGTAACGCGGTTGAGCGCGACCTCAAGCGGCACTTCCGTAAGGACTATCGGATCATCAAGGCCGGTTCCGGTGCGGAGGCTCTGGAGACCGCTTACCGGCTCAAGCAGCGTAATGACGCGATCGCGCTCTTCCTCGTCGACCAGCGGATGCCCGAGATGAGCGGCACGGAATTCCTGGCCGAGGCCCGCGGAATATATCCGGCGGCGCGCAAAGTGCTGCTCACCGCGTACGCGGATACCGAAGCGGCGATCTCCGCTATCAACGCGGTCGGGCTCGACCACTACCTGATGAAGCCATGGACGCCGGCCGAGGAGAACCTCTACCCGGTGCTCGACGACCTGATCGGCGACTGGGAAGCCACGACGACCGTTCCGTACGACGGCATCCGGGTGGCCGGCACACTATGGTCGGCGAGCTCTCACAGCATCAAGGATTTTCTCGCACGCAGCCAGATTCCTTACCAGTTCCTCGACATCGAGCGCGACGCCGAAGCGCGTGCATTGGTGGAACACGCGAACGAGGCTACCTACCGGCTGCCGGTGGTCTTCTTCCCGGACGGGACCGTGCTGGTCGAGCCGAGCCTGACCGAAGTGGCCGAGTTCGCGGGTCTCCGGACGCAGGCCACGCAGCCCTTCTACGACCTGATCGTCGTGGGAGCCGGCCCCGCCGGCCTGGCGGCGGCCGTCTACGGTGCCTCGGAAGGCCTCCACACCCTCCTCATCGATAAGGAGACGCCGGGCGGTCAGGCCGGAACCAGTGCCAGGATCGAGAACTATCTCGGCTTTCCCAAGGGCCTGAGCGGCGCCGACCTGGCGAGGCGAGCGACGGCGCAGGCCTCACGCTTCGGCGCCGAGATTCTCTCCGCCCAGGAAGTCGTCGACATCGGTCTGCGAGATCCGTATCGCGTCGTGACGCTCGCCGATGGATCCGAGCTGGCCTGCAAGGCGCTGGTCATCGCGACCGGAGTGTCCGTTCGAGAGCTGGGGGTGCCCGGGATCAAAGACGTGACGGGAGCCGGTGTCTACTACGGCGCCGCGCGTACCGAAGCGGCCAACTACAAGGGAGAGCACGTATTCGTGGTCGGTGGCGCCAACTCGGCCGGCCAGGGGGCGGTCTTCCTGTCTCAATACGCGAGTCAGGTCTCCATGCTGGTCCGTGGCTCCCTGGCCAGCAGCATGTCGCGATACCTTATCGAACAGATCGAGAGACGCGACAACATCGACGTCCGGTTGGGAGAAGAGGTCGTCGAGGTTCACGGATCCGACCGGCTCGAAGCGATTACGACTCGTCATCGCGAGACCGGCGAGACACGACGGGAACCGACTCCGGCACTGTTCGTGTTCATCGGGGCGTCACCCCATACAGAGATGCTGGGAGATCGGGTCGAATTGAGCTCGGCCGGTTTCGTCCTTACAGGTCCCGACCTGTTCGTCAACGGCAACCGACCCGCCCGGTGGAAGCTGAAAAGAGATCCCTATCTCATGGAGACCAGCGTGCCCGGGATCTTCGCAGCCGGTGACGTGCGGCACGGCGTCATGCGTCGGGTCGCCTCGGCCGTGGGACAGGGATCGACGGCCATCAACTTCGTGCACGAGTATTTGAAGACCGTATAGACGGAAGAGACGATCGCGGAGCGCAGTTCACCCGGGCCCAGGAGCGAAGAGAACCATGAAGCGCAACATCCAGGTTGAGTATGAAGACGCCGCACCCGATGTTCGTGCCGTCTACGATGAGATCATGGACACGATGGGCTCACCCGCGGTGCTCAACACGCTCAAGGCCCTCGGCCACAACCCGCGCGTGCTTCGTGGAGTCTGGTCGATGCTCAAGGCGACTCTGATCGAAGGCGAGATTCCGGAACTGTTGAAACAGCTCATCCTGTTCAGGATATCGATCACCGCCGGCAACGAATACTGCACTTCGCTTCATGGCCATGCGGCGTTGAATCTCGATCCCACCCTGACCTACGATGACTTGAAGGCTCTGTCAGGAGGTTCCTGCAGCTCCCATCTTCCGCCCTCGTTTCCGGTGGCGATCGACATCGTCTACCGCGCCTCGATCGATCCCAAGAGCGTCGGAGACCCGGACTGGGATTTCGAGGATCAGCTACGAGACGAGGGTTTCTCGGACAGCGAGATCGACGAGCTCCTGGCCGTGGGGTACTTCAGCGTCATGATGAACATGGTCACCGACACCTACGATGTCCCGTGGGAGAGTCCGTTTCCGCCACCCACGGACTGAGTCCGGCCACCGGGCCGGTCATTCGGTGCGCAGCGCTCTGACCGGATCCTGCCGGCTCGCTCTGACCGCGGGGATGGCGCACGCCGCGAGCGCCACAATCGCCAGAAGCAGGGTCGCGGGCGCGAGCGTCGTCGGCTCCATGGGACTCACCTGGAACAGAAGGCTGCGGATGAAGCGGGTGACCCCGAACGTCACCGCCAGCCCCAGAGCCACGCCCAGCGCCACGAGGCGAGCGCCCTTTCCCACCACCAGGCGGACCACATCCGCCGCACGGGCGCCCACCGCCATCCGGATTCCGATCTCGCCGCCGCGCTGAGCCACCGAGTGGGACAGAACGCCGAACACGCCAACGCACGCCAGCACCAGCGCCAGAGCCGCGAAGCCGACGACGAGAAGGGTCTGGAAACGTTCCTCGGCGACGGCTTCGGATCGCATCTCGGTGAACGTCTGCACGTTCTCCACCGGGATCTCCGGCTCCAGGGCCCACACGGCGTCACGAATCGCCGGAACGGTCGGGTGAGGGTCGCCGGCCGTGCGGACCAGCAGATACATGTCGCTGAACGGCCACTGTTCGTGCAGGAAGTACATGGCCCACGGCGTGGCCTCGGCCATGCCGTCCATCTTCACATCGCCCACGACGCCTACGATTCTGTACTCGCTCGGCCTGTCCTCGCCCCACCAGTTGCCTTTGCGGACGGAATGCTCGAGCGGGTCCCGTCCCTCGAAGAATGTGTGCGCGAAGGACTCGTTGATGACGACCACTCCGGGGCCGTCGCCGAGGTCCCGCTCGTCGAACTCGCGGCCCTGGAGGAGCGGAATGCCGACCGTCCGGAAGTAGCCGGGCGTCACAGGTCGGATCCGGGCCTCGGGTCGCTGGCCCGCCGGCCGCTCGTGGACACCGGGGAGGTCGAAGCTCGTTTCCCATCCACCCTCCAGCGGCGGGTAGTACCCGAGTGCCGCGGCCTCCACTCCCGGGAAGTCGCCCACCCTGGCCAGCAGCTCGTCGTAGAACGGGAGGACTCGCTCCGGGTTGAAGATGTCGCCCTTCAAACTGAGGGGGACCGCTACAACCTGGCGCTCGTGGAAGCCGGGATCCACCGACCTCAGCTCGACGAAGCTCCGGAGCAGAAGCCCCGCCCCGCCGACGAGCAGTACCGCGAACGCCACCTCGAACACCACCAGGGTGTCGGACCATCGGCCATGGCGCCGTCCACCGGTCTGCTGCCCCGTACCCTCCTTCAGCGAGGAATGAAGGTCCGGCTGCGACGCGCTGAACGCCGGGAGAAGGCCGCACGCCAGTCCGGTGGCGATCGCAAGAGCCAGTGCGAAGCCCAGTACCCGAGCATCCACGGACACCTCGTCCAGCCTGGGCAGTCCGGCCGGCGCCGCAGCCAGCAGCAGCTTCACGCCTAGGAAGGCCAGTCCCACACCGAGGAGTCCTCCGAGCAGAGAAAGCACCAGACTCTCCGTGAGGAGCTGCCGCGCCAGCCGCCTGCGACCGGCCCCCAGCGTCGCCCGAATGGCGACCTCACGCGCTCGCGGCGCGGCTCGGGCCAGCAGCAGATTCGCCACGTTGACGCCCGCGATGAGCAGCACCACCAGAGTGGCTCCGAACAGCATCAGCACCGGAGTGCGCGCGTTGCCGACGATCGTCTCGGTGATCGGCTCCACTCGCGCGCTGCGGTCCGTGTTGGTCTCCGGATACTCCGATTCCAGACGGGCGGCGACGGCCTTCATCTCCGCGTCCGCCTGATCGAGGCTCACCCCGGCCCCGAGGCGCGCCAGGGGCAGAAGCCGGTGCATGCCGCGCCCGTCCTCCGCGTGGCCCGGGTCGATTGGCAACCACAGCTGCGCTCCGAGCCAGTCGAAGCCCTCGGGCATCACGCCGACGACCGTGTGTGCCTCGCCGTCCAGGCGCAGGCTCTGTCCCACGATCCCCGGGTCCGCCCCCCTCCGGTCTTTCCAGACGCCGTGACCGATGACGACCACCCTTTCGCCGCCGATCCGGTCATCCTCGGGCAGGAAGTCGCGGCCCAGAACGG
>JBDHFS010000098.1:0-10195 GCA_039590285.1 Gemmatimonadota bacterium
TCGCCCGTCGATCGTGGCAGTATTACTGAATCCGACACAGAATGCAGTGCGGCGTGACACGGGTCGACTACCGGAAGGACGGGAGCCTGGCTGTGTTCCTCCCGCGATGGGCCGATGTGTGGCTCGGGGGAGGCACGCCAGAATGAGCACCGACTCCCCACAACGGCACCCTGGACGTCGGGTCTGGCCGTGGCGTCCCACTTGCACTCCTTCGGTACGTCACCGAAGCGACTCGGTCCTGAGGGCCGGCCCAGACGGTGACTCAAGCCAATGTATTGAAGCGACTTGCGGGACAGATGACCGAGGCGGTGTGCCGCCGACCGCGAACGACCGCCGGCGCGCCGCGCGAAAGTATCGCGCAAAACGCGAAGAACATGCTGGTTATCCGAGCGAAGACATGAACGAATCCGACAGCGGGCCGTTCGAGAACGACGTCGGGCAGAGGGCCGCCCCGGGCTCCGAGCTGTCGGCCTGGCAGCGAGGTCAGTTCGCTCGTCTGGCGATCGACGTCGCGAACGGATCGGGGACGCTTACGGAAGCGATCCGGCTCGCTCTGCACGAGACGACCGAGATCATGGACTGGTCCGCCGCCCACGCCCGCTGGGAGTTTGCTGGAGAATCGGGCATCGACTGGCACGTGCGCCAAGGCAGCGAGGAAGATCTCGCAGCCCTCGGAAAGGCTCTGGGAAGAGGTCCGGTGGCCGAGTGGAACGACGGTGGCAAGGGCTCGGCTCTGGTCCTGATGGAAGCGCTCATGGTGCTTCCGGAAACGCGGGCCCGCGAGGCTGCCAGCGCAGCCGGGCTCCGTGGTTACGCCTCGCTCCCCGTGCTCGCAGCGGGCAAGCCCGTCGCTCTGCTCGAGCTGTTTGCCACAGTGGCCCCGCCGAGGTCGGGCGGACCCGTCCGTCGATCGGAGGTTTGCGACGCGCTGGAGGTCCTGGCGGCGCAGCTGGGTCTCGTGGCGACGCGGGAGCGAATGAAGGGCGCGGTGCGGACGGCCGCCGCTCACGCGCGTCGGCAGATGACCGAGCTCGAGGAAGCGCGCTCCAGGCTGGACCGCGGCGGTGGCGGTAGCGATGCGGCTCTGTACGATGAGCGCACAGGCCTTCCCAGATCTGAGGTGCTGCGCGATCGGATCCGTCAGGCGATCAGGCGCAGGCAGCGATCGCCGCGCGACATGTTCGCCGTGATGGTGGCCGAGCTGGAGGGTCTCGAGCGGGTCCGGGAAGAGAGCGAGCAGGCGGCGGAGGACCTGTGGGTCGCGGCCGGCCGTCGACTCGCCGGCAGCACACGCCCGGCTGACAGCGTGGCGCTGGATGGAGAGCGGTTCGTGATGATCGTGGAAGGAATCCGTGCTTTCGACGAGGCGCTCGCCGTGGCCGATCGCGTCGAGAAAGAGCTGCGGCGGCCCTTCCCCATGACTCACGACGATGTCCGCCTCGATACGCGTATCGGAATCGTATTCGCCGGACCGGCGTACGACGAGCCGGACTCCCTCCTGGCGGACGCCGCGGCGGCGGCCCGGCGCGCCCGGGGCGCAAGGGAGCGTGTCCAGGTGTTCGACCGTGCCGCCGAAGAGAATCACGTGCAGCGCCAGAAACTGCAGGCGGAGCTCTCGGGGGCTGTCGAGCGCCAGGAGTTCTTCCTGGAGTACCAGCCCATCGTGGCGCTGCCGGACGGCCGTATTACCGGTCTCGAGACCTTCGTGCGATGGCGCCATCCGGAGCTGGGCCTCGTGCCGCCCGATCAGTTCATCCCGGTCGCGGCCACCTCTCCGCTCATTCACGACATCGGCTTCTGGATCATCGAGCACACCTGCGAGCAGATCAGCCTGTGGCGTGACCGGTTGGCGCCGATCGCTCTGCCTCCGGTCGGCATCAACGTGACCGGTCGCCAGCTGTTCAACGAGATCTTCCTCCCAAACGTGAGAGACATTCTCGAACGGACGGGGATCAAGGGACGACAGATCCGCTTCGATGTTTCCGAGGGGGACTTGATGCAGGATGCCGGGAAGGCGGCCTCGGTTCTCGACCGGCTCCAGGGCATGGGTATCCAGGTGGCCATCGACGACTTCGGGACGGGCTACTCCTCGCTGAGCCTGCTTCACGAGTTGCCCGTCGGGGCCCTCAAGATCGATCGCTCTTTCGTGAGCCACCGTCGCGAGAGGCTCCGCAAGTGGGGAGTGGCTCGCACGATCGTAGAGCTGGCCAGGATTCTCGAAGTGGAGGTCATCGCCGAGGGGATCGAGACCCGCGAGCAGTTCCTCACGCTCAAGAAGGCCGGGTGCGCGCAGGCCCAGGGCTTCTTCTTCTCCGGCCCCGTGGGCCCCGAGAAGGCCGAGGCATTGGTTCGCGACGGCTACCCTCTTGACCTGGAGGCGCCGCGGCGCTGACACTGGACCCATGAAGGTCCGGACCACCGCCCCCAGTCGCGCCGGCCTGGCCGGCAATCCGTCCGACGGATACGGTGGACGGGCTCTCGCCCTGGCCATCCCCGACCTTGAAGCGTGGGCCGTGATCGAGCCGCACGGTGCCATTTGCATTGGATCGGAGCGCGACGGCGAGCTGGCCCTGGACTGGCAATTCATCACAGCTGTCGGCGTTCCCGTGGGTCCCCATCGCCTGGCTCTCGCGGCTTGCCGTCGGTTCGTGGCCGGTGCGATCGAGGCCGGGCTCCTGGACGGAATGTGGGCTTGGGACCACGGGTTCCGGCTTCGATACGGTAGCGAGATTCCCGAGAAGGTCGGCCTGGCCGGATCGAGCGCGATCACCGTGGCTATCCTCAGGGCTCTGTCAGGTCACTATGACGTGGTTATCCCCGAAAGAGATCTCCCCACTCTTGCACTCAGCGTGGAGGCGGACGAGCTCGGCATACACGGTGGACTCATGGACCCTGTGGCTCAGGTCATGGGCGGACTGGTGTACATGGACCTGTCAGAGGATCTCATCCACCGGACGGGAGGAGGTCGTTACGAGAGACTGCCGTCTGAGTGTCTCCCTCCGCTCTTCGTGGCGTGGAGCGAGGAGCTCGCGGCGGGCAGCGATGTCGTCCATAACGAGTTGCGCGACAGGTTCGTTGCGGGTGATGCCGAGGTCGTGGCGGTAATGGTCGAGCTCGCGGGTCTAGCCGAGGAGGCGAGGACGATGCTTCTCGAAGGGCGAGCGGAGGATCTCCCTCGACTGATGGACGAGAACTTCGAGCTACGGGCACGAATCGTGGATGTGGGAGGTGGAAACCGGCGGCTGGTCGAGACCGGACGCCGGCTTGGCGCGGGGGTCAAGCAAACCGGTTCCGGTGGCGCCGTGATCGGCGCCTTCGATGGAGATCCGGGCCGCCTGGCTGCCCTTCGAACGTCTTACGAGGCGATCGGCGCCCGATTCCTGGTTCCAGGCGCTGGGAAGGAGCCGAGAGACGGTTCCATAGACGTCTGATCGAGCGACCGCCCGGGTCGTCCGGAGCCGCTGCCGGTCCTCTCGAAAAGGTGGGGGCCCGTTGCCAGCCTGGGATGCCCCTGCGGCGCAGCCGGTCCAGACTTCCAGGCTGCTCCGGGAAGAAATCGCGGCCACTCCGAGCATCCCGCTTCACTCAGGCGACGCCAGTAAGGGGGGGGGCTCGCTGGTGTTCAATCGCAGTCTCAACCTTCCAGGCTCGAGGAACGGGCGCCGTCCGGAGCTCCGCGCAGCAAGGCCTCGATCCTGTGGACCTTTGGCGAAGGCGCCGTGTGTGTTGTCGTATGTCGTCAGAACGCCGCCGCTGGAGCAGGCGGCGTGGCTCGGCCGCGCGGCGCTTCGACCACGCGTATCAAGGATACTCGTTATCGGCCCGTTTCTGCACCCCGGCGAGCCAGGCTGCCGGCTCACTGCCCCCGGCGTCGGAGCGCGAGTCAGGCGTCCCGGCCCGCGGGCCGCGGCGGGTCAACCGAACTCGATTCCCTGGGCCAGCGGCAGCTCCGTGCTCCAGTTCACGGTGTTGGTCTGCCTGCGCATATAGGCCTTCCAGGCGTCCGATCCCGACTCCCGTCCACCACCCGTCTCCTTCTCGCCGCCGAACGCGCCGCCGATCTCGGCACCGCTGGTGCCGATGTTCACATTGGCGATGCCGCAGTCGCTCCCGCGGTGCGACAGAAAGTACTCGGCTTCACGGACGTTCTCCGTGAATATCGCCGAGGAAAGCCCCTGAGGTACGCCGTTGTGGATCTCGAGGGCGGTCGTGATCTCGTCCACGGCTTCGGGCGGCGAGGCGTCCTTCGAACCATACCCGATGATGTAGAGGATCGGGGCGAACGTCTCCTCCTGGACGATGGCGTAGTCGTTCTTGGCCGACGCGATGCAGGGCCTCACATAGTGGCCGCCCGGGTACTCGTCCCCTTCGAGCGGCTCGCCGCCGTACAGGATCTCGCCCCCCTCGGCCTGTACGCGCTCGATCGCGTTCTGAAGGTCGTTCACGGCACCGCGCGTCACCAGCGGTCCCATCAAAATGTTCTCGTCCAGGGGATCGCCGATGCGGACACCCTCGTAGCCGCGGGTCAGCCGGCCCACCAGCTCATCCTTGACCGACTCGTGTACGATGATTCTCCGGGTGCTGGTGCAGCGCTGCCCCGCCGTGCCGCAAGCGCCGAACAGGATCGCCGGTAGCACCATGTCCATGTTAGCGCTCGGAGTGACGATGATGGCGTTGTTTCCACCGAGCTCGAGGATCGTACGCCCGAGCCGCTTGCCCACGGTTTCGGCTACGCGGAATCCCATCTGCGTGCTGCCGGTGAACGAGATGAGCGGCACGCGCCTGTCGTGCAGCATGCGCTCGCCGACGGTCGAGCCCTTACCGATCACCAGCGAGAAGATGGCCGGATCGACGCCGTTCTCCCTGCACACGGCCGCCGCGATCCTGGTCACCGCGACCCCGCACAACGGAACCTGGCTCGACGGCTTCCACAGGGTCGAGTCTCCGCACACGGCGGCCAGCGCGGCGTTCCAGCTCCAGACCGCTACGGGGAAGTTGAACGCCGTGATCACGCCCACCACGCCGAGCGGATGCCATTGCTCGAACATCCGGTGGTCGGGACGCTCGGACTGCATGGTGTTCCCGTAGAGCTGCCGCGAAAGCCCGACGGCGAAGTCGCAGATGTCGATCATCTCCTGAACTTCGCCCTCGCCCTCCGCGACGATCTTCCCCATCTCGAGTGTGACGAGCTGACCGAGCTCGTGCTTGTTCTCGCGCAACGCGTTTCCGATCTGGCGAACGACGTCACCGCGCCGCGGCGCCGGCACCTTGCGCCACTCCAGGAACGCCCGGTGCGCACGCTGCGCGATCTTCTCGTACTCCTTCTCGGTAACCTGCCGCACCTGGGCGATCAGGGACCCATCGACCGGAGACGTCACCTCCAATTGGGGTCCTGTTCCCAGCCACTCGCCGCAGAAGCCGCCGAGGTTGCTCTCCTCGATTCCGAGTTTGGTCAGGAAGTCATGCATGGGAATGCTCTATCCAATCTGGTTTCAAGCGATTACATGTATACGGGAATGCGTGTCGCGCGGGCCTCCCCCGGGAGTACCGGGATGTTAGTCCATCGGGGAGTCCGGGGCCACTATCGCATGCGCGGGTACGTGTTGCTGTGGTATGAGAGCCCGCTGACCCGGCCGGTCTCGTCCTCCACGAACACGTAGGACTCGCCCAGCTCACCGTCCTCTCGGATCCGTCTGAAAGTGTTGTCGCCCACGTGTCGAAGCGGCGTGAGCTCGTCGGCCGGATTCATGGTCGGGAGCCACAGGATCGCCAGACCGCCAGCCCAGGGCACCACCGCCGCCTCACCCCCCCAGGGGTTCTCATCGTACGATCCAAGGAAGCGCTCGAACGCCGGCGGCATCTCGACGGCTTCGTAGTCGGCGTCCAGCAGGCCGTCCTCAACCGCCGCGCTCTCGTCCAGAGCCTCATCAACGGACGGTCCGAGGATTCGAAGCGCCTCGACCGCAAGAGCCGAAGGACTGAGTGCGATCGCGTTCATCATCACGACTGCCGCGAGATGGCTCGGTGGGTGGAGGCGGATGGCGGAATAGTAACCGGGACATAAGCCGTAGTGGCCTACGTAGGTCACCCCGTCATTCCGGTATACCCCGAACCCGAGGCCCCGGGTGATCTCCCAGTCCGGGTCGAGCCAATGGACCCGCTGCATCTCCCGGAGGGTGTTGCCGCTGAGAACCGCATCCCCTCCGGTCTCGAGAATCTCGAACTGCCAGGACGCGAAACGTGCCAGGTCTTCCACGGTCGATGCGAATCCGGCCGCTGGAGCGATCCCTTCGACCTCGAAAGGTGGCATACGCATCCTGGTCCCGTCCCGGCGTGTCGAGCTGTAGCCCACGGCGAGACGATCCGGCTCCGGATGCTGGCCGATATCGGGCCATGTGCTGCTCATGCCTATGGGATCCAGGATCCTGTGTCTTACGTATTGGTCGTACGGCTGACCCGAGAGTTCGGCCACGATCTCGCCCGCGAGAGTCAACCCCAGGTTCGAGTACTGGTAGTACCGATCCGACGGATAGAGCATCTCCTGCTCGCCCAGCCGATCGACTACTTGCTCGTGGTCGGGAAAGTCGAAGGGGTGGATCCAGTAGGGATAGTCGGATTCCCGCGGCAGGCCCGAAGAGTGCGTGAGAATCCCGCGCACGGTCACGGGCGGAGACCCCGGGTAGGTTTCCTGGATGTTGAACCACGGCAAGAGATCTTCGACCGGGTCCTCGAGCCGCAGCAGGCCCTCGTCCCTCAGCTGCATGATCCCGACAGCCGTAAACAGTTTCGAGATCGAGCAGATGCTGTAGGCGGTCTTGGACGTGGCGGGCACTCCTGTCTCCGGATCGGCGTAGCCGAAGGCGCCGGCCCAGATCAGCTCCTGGTCGTGCACCAGAGCCCCTGAGATCGCCGGGATCCGCTCGTACGCGCGCTGAGCATCGAGCCACACTTCCACGACATTGACGGCGTCGCGGACACGGGGGTGGTTCGCCACTGACTGGGCGTGTGCCTGCGGCGCGGACAGGAGCGCGCCCCAAGTGATGAGAATCGGCCAGGAAGATCGCATTGGGATTCTCCCACACATGTAAAGGTGGCCTGTGTCGGGTCAGGGACCTTCTTGTCTCGGAGGAAGATGATCGGGAGCATGGGGCCGGGCAACGAACGTCCCGGCCCGGCGAGGCCACATGACCCGAGCTGACGCGGGCGCCGTACCCTTGCACCGAGGAGCAAGGATCGCTTTCCCTGCCCCGCAGGACAGGTGTATACTGTGGGTGTCCGAGCTCCCGTAGATTCTCCCGTGACCGCACGCACCGCATCCCCGCTGCGGCCCAGAGGTGCGCTGTATCGGTCCGGGAAAGTCCTTCTCGCTCAAAAGGAGGATGTAATGAGCACCGGGTTCCGGATCCTTTCCGCCACCGCGCTCGCTGTGCTGGTCGCACCGTGGTCCGTTCAGGCCCAGGACGCCGATATGCGACCCATGTACGAGCTCCCCTCCATCGCCGTAACGGCACTTTCGGAAGCCGATCCCCTGTACGAGTCTGCGGCGGTTCTATACCAGGCCGGCGAGTGGGCGGAGGCTGCGGAGCTGTATCGCGATGCCGCCGAGGGCATGGAGGAGAACGACCCGAACTCCTACCTCACGTTCGATCAGGCGGCGAGGCTGTACTTCTATGCTGGCGAATTCTCGGGCGCCCGGCAGATGATGGAAGAGGCCGCCAGTGTGGCGGAAGCGACGGGAGACATGGTCTCAGCCGCCTACCGGCACGTGGACGCGGCATTCATCGCCGTGTGGGAGGGCTACCCCGGGAAGCGCCGCGAGCACATGGCGGCAGCCGAGAAGTACGCCGCGGAGTACGAGTTCGATGAGGACGACACGATGAGGATCAAGGCGCTGACGAGAGGCGTCGGGATGCTCCCCGTGGACGAGTAGCGGGTCCTTAGACACAATTCGCGCCGGGTGGCGTCGCCGCTTCCGCGGCGGCGTCCAGGGCGTCCGCCACCGTTCCCCCGGGATGCGGCGTGTGAAGTACAGCGTTGTCGGTATGGGGCTGGCCTTGGCCTTTCTGGCGTGCACCGAGGTCGAGCCGCAGCGGTACGAGATGCGGGAGACGGTCCAGATCGCCGAATGGGACGTCCGGATCCTGCACCGTGAGTTCCTGTCCCCCAACCTCACGGGACTTGCTCAGGTCATGTCGCTCGTGGACGCCGAGCAGCTGGTGGCCATCCACGTCGCGCTCGATTACGAGCGCGGCGAGCCGGAGGATCACGCGCGGGCTCTCGGACGTCTCCTGGGGAGCGTGTCTCTGAGCGAGGCCGATGGGCGCAAACGGAAGATCCTCATGGCTCCGCTCACGCAGAGCCACTTCCTGATGCTCAAATCCGGCTCGTCCACCAGCCTCGAACACCTTCAAAGCCTGGCGCAGACCGCCGACAGCGACGTGAAGAGAGGGAGATGGGTCCTGGTCTATCCGGTCTCGGGTCGCCGCGATTCGTTGTCGTTCGTGATGCGCAACTATGACGCGGCTTCCGGTCAGCCACGTCGGGCCGCCATCATGCTGCGCCGGTAGGTACCGCCCGCGGCGGGCGCCACTACTTCCCAGCCGGCCAGGAAGCCGCCGAAGGACCGGGTTCCCGCCGACGCGTCTCACCGCCGGAATCGATGACGATCAGGCCCTTCAGGGACCGGACACCATTCGTCCGGCGTTCCGAACAGAGTGCGGCGGGATCGCGCGACGACGGCGTAGCCGGCGTCCGCGAGGGGGGACGGAATGCACAAGAGGATCATCCCCAGGAAGGACCACGGCCACCCGGATCGCCTGAGCATGTGGGACACGGCCCGGGATCTCAGCAACGTGCGGTTGTCTGCCGTCCGGACGACGACCGAGTCCGGGATGTGTGTGGCGGATTCGTCCGCCGACGTGCCGAACACATCCTCGAAAGTCTTCCCCCCGAGAGGCGCGAATACGAACAGGCGGTCGCCCGGGTCTCTGCGCAGGAAGAATCGGACGGTGGCGTGGCACAGCGCGCACCCGCCGTCATAGAACACGAAGTCCCGGTCGACACCGC
Source organism: Gemmatimonadota bacterium (assembly GCA_039590285.1). Classification (GTDB taxonomy): domain Bacteria; phylum Gemmatimonadota; class Gemmatimonadetes; order Palauibacterales; family Palauibacteraceae; genus Benthicola. Next base: position 9,067 of record JBDHFS010000098.1, read on the forward strand.
TCGTGTGCGTCACCTCCGGAATGAGAAGAAGCTCCGTACCCTGCCCAGGAGCTTCACCGGGTGGTTGCGTATCAACTTCGTGAACGCGGTCGGGAAGAACCGGCTCATGTACACGCTGTAGACTTCCGGTCCCCCGACGAGCGCTTCCCGCTTGCCTCGCTCTACGGCCCTCAGTATCCGAGCGGCGCACTCGTCAGGATCCATGCCTCGCTCGTGTACATCCAGGGTCCGGCCGAACGTGCTACCGTCACCCGTCAGCGCGTGCACGGCTATGGGCGTGCGAATGAAGCCGGGGATCACGAACGTGATCCGGATATTGTCTGCATGTACCTCGGCGCGAAGCGAGTCGAAGAAGCCGTGCAGGGCGTGCTTCGATGCCGCGTAGGAGGAAAGGAGAGGGCCCCCGTACTTTCCTGACAGGCTTCCGACCACGACCAGCTGACCCGATCCGCGTTGAATCATCGACGGCAGCAGGGCCTTCGTGATGGCGACCGGCCCGAGGTAGTTCGTGGCCATGACCCGTCGATCGACTTCCAGACTCGTGTCGAGTGCGCGATCCCGCAGGGCAACACCCGCATTGTGAACCATGATGTCGACGTGGCCGAAGAACTCCAGTGCCGTCGCGACGCGATCAGGCAGCTCCTCGACGACTGAGAGATCCATCGCGAGGACTCGTACCTCCGGAACCGTGCCGCAATCGCCGGCTACCTCATCTAGCACGGCGCGCCGCCGGGCGGAGAGGATCAGCCTCGCTCCGGCTTCATGGAAGGCCAGCGCCAGGGATTTCCCGATTCCTGATGAGGCCCCCGTGATCCAGACGACCTTCCCCGCAAACGTCTGTTTCGCCATCCCGCCCCGCAGTCGAGGGTGTACGCCGTGCGTGCGGCTCTATCGAATCTAGCTGGATCGACAGTGAAGCGGGCGGCCCCCGCAGAAGAAGCCCGTCGGTGACGAAGACACCTCAAGGGACGAGGCTATCTCCGGTGAGGATGGGGTGGATGGGGCGGGATTCGAATCCGCATGTCCCTGCGGACACCTGTTTTCAAGTTAGAACACACCTTCTGCGCCTGATTGCCTACCGCTGTCTATAGCCTGCAAAATCAACACTTCCCCGCCCTGGCCGTTGCGT
>JBDHFS010000099.1:0-10174 GCA_039590285.1 Gemmatimonadota bacterium
GCCGAAACAGGATCGCACGCCAGGGCCTTTCGATACGCCTCGGCCGGGGACCTTCCCACCGCTATTCCACACGGGGTCGTGTGCTTGAGTACTGCGCAGGCCGGCCTGGCGTCTCCCATGAAGGGCGCGATGCAGAGCAGTGCACCGTCCACATCCAGAATGTTGTTGTACGAAAGCTCTTTTCCGTGAAGCTGTTTCAAGCCCGGGATCCCGGCCGGTGGTGCCGACGACGCCCGGTAGAAGGCCGCGGGCTGGTCCGGATTCTCCCCGTAGCGGAGAGCCTGGACGCGCGTCAGCGACAGGAGGAACTCCTCCGGAAGTCTTGGGCTGGCCTCCGACGCGTCACGCGAGGCCTGGAGATAACCGGCCACCGACGCGTCATACGTGGATGTGTGGGCGAAGACCTTGGCGGCGAGCCTCCTTCGGAAATCCCCCTGGTCCCCACCCTGGTCCATGGCGGAGATAAGGTCGTCGTAGTCCGCCGGGTCGCAGACGGCCCACACGAACGGGTGGTTCTTGGCGGCAGCTCGAAGCATCGTCGGCCCTCCGATGTCTATCTGCTCGAGCGCCTCCGAGAGCGTCGTCTCCGGTCTGGCCACCGTCTCCCGGAATGGATACAGGTTCACGATCACGACCCCGATCGACTCGAGGCCGTGCCTTTCCAGGTCCCTCACATCCTCCTCCACCGACAGCCGCGCCAGCAGTCCAGCGTGCACGGCCGGGTGCAGTGTCTTGACCCGCCCCCCCAGGATCTCGGGGAACCCGGTGAGGTCTGATATACGGGTGACCGGGACATCCGCGTCTCGAATCGCCTTGCCCGTCCCTCCTGTCGACAGCAGGCTCCAGCCCCTCTCGTGGAGCTTCCGGGCCAGCTCCCCGACACCGGTCTTGTCTGAAACGCTGACTATCGCGTAGGGCATCCGCTGCCTCTCTTCATTCTTCCACGGTGTTCACATCCGCCAGCTCGAACGCCTGTCCATCGAACCAGCGCACGCTCCATTCGACTCCACCGTCTGGGCCGAGGCGAAACGCACCTGCCGCGAACATGTGGACCACTGAGGGTAGCACCCGGTGCTCCGTTCTCAGCACCCGGGCCGCAAGCGACTGCGCGTCGTCTCCCTCCATCACCGGAACGGGCCACTGGGCGATGATCGCCCCATGATCGTAGATCTCGTCCACGAAATGCACGGTGACGCCGGTGATGCGCGCCCCCGACCGGATCACGGCCTCGTGTACCCGGCGGCCATACATTCCCTCACCCCCAAACGCCGGGAGCAGAGCCGGATGGATGTTGAGCATCCGACCCCGGTAGGCCCGGACCACGTCCTCCGGAATGAGCTTGAGCCATCCGGCGAGCACAATCAGGTCTGCTTCGCCGGCCCCCAGTTCCGCCAGAATCCAATCGGCGGCCGGGGCATCCTGCGGCATGACCGACGCCGGGACGCCATGTCTCTCCGCGCGAGCAATCGCACCGATACCCGGACGACTGGCGATGACCCGAGTCACCCTTGCGTTCGCCTCGGGATTGTCGTTGAAGCGGTCGAGCAGGGCCTGGAGGTTGGTGCCGGATCCCGACGCCAACACCGCTACGCCGAGGGACTCGGGCATGAATCGCCTTCTTCGATCGGGGGTCAGAGGCCGTCCGTCGCCTTACCGAGGATACGCTGGACACCCGTCAGGAGATCAGGCGCTCGCAAGCACCCCGGAAGCATCGACTCATCATACCGCCCCTGCTCGTCAGCCACCAGAAGGCCGAATCCTCCTGTTTTCGCTGCGGGGCCGACATCGCGCGCGCGGTCCCCTGCATATACGGCAGAGCTCAGATCCAGGCTAAGATCCTCGGCCGCGCGCAGGTACAGATCCAGGCCTGGCTTGCGGCAGCCACAGCCCACGTCAGGCGAGTGGGGGCAGAAATAGACCGCCTCGATCGAGGCCCCCGCCTGATTCAGCAGGCGCTCCGTTTCCTGCTGCACGGCTCGGAACTGCTCCTCCCCGTAGTATCCGCGACCGATGCCGGACTGGTTGGTCACGATGACGACGGGCACGTCCAGGTCGTTCAGCAAGCGGATCGCGTCCGCCGACCCGGCACGCAACTCCACGCCTCCCGGTTCGGAGAGGTATCCGACGTCTCGAATGATCGTGCCGTCTCTATCGAGGAAGACGGCGCTGGGAAGGTGCTCCCGACCGGTGGAGTCGTTCACCGTTCATCTCGCACGACGCTCAGAGCCTCGCTGACGCCGCGGGCCACGGCTTCCTCATCGCCCGGCAGCAGCGTGCGGAAATCGATGTGAACCGTGTCATCCCCGATGCGGCTGATCACGGGAGGATCCAGACCTCGAAGAAGAGCGTCCAGACGCTCGGCCGGCCCGTCCAGTGTCCAACCCGCCGACTCGAGCTCGACACCGGGCGCCGCGCCGCCTCCCACGACCGAACGCATCGGCGCCACGACGACCCTTGCGGCTATACCGGGCTCCAGCAGCACGTGCGTGGCTCGAGCCCGCTGTCTTACGCTTTCGGCAGCCTCCGCCAGCATCCGGAGGGCGGGTATGCGATGAACAGCCGTCTCCGGATCCAGGTACAGCCTGAGGGTCGCCTCCAGCGCGGCAAGCGTCATCTTGTCCACCCTGAACGCCCTCAAGAGCGGATTCCGGCGCAGGCGGTCGATCACGACTTCACTCCCGTGCAACACCCCCGCCTGGGGCCCGCCGAGCAGTTTGTCTCCGCTCCATGTGATCAGGTCGGCGCCCGAGGCAACGGAACGCGATGGCGGTGGCTCCGACACACTCACTGACAACGTTTCGGGGAGAATCAGACCGGAGCCCAGGTCATACATGACTGGCAATCCGGCACGCCGGCCCAGCTCCACGAGATCGGACAGCGGGGTGTCCTCGGTGAAACCATCCACCCGGTAGTTGGATGGGTGAACCTTGAGCAGCAGCCCCGTCGAAGGAGTGATGGCCCGTCGATAGTCGTCGATCCGAGTCCGGTTCGTGGTGCCGACGGCCGCGAGAAAGCCCCCGGACCGTTCGATGACCTCCGGAATCCTGAAGCCCCCTCCGATCTCTACGAGCTCCCCACGCGAGATGATCACATCGCGCCCTCGGGCCAGCTCGTTGATCGCCAGGGACACGGCCGCGGCGTTGTTGTTCACCACGAGAGACGCATCCGACCCGGTGAGCCTACAGATCAGAGCCGTGCAGTGCTCGTACCGATCCCCCCGCCGGCCCGTTTCGACATCGTACTCCAGGGACGAGTAGCGCACCGCGACCATGGCCGCCGCCTCAGCGGCTTCCTCCGAGAGCGGCGCGCGTCCGAGATTCGTGTGGAGGATCACTCCCGTGGCATTGATGATCGGACGCAGCGACACGGATTTCGCTTCCAGAGTCCGGAGAACATCGGCGAGTATCTGTGCCTCACCCGCCTGCGGCCCTCCGAGGGAACGCACATCTCTGTGCCTTGCCAGCACGGCTTGCAGAGTCGAAGTCACGGGGGCCCTTCCCCATCGCCCTATCCACGCCGCCACCTCGTCATGGTCGAGCAGCGAGTGCACGGAGGGCAGGCCCCGTCGGGGATCGACCTCTTCCTTCCTGCTCATTTGACCGCGCCGTCCGGATCCCCACCCGAGCCCGCCGGACCGTTTTCTTCTGAGTCATCCGGTTCTGCGCCCGCATCGACATCTTCGGGTGCACCCTCCTCAGGTTCCGGAGGTGCCGGAGGCTCGTACACAAACGTCGTGTCCCCACCCCCGGTAAGAAGTCGCAGGTTGGCAAAACCGCGGGCCGCAACGGAGTACGTGCCCTCGAGGAGCGCTCTGCCCAGGCGCACGGTCACTGTCCGTTCGGGCCTTGCCCGAAGCGGTTCCTGGACCGAGTCCGTGGCGGCCGCTTCCAGTCCCGCGGTTGGATCGACCTCCACCGCCCGTCCTACCGTATCCTCGACCAGGGCCGGGTCCGGTGGAAGAGCCGCGTCCAACTGCCCCCCCTCTTCCGGAACGGAGTCTTCCGCTTCCACGGAATCCACGGTCGCCACCCGGCCCACAACGAAATCCACCACGGGCCATTCCTCGCCCGTGTCCTGCAGGGCCACCCGGACCGAGGACGACTCGGAGGGAAGCTCCGGGTCCAGCAAGTCGTCGAACTCGAGACGGACGCCCATGCTGTCCAGCGCTTCCACGGAGCCGAGCACTGGAGGCGTGGAGTCGGGAGGGACGATCCACATCTCCAGGTGAACCGCTGACGCCGTATCCGGAAGCTCCACCAGAGCACTGTCATACGCTTCGAACTCTCTGTCCAGCTGCAGATTGCGGTTCTGGTCCCGGAAGCCGAAGGCCCAGTACTGTCCAGTCGGGAGCGAAGGGAGGGAGAAGTTGCCTCCGGTGTCCGCCACGGCGATGTAGGGAATGGAATCGGACGAGAGTACCGTGACGTGCGCCTCGCGCACGGACCGGACGGTCTCCCGGTCCATCACCCGGCCCGTGGTGCTCGTTCGAGTCATGGCCGATCCCGTGGTGAACAGGAGTTCGACCGGCTCTGCCGTCTGATTTCGTATGAGATCCCGCACTCCCGCCGGGATCACGAAACGGTAGACGACACCTCCCCGCCACCCATCGCGCGGCCGGATCCGGGCGTTGTTGCGCCCGGCGCGTACCACATACACACCGGCGGGAGACGCGAACAGGGCCCTCTCGATCGAGCGCGGATCTCCGAGAGGCTCGTCAAAGCGGACGAAGGCATCTTCGTCCAGGTCTGGAACCGCCGATCCATGCTCGGGGAACATCTCAACGACCACGGGAGCCTCGAAATCCGGCGCGTGCCCCGGCGGCATCTCTTCCCGCGCACAACTCGCCGGGCAGACCGCAGCCATCAGGGCCGCTGCCGACACGGCCAGGCGCGGGCCTTTCATATCACTGGGATCCGAATGCCGTGCGCTTCTGGACCAGAAGCGCGTGCCGCTCTTCCAGTGAGCGCCGCTTCTCCCTCTCCCGCTCGACAACCTCCTCCGGAGCCTGATCCGTGAACCGCGGATCCTCCAACTTTCGCCGTGAGCCCGACAGAAGGCCCTCGACTCGCTCGAGCTCGGCCGATACCCTGGATCGCTCCCGGTCTACGTCCACCACTCCAGCGAGAGGAAGAAACAGCTCCGCTCCGGAGCGAAGGACCGCGTGAGCGCCCGGCTCGCCGGACGGTGCTGCCTCGGCCAGACGCACCGATTCCAGGCGGCCCAGACGCAGCAGGCCTTCGGTCTCTGCCGCAAGAGCGTCCGCCACCGCCGCCGGTGGCCGCGCCACGACTACGTCGATCCGGCGCGACGGGTCGATACCGTAGTCGGATCGGAGATTCCGCACCGCTCCCACGATCTCCTGCAGGGCATCCAGCCCTGCCTCCGCCTCCGGATCCGTCCACCGCTCGGGCGGGGCCGGCCACGGACCCGCAATGATCGTGTCTTCCTCCGTCCGACCCGGCTGATGACAGTACAGCTCCTCCGAGATGAAGGGCATGATCGGATGGAGCAGCCGGAGCCAGCCGTCCAGCACCGACGCCAGGGTGGCCGCCGCCGCCTTCCGGCTGCCCTCACCCCGCTCGCCTTTGAGCCTCGTCTTCACCAGCTCCAGGTACCAGTCGCAGAACTCGCCCCACACGAACTGGTACGCGGCATCCGCCGCCTCGTGCAGGCGGAATCGGTCGAAGGCACCGCTCACGGTCTCGCTCGTGCGAGCGAAACGGCTCAGGATCCACCGATCCGCCAGCTCGAGATCGGTCGTCATGGGGTCCGTGGACCCGTCCGCTTCCGTCACGTTCGCGAGGGCGAAGCGCACCGCGTTCCAGATCTTGTTCGCGAAATTCCTCCCGACGCGGAAGGACGACTCGAGATCCTGGTGATCCAGCTGCAGGTCGGTGCCCAGCGCGGCGGCACTCACCAGCGTGAAGCGCATGGCGTCGGCGCCGAACAGGTTCACCACCTCCAGAGGATCGATTCCGTTTCCGAGTGACTTCGACATGCGGCGACCCTGTGCGTCCCTCACAGTCCCGTGCAGGAGCACATCCGTGAACGGCAGGTCTCCCGCGAACTCGAGGCCAGCCATCACCATCCGGGCTACCCAGAAGAAGAGGATCTCGGGCGCGGTGCTGAGAGTGTGCGTCGGGTAGAAGGTGGCGAGATCAGCCGTTTCCTCCGGCCAGCCGAGCGTGCTGAACGGCCACAGCCACGAGCTGAACCAGGTGTCCAGGACATCGGGATCCTGGTCGAGTTCGCCTCCGCACACCCCGCAGGCCGCGGGATCCTCGCGCGACACCGTGATCTCCTCGCAGTCGCGGCAGTACCACACGGGGATACGATGCCCCCACCAAAGCTGACGACTGATGCACCAGTCTCGAACATTCGTCATCCAGTGCTCGTACGTGCCCCCGAATCGCTCCGGATGGAAACGGAGACGCCCTTCCCGATACGCCGCCAGCGCGGGCTCGGCGAGCGGTCGCATGCTCACGAACCACTGGAGGCTGAGCCGGGGCTCCACGATCGTGTTGCAGCGATAGCAGTGGCCGATCGAGTGAACGTGGTCCTCGACGGTGACCAGGAGCCCGAGTTTGTCCAGATCCTCCACCACACGGTCCCTGGCCACGAACCGGTCCAGCCCCCGGTAGGCTTCCGGCGCCTCCTCGTTGATCGTGGCATCGCCATTCATCACGTTGACGCGCCGAAGATCGTGACGGACGCCTATCTCGAAGTCGTTCGGATCGTGCGCCGGGGTCACCTTCACGAAGCCGGAACCGAACTCGGGGTCGACGTATTCGTCCCCTATGATCGCAATGCGTCGGCCCACGAGCGGCAGAGCCACGGCCCGACCCACGAGATGCCGTGTCCGCTTATCGTCCGGATGCACGGCGACCGCCGTATCCCCCAGCATGGTCTCGGGACGCGTGGTGGCGACGACCACGTACTGCCCGTCCTCATCCGCCAGCGGATATCTGATGTGATAGAGGCGGCCGACGACCTCGCGATGTTCGGCTTCCTCGTTGGAGAGAGCGGTCCGGCACCTGGGGCACCAATTGATGATGTAATTGCCCCGGTAGATGAGGCCTTTCTCGTACAGCCGGACGAACACCTCACGCACGGCTCTGGACAGCCCATCATCCAGGGTGAAGCGGGTGCGGTCCCAGTCACACGAGCAGCCCATGGTCTTGAGCTGCTCGATGATCGTCGAGCCATACTGGTCCACCCATTCCCACACGCGCTGGACGAATCGGTCACGCTCCAGATCGTGGCGGCTGAGCCCCTCGCCGGCCAACTCTCGCTCCACCACATTCTGGGTTGCGATGCCGGCATGGTCCGTTCCCGGGATCCACATGGCGTCCCGACCACGCATCCGCATATACCGGATCAGAACGTCCTGGATCGTATTGTTCAGCCCGTGGCCCATGTGCAGGGCCGCCGTGACGTTGGGGGGCGGGATGGCGATTACGTAGGGATTCTGCGCCGTCTCCGCCGGTACGTGGAAGGCCCGGCGGCCGAGCCAACGCTCGTAGATCGGCGCCTCGATGCCCGTCGGATCGTACCTGGCGCTCAACTCGTGGTGCGTGAGGTTATCGCTCATTCGGTCGGGATCGTATCAAGGGACAGGGCCTCCCGAAGGAGAACGCTCGCGAGCGGGACAGTTTAGCGGAAGGCGTCCTCAGTCGCGAGGCGTCCGCAGCCCATCGGGAACCGAGTCCGCCGCCGTCTCCGTCGAATCACGGGCTCGTCTCTCGACCTCCTCCTGAGTGCGCTGCCGCATCTCCTCCAGACGCTCCTTCTGCACACGCTCGACATCCGTCTCGAAGTCCTGCCTCTGAATGGCCTCCAGGTCCCTCTGTTGCTGACGCAGCTCTCTTCCAAGCGGACCCTCGGCCTCGAACAGGGCACCCACGTTCATCGGGATCACCACACCGCCCAGAACCAGTCCGTCGGGCGTAACGCCCCACTGCTGATCACCCTCGCCCATGAGCCACTCCACGGCCCGGCGACGCTCCTCTTCCGAGAGTTGCAGGCTGTCAAGGATGGTACCCAGCCGCGCGCGAATCACACCCTCCGCCAGGCTCCATCGGTCCACCAGGTACTCCGGCAGCGGACGATCCTCGAAATCTTCCCAAATCCGGGGATCTCCCTCGCGGACCCGAATCCTCTCGGCATTGGTCATTCCGGGTCCCTCCTCCGGCCCGGCTCCCGGCGCGATCCCATCAGCCCCCGGAATCGGGGGCTCGGGCCTCTGGATTTCATCTCTTTCTTCGGGCGGGAGCTCGATCACTTCCTCCGCCGACTCGGCCTCGATTTCCTGGTATTCGATGGCCCGCATACCGACAGGGGGCCTCGGCGTGATCTCTACCGACCGAAACGGACGCCCGCCGAGATAGAGCTGTCTGGAGAGGACGAAGATCAGCAGGGCGTGGAGCACGGCCGAGACGAGTAGCCCTATCCGCACCGACTTGCGATATCCGCGCGAGTAGCGCGCGGTAAGGCTCTCCGCTCGCTCCGCGCTCACCGGGCGCTTCTGTCCCGCGTCCTCGGGTCGTCCGGTCAAAGAGCCTCCCGGATCCTCCGACCGGCTTCCGCGTAGCCTTCCGGCGGAATCGCCAGTGACGCCCGCACAAAACCTTCGCCACCCGCGCCCATGGCGGAGCCGGGAAGCAGGACCACACCCGACTGGAGAAGCAGTCGACGGCAGAAGGCCTCGGCCGGCTCGGAGGTCGGAATCGGGAACCACAGGTACAGTGTGCCTCGCGGACACCGGACGTCGAACCCGGCCTCCTTGAACGCGGTTACCGCCGCGTCCCGGCGCTCGCGCAGGCGCTCGACGTTCCAGGGGATGTACTCGTCCGCCTTCCCGAGCACCGCCGCGCCGGCTGCCTGAACGGCCATGAAGGAACCCGTGTCGAAGAAGGTCTTCACTCTTCGAAGGGCCGCAATCAGTAACGAGTTGCCGGCGGCCCAGCCGAGACGCCAGCCGGTCATGTTGTATGTCTTCGAGAAGGAGTGGAACTCGATACCCACCTCCCGGCCTCCATCGATCTCGAGAAGTCCCGGGGCACGGAAGCCATCGAAGGTGATCTCCGAGTATGCGTTGTCAAACAGCAGCACGGCTCCCCTAGCCCGACATGCGCTGACGACTTCCTCCAGGTATCCGGCCTCTGCGACCGCGCTCGTCGGATTGTTGGGGTAGTTGAGGCACACCAGTCGAAGGCGACCGCGAGCCGAGCGAATGAGCTCCGGCGGCACCAGAAAACCGTCCTCTTTCCGGAGGGGGGCCTGGATCACCTGCGCTCCGGCGAAGTAGGCGCCACCGAAGTACGGAGCGTAGCCGGGATCGGGCACAAGTACCGAATCTCCCGCATCCAGGACCGCGAACGCGGTGAGAGCGATGGCCTCCTTGCTACCGATCACGGGGAGGATTTCGGTATCCGGGTTCACGGGGCACCCGAACCTGGTGCTCATCCAGGCGCCGATGGACTCACGATAGGCCGGCAGGCCCCGCTGAAAGCCGTACTTGTGCAGGGCCGGGTCGGCCGTGGCCGCTGCCAGCGCTTCGACAACCACCTCGGGCACCGGGAGACCCGGGTCTCCGACCCCGAGGTCGATGACCTCGCGCCCGGCCACCTTCAGTCGTGCCATGATATCCGGCACATCGGCAAGGGGATACGGCGGCAGCCCGTCGAGCCTGCGCGGCGGGCGCCAGTCCCCCGTTCCCTGCGCTGCGTATTTCAAAGCCGCCTCTCTCGACGCCTCAGGTCTTGAGCGCTTTCTTGCGGGCCGCCGGGTACAGGACGTTGTTCAGAATCAACCGATACCCGGCCGAGTTTCGATGTAGATCAAGGTCAGTCGGCGGATCTCCCACCAGGTGTTGTGGATCCTCCGGATCGTGTCCGCCGAGGAACGTGAAACTCCCCTCCCCTAGACTGCCGTGCAAGTATTTGACTACTGCCTGGGCTTCGTCGTTCGCCAGCACGATCACATCGGGTCGGATACGTTCGGGATTGAAGCTGGTCGTCAAGCCGTAGTAGTCCGGAAGCACTTTCTCATGAGACTGTGTGAGCATGGCGGGCACCGGATCGATCTTCGCGCTGAAGTCGAATAGATCGAAAGTGCCCAACGGTCTTCTCCACGGCGTGTTGACCTGGTGGCCATCTATGTCGCTGAACGCGCT
>JBDHFS010000100.1:0-10647 GCA_039590285.1 Gemmatimonadota bacterium
ATCATAGGCGTCGAAAAGGGACACGAGAACACCAACTTCAACAGCAAGGGGCGTCGGATCTTCGTCCCGCTCGGTCGTAATGGGAACAGTGCGCACTGCGACATCAACCTGACCGAGGGTTCGTTCGAAGTGACGGACTACAACTGTCTCGACAGCGACGGCGAAGCAGCCTTCACGCTCCCGGATCCCGATCCCGGCGCGAACGATGGCTATCTCGTGTACTCGGTATGGGCACGGGCACTCGGCAAGCCGGGCGGCAAAGCGGATATGTCGGCGTGCTACGATGATGCCTACGGAACCTGGTGCTGGGCCGACGAGTTGCAGCTGAAGCTCAGCGCGCACGGAAACAACAACAAGTTTGTGGACGCAAGCCGTGAGCTTCTTACGGTCTGTGCGTGCAAGACGTACGAGGCCGGCGTCTGCACACGCTGGAAGGAAGAGGCTCTGTTCTCGACCAGCTACGATTACTTCTGGCACTACGAGAACGAAGGACTTCGCCTTGCGCAGCTTCGTTTCTACCCCGGTCACACGTACACGGCGAGTGGCGATATCGCTACTGAGTGCCGGCAAGTGCACGGATCGGATATCTACTAGCCACCAGAACAGTGCACCAAGTGAAGAAGGGCGGCTCGTGTGTAACCGCGTACTGGAGATGGATCGGGCTATGATCTCGGCCTGCAAGTGTTGGGGCCCCTGGTGAACGCCGGGGCCAGCCACTTGAAGCAGGCCCTGCCCAACCGCTGGCTGCAGCAACTCGGACTGGTGAACATGCTCGCTGAGCAGCAGGGACTCCAGCACACTTCGTGAACCGCCGGATGTGGACGCAACATGTCCAGTGGGGTGGGAGTCGAGGCCCGTTGAGGCACCGCCTACCCGATTCACCGACACCAAGGACCTACTCCCCCATCCTCGCCATCTCCAGCTCAGAATGGTCGCCGCTGCTGAACGCCAGGTCGTCCACGGGTGGGCAGAAGCACTGGTTGATCGCCTCGTCCGTCTCCATGTGGAGGTTCCACCAGTGCGATGCCCGGGACCTCGTCCACGGACTCGGATCGGGCACGGCCCGGAGCGCGTCCTCGAGCTCACCGATCGTGTGGAACCGGTCCTCCGGGTCCTTCTCCAGGCACCTCATCACCACGTCGTCCAGCTCCGGGGGGATCGGCACCTCGGAGATTTCCGATGGACGGGAAGGCACGGTCTTCACGTGATCGATCATCAGCTCGACGGGTGATGCCGCCGTGAAGGGAGGCCTCCCGGTAAGCATCCAGTAGGCCACCGCGCCCAGGGCGTAGATGTCGGCTCGCGGGCCCACACCGGCCGTACCGTACACGGTCTCCGGAGCCAGGTAGCGAGGGGTGCCGAACACGACGCCCGACTTGGTCAGGTCCGCCGGAGCATCGGCTCCCGGAATCCGTTTGGCGAGCCCGAAATCCAGCACTTTTACGAAGTCGTACAGGCCGCCGCGCATCGTCAGAAAGATGTTCGAGGGCTTGAGGTCCCTGTGCACGATGGCGCGGTCGTGCGCCTCGGCCAGCGAACCCGTCACCTGAAGCAGGACGAACACAGCCCGGCTCGCCGGTATGGGCCCGAACCGGTTCACGAACCGCTCCAGATCCATGCCCTCGAGGTACTCCATCGCGTAGTAGAACGTGTTGTCCGACGCGCGGCCGAAATCGAAGATCGTGATGGTGTTGGGGTGAGACAGACTGGACGAGAGCCGCACCTCGCGCTCGAATCGGGCGAGCGCCGTGCGGTCGGCCCCCGGCGAGGTCTCGAGCACCTTCACGGCGCTGGGTCGGCACATGAGGGCGTGCTCGGCCACGTACACCGTGCCCATGCCTCCCTCGCCAATTTCCTTGTGTATGACGTAATTGCCCATGCGTCTCGCTCGGAACGCCGTCTTGCGGAGTCCGTACAGAGTCCACGTGACGAAGATCGAGGTACCGCCGAGCAGGGCGGTGCCCAGCCCGCTCAGAAACACCTGCTCACCGAAGCCGCGCACCGCATCTGACGTCCAGAACGCGCGTATCTCCGACACGAGCGCGTAGCTGGCGAGGAGCATCACGACAGATCCGGCTGCGGCCATGGCGGACAGCGCTACCTGGTAGCGGACTCGCCACGGGATGAACGCGGCGGGGATGAACAGCACGAGGGCGATGCCGAACCCCGGTATCACATCGGGCTGGAGGAACGCCACCTCCGCCAGACCGGAGAGCAGGTTGAACGCGGCCACGACGAACACCGTCACCTGGAGGGCGGTGATGCCTGGCCGGCCCAGATAGATGTAGGCCAGGGCGATGGCGAACGAGCCCGGGTAGAGCAGGTCCGTGCGGTTCTTCCACTCCCATACGGGCAGGCTCGTCACCTGAGCGTTGAGCGGCACGAAGGACGTCACCACCAGCAGGACCACGTTGATCGCCAGTCCCAGCCCGATCACGAGCCGCGTGCGCCGCCACAACAGCTCCCATTGCTCCCGTTCGAACGACGAGCCGAGCTGAGTGGTGCGGAGGCCCAGCGACCGCCCGATCCGGAGCAGCGTGTCCGGCCGCTCGCGGTTGCCGTTCTCAGCCATCGGCGGCGCCTGGTAACGCGTTCGTAACACCTGTCATTCGGCCTCTCCGGTCTGGATCCCGGGAATGTATATCGGGTACCCCTATCTCGTAGCCAGCGCGGACCCAGTCATCCCATCGGACACTTCGTGTGTCCAAGTATAAGAAGAGAGGGGAGTGGCGGGGGGTTCCGCACGGCTGGCTGGCCGCACGCCCTACAACAGGAATAACTTGTGCCCCACGGGATTCCAATGCCCCGGTGGGGATTACAGAGCAGAACCGGGTGTCGATGAGTCTGTTCGAAAGGTTTCGGGAGAAGCACCTCTTCAGGACCGCCTTCATCTATCTGGGCGCCGCCTGGGCGTCCATGGAGGCCATCGGCTTCTTCGTGGACAACTACGGCTGGTCCAGAAAGGTCCTGGACGTGGCCGTTCTGCTCATCGTGCTGGGTTTCCCCGCGGCGCTGATCATCGCCTGGTACCATGGCGAGAAGGGAAGGCAGCTGGTGCAGCGCACCGAAGCCTCTCTTCTGCTGACTCTTGCGGTCCTCGCCGCCATCGGGACGTTTCGCTTGAGCACGGCCGCCGGGGAATTCAGCGCTCCCGGAGGCAACTCCCCCGCCGCGTTCACGGCGGCGACTGCCGATCTGGGGGAGCGTTCCGTCGCCGTGTTGCCGTTCGTGAACAGCACAGGCGTCGACAGCCTCGACTGGCTGGGCGCGGGCATGTCCGACATGCTCACCACGAACCTGGCCCAGACCGGGGCACTGCGCGTGGTGAGCCCGCAGCGTCTGTTCGAGCTCCTGCGGCAGGAGGGCCACGCGGAGACCGACGAGATTCCACGGGAACGCGCCATGGACATCGCGGGGCGCTCGGGCGCCCGCACGATGGTGCATGGCTCCATCCTGGGCACGCCCGACGATCTGGCGCTGGACGCTCAGCTGATCGATCTGAGTGACGGCACGATCATCGCCGCGGAGCGCGCGCGCGGCAGCGACGTGTTCGCGCTGGCCGACACGGTGGCTCAACGACTCGCCGGCCGGCTTGTCGGCGACGTGGGCTACCAGATGGCGGCGGCGCCGGAGAAGTCACCCATGGCGATCACCGGCGACATGGGCAAGCTCCGCGAATACAACACGGAATTGCGCTCGAAGTGGGCGAACCTGGACAGCGACAGTCTGGAGGTCCGCTACCAGCTCGTCGACATGCTGGAAATGATGCCCGGACGGGAAGAGGAGGCGAGACAGGCGCTGGAAGAGATCATCCAGATCTCACCGGAGGACGCCCGGGCGATCGGGCGTCTGGCTCACATCGCGATCACGATGGGAGACACGGCGGCGGGTGACAGCCTGATCGTCCGCTACACGGATGTGGAGAAGGACCGGGTCAAGGTGTTCGCGGGATCCGGTCAGCTTCTCGAGCACGCGTCCCGGTTCGAGGAAGCGCGCGGCAGCTACCGGCAGGCCCTGGTCGTGGAGCCGGCGAATACGTTGCTGCTCGACAGGCTGGCCCGAACGTACCTGCGGGCAAACAACCCGGCCGGTGCACGCCTCGAGATGGAGAGCTTCACGTCCAGCGCGGATCCCCATATGGAGGGCGAAGCGCATCTGTTGACGGGCGATGCCTGGGCCTGGGAGGGCAGGTTCGAAGAAGCCGTGACCTCCTACGGTCGCGCGGAAGCCGTGGGAGTGCGCGAGAACCTGCCCGATCTCGAAGCGGCAGGTCTGGAGAGCGCGCTGTGGGTGGAAGCTCTGCTCGATCCCTCGCGCGGCGTGTCCAGGATCAACACCAACGTGTGGACGCTGCTCGAGCTTGGGAGGGGTGAGAGAGCCCTGAACCTGGTGGAGGGAGCGGATCGGCTCTTCGTGGACGACTCCGATCGCCTCTATCCGGTGGAGTTCCACACGATCCAGTACCTGAGAGGTCGCGTCTACGAGCTGCTCGGCAGGCCCTGGGCGGCGATGGCGGCGTACGGCAGGCTGCTCAAGAACTGGGGCGACGTGATCCAGGACATACCCCGGCTCTCCGACGCGCCCCAGCGCATGGAAGCCGTCCAGGAAGAGTGGGTGGCCATGGGCCGGCCCATGCCGGAGAGTCCGGAGGGCGCAACGGTGGTTCGCGTGCGCCCCCCGGATCGCGAGGTCAGTCCGCGCCAGCCGTAGCGGGTTCCGCCGCAGCGGCTCGCGGCATGAGCAGGCGACTGTAGACTCCCGCCGCCACTATTCCGCCGAGAATCGGTCCCACCCAGTACACGATGTGATCCGCCCAGTGTCCGCCCACCAGGGCCGGACCGAACGTGCGCGCCGGGTTCATGGACGCTCCCGTGAGGGGTCCACCGGCCAGAATGTCGAACACCAGCACCAGGCCGATCGCCCAGCCGCCGAGGTTCGGGGCTCGTGAATCGATGGCCGTGCCGAATACCGTGAACACGAGGAAGAACGTCAGGATCGCCTCGATCATGATAGCGGTGCTGGTGGACACTCCATCGGCCAGCATCGGTGTACCCAGGCTCGCGGCCGAGACCGCCGCCGGCGGATACAGTCCGGCGAGCAGAGACGCCGCCACGACGGCGCCGAGCAGCTGCGCGACGATGTAGACCACCGCCATGCGGGAATCGATGGCTTTCCCCACCCATGCGCCGATCGTGACCGCCGGATTGATGTGGCCGCCGGAGATGTGGGCGGTGGCCGTGATGACTACGGCGAGCGCCACGCCGTGGGCGAGGGCGATGCCCACGAGGCCCACGCCGCCGCCCGTGAACTCGTTCATGATGATCGATCCGGCGCCGAAGAAGATCAGGCCGAACGTGCCGATGGCCTCCGCCAGAAAGGGTTGAAACCACGGTCGATTCATACAGACCTCCGTGCTGGGGTATCCGACCGTTGCCTTCGCAACGGCAAGGTTGCACAGACAACTTGTCAGCCGACACTTTTCGTCATGGTCAAGAACAAGAAAAAGAAACCGAAGTCTGAAGGGAAGGGCATTCTACAGACGGGCCGGTCGGACGACGCGCCCGCCTGGCTGATCCAGCGCACGGCGCGCCTGCTCCGAGTCCTGTTCCTCCGGCTGGTTCAGGACGATGAGGTGAACGTGACGCCCGAGATGTGGACCGTTCTGAGCCGGCTCGTCGCGCGGGACGGCCAGTACCAGTCGGAGCTGGCGGCGACTACCTACCGCGACCGACCGAACATGAGCCGCATCCTGGCCGGAATGGAAGCCCGCGACCTGGTGTTCCGACGGCCGGACCAGGAGGATCGTCGAAAGACCCGTGTCTACCTGACCCCGGAGGCGAGGCGGCTCATGGCCGCCACCGCTCCGCTCGCGGCACGCACGCGGGATCGACTGTACGAAGGCCTGAAGAAGAAGGAGCTCAAGGCGTTGCGCGCCGCGCTTAGACAGATCGAATCCAACACGCTGGCCGTGCTGGCCGAGCTGGAGGAGAGCGCGGAAAGCGAAACGCCGCCCGGGTAGGGTGGCGTTCGCCGCGGGCTATCGAATGGAAGGCTCGTGGAAGGCGAGGCCGGCTCCAGGGCCGGCCTCGCCTTCCCGGACTCAGTTACCGCTCTCGAGGTGGATCGAGCCGTTCACCGTGGCCATGTCCAGCTCCCGGCCCCCGTTTCCGATCGTCCCGTTCATGTTCTGCATCGAGAAGCGACCCTTGATCGTAAGCGGGAAGTCGGTGCTCATGCCGCCGTTCACGGTGGCCGCCGACACCTCCGTGTTCACGTCGCTCGGAAGGCTCACCGTGATGCTTCCATTGACCGTGTTGAGGCTCAGCGAGCCGGTCCAGTCGGCACGGCCCATCGAGACCTGAATCGATCCGTTGACCGTCGTCGCCCGCGCGAGTCCGCGGGTCGACGCCTTGATGCCTCCGTTGACCGTGGTGGCCACGACATCGGCATCCAGATTCGCGGCCTCGATCTCGCCGTTCACCGTCGTCGCGATGAGCCTCACGCCCGCCGGGACCTCGACCGTGAAGTCCACGCTCACGTCGTTGTCCTTGCTGGAGAGCCGTCCACTGTCGCCGGGGGCGCACTCGTTCTTCTTGCCCTCGGTATCCGGGTACACGGCGCAGATCGTGACGCCGTCACCGTGCTCCACGACCTCGATCCGGACGCTCGCCGGATCGTCGTCCTTGCCCTTCTTGACCGCCGTGACGCTGACCTGACTTCCGGATGTCGCGGCGGCCTTGATCCCGCCGTTGACTCCCTTGATCTCGATCGCGTCGCCGGACGCGACCCGGCCCTGCCATTCCCAGTCCTGCGTCTGCTGGGTCGCTCGGTCCGCCTGGATGATGTCACTCGCCGCGGGCGTCTCCAGTTGGCTCGTCACCATCACGACGCCTGCCGCCGCGACCGCGAGTGCGCTGATCGTCTTCATCCTCGTCCCCCTCTTCTTGCCCGGGCTCGCTGATCCCGGTAGCCCCACTCGATGCAAGTGTGGCCCCGCTTCGAAGGGAAGCGAGGCCGCGCCTGAATTGCCTGCGTCTTATTCGCGCTTGAGGGATATCGTCCCGTCGAAGGCCGAGAGCTCCACCAGGGCCTTACCCGTTCCGACGGTGAACGACATCCTCTTCTTGCCGAAGTCTCCCTCGAGCTCCACAGGGAAGTCCGTGTCCAGGTCCCCGCTGAACGTGTCCACCGAGATGCGGGCGTTGGAGCCGTCCGGAATCGTCACGTAGAGGTCGCCGTCATGTGTGGACAGGACGTACCGGCCCCCGTCGGCGATCGTGCCCTTATACGTGATGTCTCCGTCCACGGCGTTGGCGCTCACGTTCTCGGACGTGATGCCCAGGAGCGAGACTTCGCCGTCCACAGCCGTCACGGCCATCACACCACTGGACTCGCTCACGCTCACGTCGCCATCGACCGCGTTGACCGCGATGTTGCCGGACGCGCCGCCGACCGTGACGTCTCCCTCGACGGCATTCAGCGCGACGTTCCCGGAACCACCATCGAGCTCGATGCCTCCTTCCGCCGTGTTGACGCTCACGTCACCCGCGACCCCGGCGACGCTCACGTCGAGCGACACACCGGTCAGCTCCACGGCCATACCGCGAGGTACCGTGATCTCGAATTCGGCCCACACCGGCTCGCCCCATTCGCCCTTGGCTGCGACGTGAACGGTGCCGCCCGACTGCCGGATCTCGATCTTGCCTTCGTCTTCGTCGTAGGCGGCGACGACCCGCATCTCGCTGCGGTCCCAGGCGCTCACGCTCACGGCGCCCTCGATCTGCGTGAGCTCCATCCTGCCACCAGCGTCCACGGCGAAAGTGGTGTCGGCCTGCTGCGCTGGAGCCAGCGCGGCGAGCATTGCGACTGTCAGATGCGCGATCATGGATCCCTTCCCTTCTCCCCGTTAGCGGTCGCGCGGGCGGCAGGCCCGCCGACACGTCGAATCGTTACGAGCTCGCCAGCCGGGCGGCCTGCTGCAGGACGCGAATCTTGCGCGCCCTCGCGTCCGCCAGGTGACGGTTCAGGTACATGCTTGCCGGATCGGCATCGAGGGCCTCCTGGGCCCGTCCGATCGCCCGGTCGATGGTTGCGAGGCTGCGCTCGAGCGCCTCCACGGTGGCCGGATCAAGCCGATCCCGGCCCACCTGGAGTTGTTGCTCGAGGTCGCGGATCGCTGTTTCGTAGGAAAGCACCGGCCCCTCTGCGGGTGGCAGCGACACGAAGCCCGCCTCAGGTGGCGCGGACACGGCGGTCTGCGGCGCCGAGTCTCCCGACCCGGCTCCGACGGCCATCCACACGCTGACGCTTCCAACCATGAGCAGCGCGACGGCGGCGGCCGCCAGCTGCGGCACGGTGAACGAGAACCGACGCCGTTTCCGGCTCGCGAGCTCGATGACACCCGCATCCTCATCGGACGCCCCGCGAATCCGTGACTCGATACCGGTCCACAGGTCCGTATCGGGGGCCCTCTGGAACAGGGATGCCGCCTCTTGCTTCACCGTCCGGAGCTCGTCCAGGACACGGCGCAGCTCGGCGTCCCCTTCCAGGGCTGCCTCGAGCCGGGCGCGCTCATCCCCGGACAGATCGTCGTCCAGGTAGTCCGAGAGTCTTTCGGTCCAGTCGGTCATCGTTCGCTCGTAACGCTTGGCTTTCGTTCGCGCGGGCCTTTCCCGCGTCCCATTCGATCCCTTGAAAGCCGTGAAGGTTGAAATGTCGGTATCAATTCGACACGTAGTCCCGCATCAGCATCCGTGCCCTGTGAAGCTGCGCCTTCGTCGTTCCCGTCGTTACGCCCAGCATCTCGGCGATCTCCCGGTGCTTGTAGCCCTCGATGTCGTGCAGCACGAAGACTTCCCGGGCGCGCTCCGGAAGACGCCTCAGTCCCGCCTCGAACTCCACACCGATGCCGGGCCGCTCGACTCGTCCGGTCGCCTTCTCCAGCACGGCTTCCCCGTGGTGGTGGTAGCGTTCCCGGCCGATCCCCAGCTTCTTGCGCCGTCCGAGAACCAGGTTCACGGTGACGCGATGGAGCCACGTCCCGAACGCCGCTTCCCCGCGGAACGTCCCCAACTTCCGCCACACGCGAACGAACACATCCTGCGTGACCTCATCGGCGAGGTCCGGCTCCAGCATCCGTGAGACCAGCGTATGGACGCGCGCCACGTGTCTGTGGTACAGGCGCTCGAAAGCCTCCAGGTCGCCGCCGGAGGCGAGCCTCACATCGGCGAGGTCCTGGTTCGCGGCGCTGCGATCGTCGCCGGGTGTCATGGCCAGGGCGATGCTCACATTCATCGAGAGAGTTGGACGGGTCCGGAAAAGGATTGGTTGAAAGGGCGGAGTTGCGCAACGCCGCCCGATGCGGCATTAACTCCGCGACTCGCGAACGGAGCCCGAATGCCCACTTCGGTCTGGTACCACACGTTCGGCTGCAAGGCGAACCAGTACGACACGGAGCGCATGCGCCAGGAGCTGGAAAGCCGCGGCGCACGAACCGTCGAGGCGGCCGTCCATGCGAACACGGCCGTGCTCAACACATGCACCGTGACGGACCAGGCCGACCTCTCCGCGGGCCGCCTCATTCGAAAGCTGCGCCGCCGGCACCCGGACCTGCGGATCGTCGTGGCCGGCTGCTCATCGGCGCTGCGCGAGGACGAGTATCGCGCGATGCCCGAGGTGGACGGCGTGATCCGGGGCCAGGATCCACTCGCTGTGGCCATGGAGGTGGCTCCCGAATCCGAGCTGGCCGCGACGGACCATGAGCCCATCGGCGGAAGCCTCCTGCGCTCCAATACGCGCGGCAGCCGCGGGTGGCTGAAGATCCAGGACGGGTGCGACCGCAAGTGCTCGTTCTGCGCCACTCGCCTCGCCCGTGGAGCCAACCGCTCCCGCACGCCCGACGAAGTCGTTCGAGAGGCCCGGCTTCAATCCGAGGCGCACGCCGAGCTCGTTCTCACGGGGATTCACATTGGCCACTACGGGATGGACCTCGACGAGCGAAGCACACTGGCCAGGCTGGTCGGGCGTCTACTGGAGGAGGTCCCGGGTGTGCGTTTCCGGCTCGGGTCGATAGAGGCTACCGAGATCGAGGACGAACTGGTGGACCTCTTCGTCCGCTCGCAGGGGCTGCTGGCGCCGCATCTCCACGTGCCGCTGCAGAGTGGGAGCGATGCGGTGCTGGGACGCATGCGCCGGTGGCATACCCGGGAACAGTACCGGACCCGGGTGCTGGAGATCGCCGGGCGGCTCTACCCGCTCGGCCTGGGGGCCGACATCATCGCGGGTTTCCCTGGAGAGAGCGACGCCGATCATGCCCTGACCAGGCGGCTCGTGGAGGACCTTCCCTACACCTACCTGCACGTGTTTCCGTATTCCGTTCGGGCAGGCACGGGCGCGGCGATCCTGCCGGACCCGGTACCGAGCGCGGTGACGGCCAACAGATCGCGCGAGCTCCGCGAGATCGGTGTGGCCATGGGGACCGCCTACGCATCGCGCCGTATCGGTGGTGAGGCCCTCATCGCCGTCGAGACGGAGACCAGCGGACTGACAGGGGACTACCTCCGGGTCGCCATGCGGGGCGCCGTCATACCTGGAAGCCTGACCCGGGCCCGGCTCTCGGGGGCCGCGCCGGAGCTGCATGCCGTCGCG
>JBDHFS010000101.1:0-10087 GCA_039590285.1 Gemmatimonadota bacterium
CAGATCTTCACGCGCTCCTCGGGCGGCAGGTACATGCCGTCACCCTCCTCGACACTGAAGGCCGCATAGAACTCCGGCACGTGCTTCAGGGGACCCACGACCCTGAACTCGGCCGGCGAATGGGGGTCCGCCAGGACGACCTGGCGCATGAGCTCGTCGCTCATCTTGGACCGCCACACCTGCGCCCAGCCCATGAAGAACCGCTGGTTTCCGGTCAGCTCATCGATCACCGGCGCCTCTTCGCCTCCCAGGGAGCGCTGGTAGGCGCGGTAGCCGAGGACCAGGCCTGTCAGGTCGCCGATGTTCTCACCGAGGGTCAGCTGCCCGTTCACGTTCAGGCCCTCGAGGGGGCTGTACTGGTTGTACTGCTCGACCAGCTTCGCGGCGCTGGCCTCGAACGCCGCCGCGTCCTCTTCGGTCCACCAGTCGTTGAGGTTACCGTCGCCGTCGTACTTCCTTCCCTGGTCGTCGAACGCGTGCCCGATCTCGTGCCCGATCACGCCACCGATGGCTCCGTAGTTGGCCGCGTCATCCGCCGCCAGGTTGAAGAACGGGGGCTGCAGGATGGCAGCGGGGAATACGATCTCGTTCATGCTCGGATTGTGGTACGCATTAACGGTCTGAGGCGTCATTCCCCACTCGCCCCGATCGATCGGCTTCCCGAGCTTGTTGATCTCCCGGTTGTACTCGAACTCGGAGCCCCGCATCACGTTACCGAACAGATCATCCGGGTTGATCTCCAGAGCACTGTAATCCCTCCATTCGTCCGGATAGCCGATCTTCGTCGTGAACTTCTCGCGCTTCGCCTGGGCCTTGGCCTTCGTCTCGGGACTCATCCATTCCAGCTCATCGATCGCAACGGCGAACTCGGCCACCAGGTTGGCGACGAGTTCCTCCATGCGCTCCTTGGCCTCCGGCGGGAAATGACGATCGACGTAGACCTTCCCGAGCGCCTCACCGAGGTTGCCGTTGACCGAGCGGACGGCTCGCTTCCAGCGCTCCGGCTGCTCCTGCACCCCGGCCAGCAGGCGACTGTTGAACTCGAAGGAGGCGTCGTAGAACTCGCCCGCGAGATACGGTGCGGCAGCCTGGATGATCTTGAACTTCGTGTATGCCTTGAGGTCATCGAGGGACACTTCGGTGAGAAGGCTGCCCAGGCTGGAAATGTAGTCGGGCTGCCCGATCACCAGATCCTCTTCGCCACCGATGTCCCGGCTGTCCAGGTAGCCGGTCCAGTCGATATCCGCGGTCAGTCCGCCCAGGTCCGCGGTAGCGAACAGATTGTACGTCTTCTCCGCCTCCCGCAGCTCTTCCGGCGGCCAGTGGATCTCGGCGATTCTCCGCTCCAGCTCGTAGATCGCGCCTGCCTCCTCCTCGCCGGCCTCGACGCCGGCGAGGGCGAACAGAGACTGGATGTACTCAGGATATCGGGCCCGAATCTCGTCGAAGCTCTCGCCCTCGGCGGAATAGTAGTCCCGGTTCGGGAGCCCCAGACCCGCCTGCCAAAGCGTCGCCACGTAGCGTCGTGAATCGCCGGGGTCCTGGTCGATGAACATCGCGATCGGGGACGAAACGCCGTAGCGGGCGAGCCCTCCAGCCAGAGCGAGCCATTCGGCCTTGCTGGACACGGCATCCACCCGTGCCAGAGGCTCCCGTAACGGATCGCCGCCAAGGGCCTCGACCCGGGCCGTATCCATGAACGCGACGAAGAAGTCGCGGACTTTCTGCTCTTCGGAGCCCGCCTCGAGGTCGTCGCGCTCCGCGAGCTCGTCGATGATGGCCCTCTGAGCCTTTTCACTCTCATCGAACAGCTTGACGGCGGCGCCCCACATCGGAAAGTCGCCCGGGATCTCGGTCTCAGCGAGCCACTTGCCGTTGATGTAGTGGTGAAAGTCATCCTGCGGACGGACTTCCAGGTCGAAGCCCGTCTGGTCGATGCCGGACACCCGCGCGGCCGCGTAGGGCGAATCATCGGTTGCCTGTTCGCACCCGGCCAACAAGGCCAGACACGCGATAGTCATCAAGTGCTTCTTCATGGTCCTCTCCCGGCCGCGCGGATCGCCGGCCTTCTTGGTTCCCAGCCCCTTGCTATATTCGCTGGCATGGAGGATCTCCAGCCGCGCCTCAACGAAAGTCTGGCTGGCCGATATACGCTCGAGCGCGAGCTCGGGCGCGGCGGCATGGCCTTAGTGTATCTGGCGACCGATGTGAAGCACGATCGACAGGTAGCCGTGAAGGTACTGCTTCCTGAGCTGGCGGCCACCATCTGGCACGAGAGGTTCCTGCGCGAGATCAGAATCGCGGCCAAGCTGACGCACCCGCACATCCTTCCCTCTGTACGATTCCGGAGAGGCGGCGGGCCAGCTGTATTACGTGATGCCGTACATCGAGGGCGAGACGGTGAGGGACCGGCTGGATCGTGAAGGACCCATCGGGTTGGATGCCGGCCGGCAGCTGGCGCGGGAGGTGGGAAGCGCTCTCAGTCACGCCCACGGCCAAGGAATCGTGCACCGGGACATCAAGCCCGAGAACATCATGCTCTCCGGCGGCCACGCGGTGGTGACCGACTTCGGGATTGCCCGGGCCGTGAGCGAGGCGGGGGGCGAGCAGCTCACGCAGACCGGGCTCTCTGTAGGCACGCCACACTACATGAGCCCCGAGCAAGCGGCCGGCGACGACCGGGTGGATGCCCGCAGCGATCAGTACGCGCTCGCCTGCGTGTTGTACGAGCTCCTGGCGGGCCAGCCGCCGTTCACCGCTCCCACATCCCTGGCCGTCATCCGGCGACACACCCTGGATCCTGTTCCGAGCTTGAGGACCCTGCGTGCCGCTATTCCCGAGGTCCTGGAATCGGGGGCTATCGTGACGAGGCGATCCAGTCCTACGAGCACTATCTCAACTTGATGTCGGGCCCGGAGCCGGCACTCGCTGGGGAAGTGGAGGCCGTTCGGGCGGAACTGGAAGGGTTCCGCGGAGGCTAGGCACGGCTTTCCTCATGACTGATGCGGGCGCAGCCAGGGTCGCGGGTTGTTCAGGAATGAGAGACTACCGATTCACGGCCCGAGCGTCGGAGTCAATCCGTCAGCCGGCCGCTTGCCCCCACGGGGTAGGGCTCTCGCCGCATGTGCTCGCCCGGATCGCCCGCAATGAACACGAAGGGCGGTGCCGCCGTCACAGGCCCCGGCCATGCGAAGTCCGACTGTGTAAGGAGGGAAATTACCTCCTGGATCGAGGCCCTGGTTGAATCCACGCCGGACGGTATTCGAGGACCTCTCATCGCGAGCAGAGTGGAGTACGAATCCAAATAATCGCGGGTCGAAGCGAGCGTGTAGTAGTCATACATCGGCGGGGTGATCATGATCCTGGATCCGTGGTCGCCCTGTATGATGACCACGGCGTCCTCGAAGCCCGGGTGAGCCTCCAGCTCGGCCAGCACGTCCATGAGCTGCCGAAGCACGCATCGTAGCTGCTCTTCGTACAGCTCGTAGCGCCGGCGTCGGCCCTCTTCCGAGTTGATGGTGAGACCGACCGCATCCGGACTCCATGCGTCGAGCCTGTCGTGAACCCGGCTCCTGGGGACACAGTCCGAGTGGTAGCTGTACGGAGAATGAGGCATCAGAATATGGGCGAAGACGAACTCGCCGCGTGGATCACCGCCGATATCGGCGAGCACGCGGTCCGTGACGACCGACATGGGCGGTATTACGCGGTCGCCAACCCAGTCCCAGGCGGGTAGGAAGGCATTCTCCGAGCCGAGCGATCGACGGATCAGACGATAGAGCCAGGCTGAGAAATAGTAGGGCACGGACTGATTCGAGAGGAAGTACACGGCCACGATCCGCGCTTTGGCAAGGACCGGAATCGGTTGCGGGGCGATGTCGCCCAGGGTATTGCCGGCGTACGTGAAGCACGACACCGGGGCCACTCCCTCGGTGTGACAGAAGTCCAGATAGCCCGGCTGATACACCCGGATCCGATAACCCAGTGAATCCGCCGCGGTGAAGTATCGATTCTGTTGAAGTCGCGGGATCGGTGCTGAACCGGCGATGAACGCGGAATCGAAACTCTCGGTCGTGAAGTTCAAGAGGTTGGGAAGGGAGTGACGCGTCAGATTGTAGTGACTGTAGCTGTTGGGGAAGATCCGGAATCCCCGCTTCAGGTAGACGGACGCGAGCTCGTCACGTACCCGCTCGCTCGGGATCCCCTCCACACCGATGTGTTCATCGAATACGAAGTGCAGCACGGGTGGCAAGTCGCGGTTGGCCTCGAGATCCTGGCCGCCTGAGTAGTGCGCCTGATAGACGTTGGCCGTCGGCACGAGAAGAGTTCCCAGCAGGAAGGCCACACCGCTCGCCAGCAGGATCGACGTCACGTGCTGGCGAACGACCCACAGCAGGATGCTGCTGGCGGCCAGTAACGCGATCCACGGTGCGTACCCGGTGAGGTCCATTGCCAGATCGACAGACACGAGCAGGAGGACATTCAACCACACCAGGCGGGCCTCGGGCGAGGCCCGGCGCAGGAGCCAGCCGATGGCGACGCCGACCCCGACGGTCGCGACGACGACGATGAGTATCTCCGCGCGCAACAACGGGTAGCCGTGGTAGCGGAGAAAGTGAACGAGGGGACCGAGCAGCAGGACGGGCGGCGCGAGTATGTCCGCGATCGGTCGGCGAGCGTCCTCCCATCCAGGTGACTTCATGTGCGCTCGAACCAGACGAGAAGGCGGCCGGATTCCGTGATCTCCTGGGCCTTCACCACTCGAGCCGATCCCCGGAGTGAATCCAGAAACACGTCCGCACTGTAGTGCTCGAACACATCCTCACGGAGTCGAAGCAGGGCCTGCACCATGGCATCGGCTTTCGGTACGAACTCGATGATTCCCGTTGGTGCAAGAGACACGATCCACTCGACGACCTGCGCGAGGGGGATGTTCCGTCCGATAGCGAGGTGGTGCACGAGCGCCAGGGCGAGCACGGCATCCGAGCTGATCCGTGACTTCAGTGAGGACCGTTCATGGCCGAGCCAACCGCCCCCCGGACTGGGATTCGCCACATCCGTGTAGATTGGAAGGAATGGCAGATCGCCTGCCACAGCTCTCCTGAAGGCCGCGTCCAACGCGCCGTGATCGGACTCCAGACCGATGACGCTTCCCGTCCCGGCCGCAAGCGCGATCTCGGCATATTCCCCGGTGTTACAGCCGAGGTCCAGCATTACTTCGGGTCGCGCGCTGCCCGAAAACTCGCGGACGAACTCGTGCTTCGCCCGTCTCTCGGCGTCCTGATACCCCTCCGCCGCCGTGTAGCCCTCCCATACAGTGGGCCGGGATCCGGATGGCTCGAGCCGGGCGATCCAGGACCGGATCGACCCGAGCATGCGCTTCAGCGCCGGGAGCGGGAGCTTCCTCTCCGACGCCCTGTCCGCCTTGTCGACCGCCGCCGGCTTCGAGTACCGAGCCTGCATCATGACGTGCGTCATGACATTCCAGGAGATGCGTCGCCTGAGTGGAAGAAGCGGTGCCAGCTCCGTGGCCGGAATTCCGTCGATCGCTCCCCGGTACCAGGGTTGAAAAGGCACGCCGGTCGTGGAGGTCAGGAGCAGCGGGTTCAGGAACTGCTCGCAGAACTGCCTGTGTCCCGACCAGAATTCGCCTTCCCTATACCGCCTGAACGACAGGTAATCGATGAACAGAGGGTTCGGGCCCTGGAACTGCACGTTGTAGGCGGATGCGTCGGAGAGCGTGACCCCGTGCTGGAGCACTTCGAGATGAATGTCGAGCGTGAGAAGGGCCGCCGCCTTCAATGCGGGAAACGACCACTCGAAGGGGTATGAAATGAAAGGCAGCCGCGGGTGCTCCAGGAGATAGCAGGCATCCGCTCCGGCCTCGGCGAGAGCGCCCTTCGGCACTTCCTCCGCCGAGATGACGAGATCCCGCTCTATGAGCCGGTCAAGGCAGCTGGTGGACCGGACGAACTCATAGTCTTCTCGTGCCGGTGGCAGGATCGTCCGAAAGACCCGACCATCAACCACGTAAACCCTGCCACTCGGATCCCGGAAGCTCGCCGGATCTGTTGTCGCCGCGTCGCTCATTCGGAGGGATCGGCCCTGCTCGCTCGCGAGAAGACCTCCCTGATCCTGCCCCAGTAGAGCTTCATGGCGGTCCCGATCCCGACGACGGCGGCGATCGTGGCCTGAACGATCAGGCTTCCAGTGCCGGGATCCAGATAGCCATAGGCCGGTGGCGGAGCCAGCATCGCGAGCCCGATGAGGGCGGCAAGCAGGATGAGCGTCTTGTGTCTCAATCTCGAATCCACGTTGCAGGATGTACTAGTCCAGTGCTGAAAGCCGCGCAAGATTCGAGCCCGATACGGAGCCGCACCCCTTCACCCGTATGGTCTCAAGAAACTCGACGCATAGCGGGGGTCACCCGGATCGAGCGTCGTAAGATCGTGTCGCAGATTGCACTGGTTGCCGGTGGAGTACCGGCGAACCATCCGGGCGGATTCAGTCGGCCGGAATCGTAGCCCCCAGCTGACAGCTGAGCTAGATCCCGTCGCAGCTGTGTCCCGCCAGCAGGCGCTGAAGCGGCGGGGGAGCAGCCATCGCCGAAAGGCGCCGGGCGCGGTGGCTCAGGCTGTGGGCGCCGTACGACATCTGGCGGGCAGAGTGTGCGGAGTAACACGGCGACGTTTCAGCTGAAACGTTCTCGAGTCGGTGTAAGCGGGCGACCGGGGTCGTGGTCGGCCCGCCAAGCGGTGACACCGTCCGCGGCCGCCGCTGCGTCGGCTACCGGCGGCTTCACAAACCACGTCACCCCCAATTCTGCCGGGACCGGCGTCGGGCGGTGTCCCACCGCCGCGCTCGGGCCAGGGCCAGACTCGCCGCCATCGCCATCAGGCCGGCGATGGCGTTGAAGCCGACATCCCGGATGTCGTAGACGCGGGTGGGATGGAGCCACTGTATACCCTCGTCGAGCCAGCCCAAGAGTACGGTCGCTGCCAGGGCGAGAGCAGCCGGCGCCCGGACCCGACGGCCCTGCCGCAGACGCTCGGTAAGAGCTTGGTGGATGAGGACGGCCACCAGACCATACTCGAACAGGTGGGTGCGCTCCTCCGGACCGATCCCCATCCGGATCAACACCATCCCGTAGACGGCCGTGACGCCGAGCGCCACCCAGATCTCGCGCCGCCCGGGGTTCCTCTTCAATCCACTTCCGGCGATGGCCACCACCACCAGGAGAAAGCCGGCGACGAACGAGGCATCCAGCAGGTTTCGCTCGCGCAACTCCTCGGCCAGCGTCCCCGCCAGTCCCAGGGTGGAGTAGATCGCCACCACGACGGCGAGTGCCCAGAACCAGAGGCGTCGCTCACGATCGGAGGTGAAGGGGGGCATACATATCACTATATCAATCAGCGGGGGAATGTGCTGCGGCCGCGCAGGGGCCAAGGCGCCATCCAGTGCCAGGGCGATCGGCACACGGGGTCGCACGCCACTTCCTCTTGAAGGAGGGGGGAGGCGCAGCCAGCAACGCCACGACTAGAGTCACGAGGCGGATGGCGTCCTATATGAGTGGCCTTCGGGCGACAATCAGGGGCGAACCCGCACATCCCCGAGCTTTGCCCTCCCCTCCCCCCAACTCTGGAACTTGGCGATTGTGAAGGTAGGTCAAATCCCATGCTCGAGGTCTGCTTACGCAATGAACACGCTGATCCGCTACATCGGCGGCCGATCGATCGTCGCTCATACGTGCTGCCTGGCCCTGGCCTACGTCGGGTGTGGCCGCGCAGAGGACCCCGCGTACGATCGGGGCTCGACCGTGGTGATGGCGGTTCCCGATGTGGAGGCCGTCAAACCGGACAACTGGGACCTCGACTTCCTGACCTTCCTTCCGCTGGCGACATGGAACCGGGGGGAGCTGGAGGGGCGCCTGGCTCGGAGCTGGGAACACTCTCCCGACCACCGGGAGTACACGTACCACCTCCGCACCGACGTCCGCTGGGATGACGGAGTCGCGGTCACCGCCCACGACGTGAAGTTCACGCTGGACCTGCTCGGCCACCCGGACGTGGCACAGTACCCCGGAATCGAAGCCACCGTGGAGAACGATTCCACCGTGCGAATCCAGGCCCGCAACCCCAATTACATCGACGACCTCGTCTACTACCCGGAGCATCTGCTGCAGGGGCTGGACCCGAAGCGGTTCTGGCAGTGGGAGTTCTGGACTCACCCCGTGGGGAACGGACCCTTCCGCTTTGTGCGATACGTCCCCCAGACGCTGATGGAGTTCGAGGCGAAACCGAACTACTACAATGGGAAGCCCCGGATCGACCGGTTGATTCTCAAGTTCGTCGACGAAGCGGGGTTCACGGAGCTCCTGGCCGGCAACGTGGATATGGCAGTGGCCGAGCTCACCCAGATCCCGAGCGTCATGAAGGATCCCCGATTCCAGCTACACGTTAAAGGGCATCCCGGCGCCCGGGGGATCTATTGGAAGGCGGACCACCCGCTCTTTTCAGACAGTCGGGTCCGGCGCGCCCTCACCCTGGCCCTGGATCGCCGCGAGCTCCTGCAGCTCCTCAATCTCCCGGAGGACCTGCCCGTCACCGACGGTGTGTTTACCGCGCGCCAGTTCCGGCGGGGGGAGTGGCCCGAGCCCCTACCCTACGACCCGGAGCAGGCAGGGGCACTGCTAGACGCTGCGGGATGGGTGCGCGGTCGGGATGGAGTGCGGGAGCAGGACGGCCGTCCATTTCGATTCACCGCGAGCGTGTATTCGGGGCAGGGATATCCGCAACTCGCGGTGCATGTCCAGGAGTTCCTTCGCCAGGTCGGCGTCCACATGAAGATACAGTCCATCGATGACGCCTCGAGGTGGGACCGGCTCAGGACCGGGGACTTCGAGGCACTGTTCATGATCGTGCAGTCATACCCGGAGGCCCAGCAGCGGGACTTCGGGCGCGGAAACCCAACCGGTTACCACAACCTTGAGGCGTTCACGGTCATCGATAGCATCCAGACCACGGCCGACCCGGAGGAGCAGGACCGCCTGTACGCCCGGCTGACGGAGATCTTCAGGGCCGACATGCCGTTCACGCGGCTCATTCCTTCTTCCAGCAACTGGTTCGTCCACCAGCGGGTCCGGGGACCGACCAGGTCTTCCCTTGCGGTGCCCACCTACTACATGGAGGAGCTGTGGGTGGAGGAGGCACCGTAGGCGGCTCAGCCGAAACTAGCACTCTGGCTTGCGAGCCTGGATGGCCACGTAGTCGCCGCGGTCAAAGCCCTCGACGGGTTCTTCGACCGAATCATCGGAGTACTTCGGGTGACGCGTCAGTGTCTGCGCGTACTTGAGGTCCACGA
Organism: Gemmatimonadota bacterium; assembly: GCA_039590285.1. Lineage (GTDB taxonomy): Bacteria > Gemmatimonadota > Gemmatimonadetes > Palauibacterales > Palauibacteraceae > Benthicola. Next base: position 9,361 of record JBDHFS010000101.1, read on the forward strand.
ATCCCACAACCTGCAGCAGCGCCGCCTTCTCTTCGGTCGTTCGCCACCTGGCGTCCCTCACGAATTCCACAGGATACGGATGAGCAGGCACGACCTTGGCAAGATATGGATCTTCCCACGTATGACGGAGTCCCGCGAGCCGGTATAGGAGCCCGAAGGAACTCTCCGCCGGTACATCAGCCACTATGATCTGCCCACCGGACTTCAGGACGCGATGCGCCTCCCTGAAGGCCCTCTCCAGGTCGTCGACGTAGCTGGGGATCCCGTTCAGAACAAGGGTGTCGAACTCTGCCTCTTCCAGCGGAAGGTTCTCCGCGGTTCCGCGCTCTACTGTCATACCGCGCTTCTCGGCTACCCGGGCCATACCCTCGGCGGGTTCTACGCCGAAGCGGATGTCGATGCCGTGCACGCTGCGTAGAAAGTGCTCGAACAGACCGCTCCCACAGCCAACGCTTAGTGCCCGGCCCGGATCGGATAGGAAGTGCCTAAGGAGCAGAACCTCCGACTCCAGGACGTTGCGGTTTCTCAAGAACCATGTGTCGTACTGGTCCGCGTATTCATCGAACGGCTGATCAGATGTGCACATTGTCTTCCAACGACATCGGGTTCACTCGTACCAGGCCCGTGCGGAACGAGGGTACTACCAAGGCACTTCGCTGTGCCCCAGCCTAACTGCCACCTTCCCATTCCCATCGCTCAAGTGCGCGTCTCTCGATCGGGCTTGGCA
>JBDHFS010000102.1:0-10044 GCA_039590285.1 Gemmatimonadota bacterium
AGGCGATGGTCCGGAGCGCGCCGCCGCCGCCGACCTGGCCGAGACCCTGGGAGTGGCGCAGCACGTAGTGTTCCTCGGAAAGCTGGAATCCGTGGCCGAGCTGCTCGGCTGCGCGGACCTGTTTCTGTTGCCCTCGGAGCAGGAGTCTTTCGGCCTGGTGGCTCTCGAGGCCCTGGCCAGCGGAGTGCCCGTGATAGGGACGGGGGCCAGCGGCCTGGCGGAGGTCGTCGACGACGGTGAAACGGGCTTCCTTCACCCCGTCGGTGCGGTCGATGAGATGGCGGCCAGCGGTGCGCGACTCCTCCAGGACGGGGACGTGTGGCGGCGCTTCAGCCAGAACGCCCGTGAGCAGGCCGTGAGCCGTTTCTCGGCGGAACTCATAGTCCCCATGTACGAGACCTTCTACGAGGAGATGATTGCCGCCCGGCCAGCCGCCGTGGTCCCTGCCGACGCGGTGGCGGAGTCGGAGGCGCGAGCTTGAGCGTCCTGGAGGCGATCCTCCTGGGTGTCGTCCAGGGATTGACGGAATTCCTGCCGGTATCGAGCAGCGGTCACCTGGTGCTGGGACAGGCGCTGCTCGGAATCGACCTCCCGGGAGTCACCTTCGAGGTCACGGTTCACCTGGCCACACTGTGCGCCGTTCTCTGGGTCTACCGGCGGCGCGTCGGCTCTCTCGCCGCCGGCGCACTGCGGGGCCGGAGAGCCGACTGGGGTTACATTGCACTGCTGGCCCTGGCGTCGGTTCCCGCCGGGCTGGCCGGTGTTCTTCTGAAGGACTGGTTCGAGGTTGCGTTCGGCCGGCCAGTGATGGCGGCCGCGGCTCTACTCGTGACGGGCCTGTTCGTGCATTCCGTGCGCTTCACGACGAGCCGCGCGGGGAAGCCTGAAATCTCGGTGGGGCAGGCCGCCTTGATCGGAATTTCCCAGGCGTTGGCGATCCTGCCGGGTATAAGCCGCTCCGGGGCCACGGTGGCCGCGGGCACCTGGCGCGGCGTGGATGCCATGGCCGCGGCCGAATTCTCCTTCCTGCTGTCCGTCCCAGCGATTCTGGGGGCCGGACTGCTGCAGCTCGGAGACGTCGGTGGCTCCGCCGGACCCGGGACTTCGGCACTCGGAGCCGGCTTCTTCACCGCCCTCGTCGCGGGCGTGCTGGCGATCCGTTGGTTCGTGCGCATGCTGGAGGCCCGCACATTCCATCACTTCGCATGGTACTGCTGGTTTGTCGGGGGGGCCTACCTGCTGGCCTCGGCCGTCCTGCCGGGGCTGAAATGAACCATTCCGGTGCGCCGGGTGCTGGAAGTCGACGCAGGCTATGTTTCGATGTCGCGGTCGTCGCCGGCCGGTTCCGGCGCGGACATCCACCCATGTATCGTGACGAAGGCCAATGAGCCGGAGAACGACGGCGGAATGGGACGGGTACTCGCTGGAGGCGCTGCGGGAGCGCTGGGGCCGGGAGTCGGTTGTCCTCCATGGCAAGATCGATTCGACGAATGAAGCGGCTCGCGAGCGAGCCGAGACGGGGGCGCCGGCCGGTACGATAGTCGTGTGCCGCGAGCAAACGGCCGGGCGGGGACGCGCCGGGCGCGACTGGTACTCGCCGAGAGACGCCGGCCTGTACTTGAGCATGATCCTCCGCCCGCGCGACCTGTCACACCCCGCTCCGGTCTCCATTCTCGCCGGACTCGGTGTGGTGGAGCGGCTGGATGCGGCGTTCAGCGGCCTGCGGCCCGCGCTCAAGTGGCCGAACGACATCGTCGCGTCCGGAAGGAAGCTCGGCGGCGTGCTGGCGGAGGCATCCTGGTCCGAGGCCCGTCCACGTTACCTGGTGATCGGTGTGGGGATCAACGTCCGGGCCCTCGGACGGGCTGCGCCCCCCGACGTTCTGGAACGGGCCACGTCGCTGGCAACGGAGCTCGACCGGAAGGTCCCACTCGTGGAAGTCGCGGATGCCGCGATCGAGGGACTCGAGACCTGGCTTCGAGAGCCTCCCGTCACCCTGGCGGGAACGGTCCTCGACCGGGTCGATCAGTACGACTGGCTGCGGGACAGGCGGGCCGTGCTCACACTTCCGGGTGAAGGGCCAGCGCAGACCGGCACCTGCGTGGGGATCGCCCCCGACGGGGCGCTGTTGTTCCGACCCGATCGCGGGGCGCTCCGCCGGGTAACGGATGGCGTCGTCGATCCGTGGGCCTGATCGAGCCGGACCCGGAGCCGAAGGGGGCGAGATGATCCTGGCGATGGACGTGGGGAACACTGAGACGCTGCTCGGGCTTTACACCGGCCGGGAGATCGAGCACAGCTGGCGAATCAGCACGCAGCACCACCCCACCGGCGACGAGATGGCCCTGACTCTCACCGGCCTCCTGTCCACGGTGGATGGAGCGGCGGACGCGATCGAACGGGTGGTGATCGCTTCGGTGGTACCGGCCGTCGACCGATCGTGGGACGAGGCGTTCAGAATCCTGTCGATCCCTACCGTAAGGATAGACGCGAGCACGACCCTTCCGGTGACGTTGGACGTGGACGAGCCGGCCTCCGTGGGAGCGGATCGCATCGTCAATACGCTGGGAACGATGTGCCTGTACGCTCGCAACACGATCGTCGTGGATCTGGGGACCGCCACGACCTTCGACTGCATCACGGCAGACGGGGCCTTCATCGGGGGAGTGATTGCTCCGGGACCGCGCGCGGGTATCGATCGAATGCACGAGTTCACGTCCAAGCTGCCGTCGGTGGAGATCCGTCTTCCCGACAGGGTAATCGGGAGGCGGACGGTCACGTGCCTCGAGTCCGGTGTCTTCTACTCGATCGTCGACGGAATCGACGGGATCGTTCGCCGGATTCTGGAAGAATGGAAGCCGGACGACCCGTTCGTGATCGCTACCGGAGGCATGGCCGCTCTGATCGCGCCCCATTGCCGGACCGTGGAAGAGATCGATCCGTACCTGACCCTCCATGGGTTGGTGTGTGCCGATGAATACCTGCGCGGACGAGAGTCCGGGGAAGTGGCGGGAGATCCGGGGTGAGGGAGCGGTTGCCTTCCATCCGTTCCGCGGGCTCGGGGATGAGCGTGCTCCGGGGTTTCCATGCCGTCGGGATCATGGCATGGCTCGGCGCAGCCACGGTAGTCGGGCCAGCGACGGCGCAGGAGGCGCCGATCACCGGTTTCTCGGTGAGGGAGTCGATCCGCCAGGCCGAGCTGGAAACGGCCCTCCTGGATGTTATCCATCCAGACTCGATAGGTCGCTGGGCCCGCACCCTGGCGTCCCGGCCTCACGTCGCGGGAACGGAAGGGCAGATCGTCACGCGCGATTCGGTCATTCGGTGGCATCGCGCAGCCGGTCTCGAGGCCCGGTTCGACTCCCTGATTCTGTACATGCCGCACCCGATACTCTCCTCCCTTGAACGGACGCATCCGGCGCCGTCGACTCTGGACCTGGAGGAGCCGGCACTGGATGTGGATCCGGCTACTCACCGGGATGTGGTGCCGGTGTTCAACGCGTACAGTGGAAACGGGGCCTCCGAGGCGGAGGTCGTGTTCGCCAACTACGGACTCCCGGCGGACTATCGGACTCTGGACTCGGCCGGTGTCTCGGTGGCAGGGAACATCGTGCTGGTCCGGTACGGCAGGTCCTTCCGAGGGATCAAGGCGCGCGAGGCCGAAACGCGTGGGGCCGGGGCGCTGCTGCTGTACTCGGATCCGGCGAGCGACGGATTCGTTCGGGGGGACGTCTACCCGGACGGGCCGATGCGCCCGGCGCGGGGAGTTCAACGCGGGAGCATTCTCAACGCCACCGGGGATCCGTCGACCCCGGACGGCCCATCTACCGCCGGGTCCGACCGCATCCCGGAGGAGGAAATGGTGGGCGTGGCGGCAATTCCTGTTCTGCCCATTGGATATGGCGCGGCCGGGGAGCTGCTCACCTACCTCGGTGGACCGATCGCGCCGGAGACGTGGCAGGGCGGACTCGAGATGACGTACCGACTGGGCCCCGGACCGACGCGGGCGCGTGTGGAAGCCCGGGCCGAGAGGGGAGAGGACGCCTTCCATCCAGCCTACAATACGATCGCCGTGCTACCGGGCCGCGTGTGGCCCGAAGAATGGCTGGTCATCGGAGCCCATCGTGACGCCTGGGGCCCCGGAGCGATCGACAACGTGAGCGGAACAGCCGGCGTCGTGGAGGTGGCGCGCGCCTTCGCCGTCGCCGCTGCCCGCGGGTTGAGGACCCGGCGGACGATAGTCTTCGCCACCTGGGACGCGGAAGAATGGGGTGTCATCGGGTCGATCGAATGGGTGGAGGCGAACGCCGAACGTCTTCAAAGCTCCGTCGTGGCGTATGTCAATCTGGATGCTCCCGTGTCAGGTCATTCCTTCGGCGCCGCATCATCCCCGGAGCTCAAGACACTGGCTCGGGAGGCGCCCCGGAGGGTGACCGACCCGATATCGGGCGCGACCGTCTTCGAGGCGTGGTTGAGTCGTGTGACGGAAGATGCCCGGGAAGGAGAGGTTCCGACCGTGCCTCCGGTGGGTGACCTGGGCGGGGGTTCCGACCACAAGGGCTTCTATCAGCACCTCGGCATCCCTTGCATCGGCTTCGGGTTCGGCGGCCGCGGAGGCGTCTACCACTCCATGTACGACACGCCACGCTGGATGCAGGAGTTCGGCGACCCGGGATATCTGTACCACGCCGCCACGGCGCGCATCGCCGCCGTGGTCCTGGCCAGGATGGCGAACGCGGAGATCCTGCCGTTCGACCACTCCGGTCTGGCGGCCGTGGTCGAAGAGCGAGCCGGGCAACTGGCCACGGCCATGGACGAGGCCCTGCGCGCGGCGACCGCGACGCAGCATGGCGTCGGAGAGGCGGCCATGGAGGAAGACGCCGCCTCGTCCGTCTCGGCCGCCGTTCGTTCCGCCCTGGAGGAGCTCGAGTCGGGACTGTCCGGGCTTCGGCGGGATGGCGCGGAGTTCGCCGCGGCGCGGGAAGCAGCTCTTTCCTCTGGCCCGCTCGACGAGAAGGTCGCGAGGCGGGTGAACGCTCACGTTCGCGAAGCCAGCCTCAGCTTCGCTTCCGAGTCCGGTCTTCCGGGCGATGCGTGGAGTCGGCAGCTCCTGTTCGCCTCCGACCCCGACAACGGTTACGCGACGCTGCCTCTTCCAGCCGCCCGCCTCGCTCTTCGCGCGGGCGATCTCGACGCCGCCGCCGCTCGCGTCCGGGAGATCGCCCGCCACGTCAACCGGGCCCAAGGCCATCTGGTTGCCGCCCGACAGGCGCTGGCGGAGGGCGAGAGGTAGGGAGGGGCATAGAAAAAGGGCCGGCTCGCGCCGACCCAGGTGACGGCGGTCCGGCGGACTCGCCGCCGGACCCTCCCCCCGATCCAGCCCCTACTTCACCCGCCGCAGCTTTTCCTTTACCTTCTCGGCGTCCCCCGGGCTCACGACCCTGAGGATGAGGTACCCGACGAACAGTACCAGGCCGACCTTCAATGCCAGCGCCAGAAGCGGCACCAGAAGGCCGAACAGCACACTGAGCACCGCCATCCCGACGAAGCCCAGTATCAGAAGCGTCACGATCGCCCGAATCATCATTCCCTCCGGTCCATATCTCTCGGCCGCGCCGCGCATCCCCCGAGGCGGGCCGGCCAGTCGGCATGCGTTTCTCTTACGACCCTCCCTACGCCCGGAGGTGGCCCGGGGTTTCAAATGCGGTTTCGGAGCCTGCTCGTGCCCGGTCACGATGCACCCGAAGCCACGGTGGATTCGCAGCCGTTCTGGCAGTGGTGCGCCATGCTGACAGGCGCCGCCGCCGCGTCCGCCGACCCGGCAGCCCGAGACCCGACAAGAGGGCCGGAAACGGCGATTGCGGCCTGGCACGATGCCTGCTTTCCGGGGACCCGGACGCGTGACTTGACCGGGGCTCCGCGCCTCGTATCTTGGAGTACGCTTCTAGCACTCAATTTATGAGAGTGCTAACAACAACGGTCTCGCAAACGAATTGGCTCAACCCATAGCGGAAGCACCAGGAGGAGCGGACATGGCAAGCGTGAACATCAAGCCCCTGGCCGATCGGGTCGTCGTCGAGGCGCTCGAAGAGGCAGAAGAAATGCGTGGCGGTCTGTACATCCCCGACACGGCGAAGGAGAAGCCGCAGCAGGGAACGGTCGTCGCGGTGGGCCCCGGCCGGCGCAGCGAGCAGGGAGAGTTGATCGAGGTCGAGCTCAACGAGGGCGACCGGATCCTGTACGGCAAGTACTCCGGCACCGAGGTCACGGTCGACGGCACCGAGTATCTCATCATTCGCGAGTCGGACGTATTGGCGGTTCTCGGCTGATTCGGTAGCGGAAGAGCGAACGATACGATCAGACGGTCTGATCGGTCCAAATAAGAGAGGAGTCCAGAGAAGATGGCCAAGGAACTGGAATTCAACACCGAGGCTCGGTCTCGTCTGAAGAAGGGCGTGGACAAGCTCGCCGCGGCCGTTAAGGTCACGCTGGGTCCGAAGGGCCGGAACGTAGTCATCGAGAAGAAGTTCGGTAGCCCGACGATCACCAAGGACGGCGTCACCGTGGCCAAGGAGATCGAGCTGGAGGATCCGGTCGAGGATCTGGGCGCCAAGATGGTGAAGGAGGTCGCGACCAGGACATCCGACAACGCCGGTGACGGAACTACGACGGCCACTCTGCTCGCACAGGCGATATACGCCGAGGGTCTCAAGAGCGTGACGGCCGGCGTCAACCCGATGGCGCTCAAGCGCGGAGTCGACGCGGCGGTCGAGAACGTCGTCGAGCAGCTCGCCGGCATGGCGGTCGAGACGTCCGGCAAGAAGGAGATCACCCAGGTCGCGACGATCTCGGCCAACAGCGACTCGGTGATCGGCGACCTGATCGCCGACGCGATGGAGAAGGTGGGCAAAGACGGCGTCATCACGGTCGAGGAGGCGAAGGGTCTCGAAACGACGCTCGAGACAGTGGACGGAATGCAGTTCGACCGCGGCTACCTGTCGCCCTACTTCGTCACGGATCCGGAAAAGATGGAGGCCGTTCTGGAGGAGCCGCTCATCCTGATCCATGACAAGAAGATCTCGTCGATGAAGGACCTTCTACCGGTGCTCGAGAAGGTGGCCCAGATGGGCAAGCCTCTCATGATCATCGCCGAGGACGTTGAGGGAGAAGCCCTTGCCACTCTCGTCGTCAACAAGCTGCGCGGCACCCTCAAGGTGTCGGCGGTCAAGGCGCCCGGCTTCGGCGACCGGCGGAAGCAGATGCTGCAGGACATCGCGGTCCTGACGGGCGGACAGGTGATCAGTGAGGAGCTCGGATTCAAGCTCGAGAATGCCGTGGTCAGTGATCTCGGGTCGGCCAAGCGCGTGGTGATCGACAAGGACGACACGACGATCGTTGACGGCGCGGGCGATACGGACAAGATCAAGGGCCGGATCAACGAGATCAAGGTCGCGATCGACAAATCAACGTCCGACTACGACCAGGAGAAGCTGCAGGAGCGTCTCGCTAAGCTGGCTGGCGGCGTCGCGGTGATCAACGTCGGCGCGGCCACCGAGACGGAGATGAAGGAAAAGAAAGCTCGCGTCGAGGATGCTCTGCATGCCACGCGGGCGGCCGTCGAGGAGGGCATCGTCCCGGGCGGCGGGGTCGCTCTCCTGTGGTGCCAGTCGAAGCTTGACTCGGTGAAGCGGGACGACTCCGATGAGCTGATCGGCGTGCGAATCGTTCGTCGTTCACTGGAAGAGCCGCTGCGGCAGATAGCCGAGAATGCGGGTGCTGAGGGCTCCATCGTCGTCGAGCGCGTCCGCGAAAAGAAGTCGCTCAACTGGGGCTACAACGCCCAGACTGACGAGTACGAGGACCTGGTGAAGGCCGGCGTCATCGACCCGACCAAGGTCACGCGCACGGCGCTCCAGAACGCGGCTTCGATCGCGGGTCTGCTGCTCACGACGGAAGCGGTGGTCGTGGACAAGCCCGAGAAGGAGTCCATGCCGGCCATGCCTGGCGGTGACATGGGCGGTATGTACTAGCCGTTCGCGATGCAGAAGTCGTACCGATGAAGACGGCCCGGTCCAGTGGATCGGGCCGTCTTCGTATGGTCGCCTGTGCGCAGGGTCCGGGCGCCTTCGAGTCCCGGGATCAGGCGGCCTCCTCGGCCTCCTGCCGGCAGAGTCTCAGGTACCAGCCGAGAACGACCCCTCCCACCACGTTGGCAGCCAGGATCAGCTCAACGGTCAGAAGCCCGCTTGACAGATGGTACATGCCCAAGCCGGCGGCGAAATAGCCGATGATGGAGCCCACGGCCGCTCCCAGAACGGCCCCCTTCAGCGCACTCCACCGGATATTGAACAAGTTGGCGAGCGCGACGGCGAGAATCCCCAGCATCCCATATGCGAGCAGGTGGACCGCGGTCAGCGATGCCAGACGTCCACCAGCCGAGAATCCCGCCAGAGCTTCGGTGACCGCCGGGTCCTGGAGCGCCACGCCCGCGCTCTCGAGCAGCACGCGGCCGAGGAAGACCGCTGTCGACAGAGGGGTCGCCCGAACCACGTCGGCGACGAAGAACACGCCGGCGACAGCGATACCGGCCATGACGCCGGCCTGCAATCCCCAATGGCCGCGAAAGCGGAATCTCAAGCGCTTCCTCTCTGAAGATGATCCGGCCGCCCCCACCTCGAATCCCGGAGTCCAAGGTGGGAGTCGGTTTCCTACACGTCAACGTTCGCCCCCGGAGCGACGCTCACGGCGTTGCCTCGACGCGCCCCGGACGATATCTAGACGGATCATGCGGGGCCGGCCGGTTCGAGAATGGAGGAAGAGTGATGACCGATTCGCGCTTGATCTGCCTGGCGTGTGGCCAGACCTCGGACGAGATTCCGATCGTACAGATTCGCTACCTGGGATCCGATATCGGCATCTGCCCGCAACACCTTCCGATTCTGATTCACGATCCGAGCAGGCTATCCGGTCAGCTGACAGGGGCGGAGGGCGTGCAGCCGGCCGATCATCATGACTGAGCGTTGTTTCGGGCCGGACGTGCTCCCGTGAAGCGAAGCCGCATTCCCCGCTGGCTGCTCGTGGCGGTCGGTGTGGCTTCCGTTGGACTCGGGACCATCGGTATCTTCATACCTCTGTTGCCCACCACGCCTTTCCTTCTGCTGGCGGCTGCCTGCTTCGTTCGCAGTTCGGACCGGCTCTACGCCTGGCTGTTGGGCCACCGTGTCTACGGACCGATCATTCGGGGCTACCGGGAGCACAAGGCCCTGCCGCTGAGCAGCAAGGTGACCATCCTGGTCCTCACATGGGGTGCCATCGGGACGAGCATCCTCCTGCTGGACTCGCCCTGGCGGTTCGTCCTCCTCGCGCCGGCGATCGGCGCCACCTATATGATGGTGAGGATGCCGACCCTGGATCCGGCGCAACTCGCGGCCGGGCCGGCTGGTGACGTGAGCGACGGCACCGGCTGAGCCTTACGATCGACAGGGGACCGGGCCCGGTCTCCCGCCCATGGAGTCGCGCATGACGGAGACAGCCGAGTTGCTCGAGGCCTGGCGGACGAACAACCGCATCAGCCTGTATCTGCTCGATCGAATCAGCGATGCGGGGATGGCCTGCACCCTATCGCGGCGCGGCGGGCGTGGAGTGGCGGGGCAGTTCGGCCACATGCACAACGTGCGAGTCTGGCACCTCGAGAAACGAGCGAAGGACCTCGGTCGGGGGCTCGTTACGTTCCCGGCGAAGACAGTGCCGGGCAGACAGGAGCTGAAGGATGCCTTCGATGCTTCCGGAGCGGCCGTCGAGCAGTTCCTCTCGGATCTGACGGCCGGAGTCCCGAAGCGACGAGGATTCAACAGGGGGATCGCCACCACACTCGCGTACTTCGTCGCGCACGAGAGCCACCACCGGGGAAGCATCCTGCTGACCCTCAAAGAGTGCGGCGAGAACCTCGATCAGCCGACGCGTTACGCGATCTGGGCCTGGGATCGGATGTAGAATCGTGGCCGGCTCTTCACGAAAAATCATCTACGCGGCACTGATCGGGAA